>CAZVSK010000001.1:0-7103 GCA_964630035.1 uncultured Candidatus Saccharibacteria bacterium
CCGCCAATAGAAATTTCGCGATTTGAAAGGGCTTTTGGGGCAAAAAAGAAAAGGATTTATCAATTAAGGGCAAAAGAAATTTTTATCAATTTTATGAGGTCGGAATAATTCATTTTTAATTTTTATAAATCTATGAGCAAAAAGATCATAATATTAGTAGTTGTAATCATTGTTTTGTTAGCAGGTGTATTAGGCTTTATGACTTTTAAAAAAACAAATTCCAGATTTGCTACAGAACCAACTCAAAATAATTTAGTTGACACTTCTAATTGGAAAACCTATAGCAATACCAAATACGGTTTTGAGGTTAAGTATCCACCCAATATGATTGCCAGTAATATGACAATAGCTTATTTGGAAGGAATATCAGACATTAAAAATGCAGACGGAATTGGTCCGGGAGTAAACATCAAAAACAATCAGGATTTAAAATACAGCATCTCTTTGCAAGATAATAACAAGTGTTTAGAAGGAACTTGTCTTTTAAGTGAATCATCATACAAAGAGTACTGTGATTTTTATGGATCATGGTTTACTAAGTATGGTACAACTTACTGCAAGATTGATTCTAAGCTTGGTACCTATTTAAGTTCAATTGAAAAAAGAAGAGCCTTTGATATTACTAACAACACTAACGAAAGGTGGTACAATGTTGAGTTCAGTTTGTCTCCTAGTTATATTTTCCTCATAAACGGAAGAATTGTTGATGCGTCTTTCTCCACCGATGACTTAAATAAAGAATTCGTAGACGCAGTTTATGATTATTATGCGATGCTTTCAGCGGAATCTAAGGTTTCTGAAAATACCTCGGTAAATAATGCTCTTTCTAAATCAACAGGTATTTTAAATGGAAGAGAAGATGGACTTATAAAAATTATGTCCACTTTCAAATTCAGTAAGTAATCCTTGTTTCTCTTCTACGAATCTTATTTGCCGCCAAAGAAAAATTTGAAATCGTCCTTTTCGCTCCGGTTCCAGCCTTCACTCAATAGTTTTGGTCGGGCAGGCAAGGCGAGGCGGGCGGAAGGGGGGTTTGGGGGGAATTCCGCCCGCCGAGCCAATCGCGCGCAAAATCAGTTCGGATTTTTTCAAATACACACCGCCAATTTTCAAAATTAGGATTTTAGGGGTTGAAAAATAATCCAAGATGGATTATTTTTTTATCTTGCGTAAATAAAAGAAAAAATATGTCATTTCACAATTTATATATCGGGAAGAGGGCCCCGGAAACAGTTAATGCCCTCGTAGAAATTCCAAAAGGGTCGCATAACAAATACGAATATGATGAAGATCTTGCCGAAATTCGCCTTGATCGCGTGCTTCATTCGCCGGTGTTTTATCCGACTGATTACGGGTTCATTCCGGAAACACGCTCAGATGATGGAGATCATCTTGATATTCTTGTGCTTATTTCAGAGCCGGTGTTTCCCGGATGTATTGTGGAAGCCCGTCCAATAGGAGTTTTAGAAATGGAAGATGAGTCAGGAAAGGATGAAAAGATTATAGGCGTATGTGAAAAAGATCCTCGTCTTAGAAAAATACGCTCCATTCAAGATGTGGACGATCACACAAAAGATGAAATACGGCATTTTTTTGAGGTGTATAAACATTTAGAGAAGAAGCGTGTGACGATAAAGAAATGGAAGGATAAAGAGCAGGCATATAAGACCATTGAAAAAGCGCGAAAGAAATATATGAGAGAACACTGGATTTCATAAAAAATAAAACCCCCACAATTACGTCAGGGGATTTTTATTATCTTATTCGCTGTGGAACTTCGTTTCCAATCATTCTTTCTCCACCTCTTTCTTCTCCATTTTTTCTCTTTTTATCTTCTCTTTTCTCATCTTTCCCCACTGAACCATTCGCGCGAATGGTTCAGTGGGGAAGAAGGAACGGAAGAGAAGTGCGGGTGGTGGGGTGAGTGAAGAAAAGAGTATTGGTACAAAATATAAGCAAGAAGGAATTTTAAAAAAAATCACAGACATAAGCCTGTGATGTTTTGTATTTTTTCCGGTGCTATTTTTTTCTTCTCATACTGAATTTTTCTTCCGTTCCGTTTCTCAATCTTTTCAGATTTTCCCTATGTGAAAAAAGAATAAGCACAAACATTACTCCTGAAAAAATAAGTATGTGCAGAGGTAAAATACCCAAAGAATGAAAGAAGGCCGATGCAACAACTGCTGTAGCGACTGCAATAATAGAGGAAAAAGAAAGAATTTCAGTTGATATAATGAAAATTATAAAAGCGAGAAGGGCAATTCCGAGAACAGGAAGTGAAATTCCAGCCATTGTTCCGGCAAGAGTTGCGATTCCTTTTCCTCCTTTGAAACCAAGGAATGGATTGAAAATATTCCCCAAAACGACGGCAGTTCCGAACACGAATTGCAAAAGCTCATATGATACCTCGTATCCGAAGTTTTTCGTTGCAATTAAGAAAAACGCATCAAGAACAAAAAATACGGCACAAAATGCTTTCAGTCCGTCAACGATATATGTCAGGATACCTAAAGAAAATCCAAGTGTTCGCGACACATTTCCCGCGCCGATATTTCCGCTTCCATGTTTTCTTATGTCTATGTTTTTTAGTTTCCCCAACACATATCCTGTAGGAAAAGCTCCAATAAGAAATGGAATGAGAAAGGCCAAGAAAAACAAAATACTATATGATCTGTCCATCTGATATATCTCCTTATTAATGTTTCTGATATACATTTTACATTGCGCACGTGCGTCTTTCAATCATGTTTTTTTGATGGTATAATCACACAGTATGACAACGCGAGAAGAAAGAAAAAGAGGATTTGAAAACCTCTCTTTTAAAGCCACACAGTGGATTGGCACGACGTGGTCTCTTGTCGCACACACGATTCTTTTTATCCTTGCCTTTCTCCTTCCTTTTTTTGGGATTGAGTTTGATAAGATTCTTCTCGTGCTTACAACCATTGTTTCACTTGAGGCAATTTACCTCGCAATTTTCATTCAGATGACGGTTAATAGAAATAATGAAAGTCTTGAAGAGGTGGAAGAAAGTTTGGACGAGGTTGAGAAGGATATAGACGAAATTCAGGAGGACGTTGATGAGATTTCAAAAGACATAGACGAAATTCAGGAGGACGTTGATGAGATTTCAAAAGACATAGACGAAATTCAGGAGGATGTTGATGAAGATAAAACCGAAGAGTTTACAAAAACAACACTTGAAAAAATAGAACAGGGAGTCAAACAACTTTCAATTGAAATAGAAAAACTGAAGTCGCGGTCAAAATAAAACTCCATGCAAAAAGAAACGGATATTATCAAAGGGAAAATTGATATTGTTGAGTTTCTACGTTCGTATCTTTCTCTTTCTCCCGCGGGAAAGAATTTCAAAGCACTTTGCCCTTTTCATCAGGAAAAAACCCCGTCTTTTATCGTTTCGCCTGACAGGAGAATGTGGCATTGTTTTGGATGTGGAACTGGAGGGGATGTTATAAAGTTCATAATGCTTTATGAGAATCTTGAATTTCCAGAAGCATTGCGTTTTCTCGCGGAAAAGGCGGGTGTGACACTCCAGAGTTTGAATCCTCAGCAACAAAAAGAATTTGGAATTTTATACGATTTGCACGATGAGGCTGTTTCATTTTACCGCGCGTCTCTTATGAAAAACGAACGTGCGCGTACGTATCTCAAAAAGAGAAAATTGGAGGATCGCACGGCGGATGAATTTTCACTCGGATATGCGGAGGGTGGAGAAGCGCTCACGCTTCATCTAATTAAAAAAGGATTTGACGTGAACGATATCGCGAAGTCAGGTCTCGCATATAAAAATGCGCGAGGACTTTTCAGAGACAGATTTGAAGATCGTCTTGTTTTTCCGATATACAATGCGGTTGGGAAAGCAGTTGCTTTCACGGGCCGTTATCTCGGAGAGAGGACTGATACACCGAAGTATTTGAATTCTCCAGAAACTCCTATTTTTAATAAATCAAAAATTCTTTACGGTTTTCATAAATCAAAGAATGATATTGCGAAAACAAGTTCCGCTTTTTTTGTGGAGGGTCAAATGGATTTTCTCATGGCATGGCAATCGGGAGTGAAAAATGCGATCGCACTTTCAGGAACTGGTCTTACAGTTCATCATTTGGAAAAAATCAGACGCATTGCAGAGACAATTATTGTGAGTTTTGATAACGATGATGCGGGATTTAAGGCGCTTGAACGATCTTTTGAAATATTTTCCCAATTTGATTTTCATGTTAAAGCCATAAGTCTCGGGACATATAAAGATCCCGCAGAAGCATGCGAACGCGACACGTCTTTTTTGGAAAATGCGATACGCAACGCGCAACCCGCATTCTCGCACCTACTGCAAAAATATTTTGGAGATAGTAAAGAGGAAAAAGAGGATGTTGCATATACAAAACGCGTTACGCGTCATCTTCTTGAAAAAATAAGCGTAGTGAAAAGCGAGGTCGGAAAAAATATTCTTGTTAAAGAACTTGCACGAGCCGCTGGAACGCGGGAAGACGTTCTTTCAGCGGAACTTGAAAAGGTAGAAAAGGAAAAAGATGAAAAAGAGGGAAATAAAGAAGTAGAAGGAAGTGGAGAGAGCGAAATACGCAGTATTCCATCAAGGACCAAGCTTATTATGGAGCGCCTCATCTCTTTAGCATTTACTCACGGGGAACTTTGGGATATAGTGAAAGCTGAAAGGGAGCTTTTTACGGATGATTATGCGTCCGTTTTTGATGATCCAAATTCGGAAAAAGCAGAGCTCCTGAAGATGAGGGGAAGTTACGAATTTTCGGATATGTCGCAAAAAGTGATGAAAAAGGAGATGGATGATTTAATTTCCCATCTTCGCCTTGAAGGATTTAAGAAAAAACAAGCTGAAGTACAAAAGAAATTGCGGGTTGCCGAGCTTGAAGGACGGGAAGATGAAATTCAAAAACTTCTTAAAGAATTTGATGATATCGCAAAAAAAATACATACGCTTAAAATAGGTATATGAAGAAAAAAATAAAATCTTCAAAAAAAACAGCGCAGAAAACAGCGAATGCGAAAAAACAAAAATCCCCGAAAAAACCGAAAGTCAGCAAGAAAATACTTGAAATTGAAGAAGAATACAATGCATCGCTTGAGGAATTAATAAAAAGAGGAAGGACAAGAAGCTTTGTGACAGATGCCGAAGTTTTGAATTATTTTCCAGACATTGAGAAACATGTGGAATATTTGGAGCGCGTCTATGACAGACTTGAAAAGGAGGGAATCAAAGTGAAATCGCCGACAACCTCTCTTATTAAATCGGAACATGAAGAAATTACAGTTGAAGAACTTAAAGACGCTACGCGTATAGATCAGACACTTCCAGATGCGGTGCAAATGTATCTTAAAGAAATCGGGAGGACGCCCCTTTTAAATTCAAAAGAAGAAAAAGAACTTGCAAAGAAAATAGAAAAAGGTGATGAGATTTCAAGAAAGAAATTGATTCAAGCAAACCTTCGTCTCGTTGTTTCAATTGCAAAAAGATATGTGAATAGGAGCCCACACCTTTCTATTTTAGATCTTATTCAGGAGGGGAATATCGGTCTTTCGCGTGCGGTTGATAAATTTGATTATCACAAGGGATTCAAATTTTCCACGTATGCAACGTGGTGGATCAGGCAGGCGATTACACGCGCACTTGCCGACTATTCACGCACTATCAGAATTCCCGTGCACATGGTTGAAACGATTACGAAATATACGCAGGTGAAAAGACGGCTTATGCAGGAACTCGGACGCGACGCGCTTCCCGAGGAAATTGCGAATGAAATGGGAATAAACGTTGAGAAGATTCACTACATACAAAAGATTTCGCAGGAAGTAATTTCTCTTGAAGCTCCAGTGGGTGATGACGATGAGGATTCAATGCTCGCTGATTTCATCAAGGATGAGCAGAGTTTGAGCCCCGACCAGCTTGCGAATCAGGCGCTTCTTCGTGATTATATCAAGGAAGTTCTTGTTGATCTCACAGAACGCGAGCAGAAAATTCTCGCGATGCGTTTCGGACTGGATGATAATATTTCGCATACATTGGAAGAGGTGGGGAAGGTGTTTGGCGTGACGAGAGAGCGTATTCGCCAAATTGAAGCGAAGGCACTTGAAAAAATACGGGCCCACCACAAGATAAAGAAACTGGAGGGATACTAAAACAGTATTAAGTAGAGAGTATCAAGTATTAAATTAAAAAATCAAAAATCAAATTTCAAAACTGTAAAGGAGAAATTAAAAAATCCCAGCTTAAGGCGGGGATTTTTAATACCCAATCCGCCAGTTGGCGGATTAATTTTTAATTCTTAATTTCTAAATATTTTTCACTAGTTGATGAAGTAATTTTTAATTTTTAAATTAAAAATAAAACCCCGCGTGATACGGGGTTTTTTTTAATTATTTCTCCATAAGAAGATTTCTTTTTGAAACAATATTGATGAACTCATTTGGGTTTTTTGATTTTCCGAGAAACATACCTATTGCGCCGGCTAGATTCACATGATCATCGCGTTTTATTTTCGTAAACATTTCGCTCGAAAGTCCAGGGTAGATGATGTTTGTTTTGAGCTTTTCGAGGCACCTTATCAAAAGGGCGCTTTTATTATTCCAATAAAGTACAATATCTCCGAAAATACCTTCGTCGCGGAGTATTGGTTCTGGATTCAAAAATGCATTCAATGCAGTTTTGAAAACTTTTTGGTTTCTGTATACTTTTTTTCTCCCTCTCTTTACTTTATCGGCAAATAAGAGAAACGCATCGATCCTTGTTTGAATACTACCTACGTCAATAGACATACAAAGATTTATGATAGCCTCTTTATTTTTCTTGTCTCGTCTTCTAAAAAATTGCAGAAGAAGCGGTTCAAATTTGCTCCGATTCTCTATAACATTGTTTTTATAGCAATCTGAAAAAGCATCTGACATGATAACCTCCACTTTTAATTTGTAAAATTTACTTTCTTCTCATAGCGTATAATATTAATTTTTAATGTCAAGTGTTGTTAAAAAAGTTTTAAAATATATAGTATTGCGTTTATTTTTAAGAAGGTGCATTATGTACGGAGTTATTAAACATACAAAGTGAGGAA
>CAZVSK010000001.1:7203-29259 GCA_964630035.1 uncultured Candidatus Saccharibacteria bacterium
GAAATAATTTTCATTTTTCCTCCACTATTTTTTTCTACACAAAACTATAAATTTTTTCCCGTTTTTGGATGTCATCATTTCTGAAATGGAAAGAATTTCTACATGCTCTTTGCCTTGGAGTTTATTGAGGGCATCTTCAATAGCGTCCGGTTCGTTTCTTTCACGCGAAACAACTATTGAATTTTCAAGAGAATCGCGGGTGTTATTAATGACAGTGTATGATTCTCTCAATCCGGTTGCGGAATAAAGATAATATATCTTTATCATAAAAACCTCCTGTGAAAGTTATAAAAAATACTACCCTAAAGATGCATTATTTTGGGACTTTAGTCAATTTTAAAACATCAGAAAATATTCTAAAATATACATATATTTGTTTTTATGAGAACAACGAAAGAAATAAGGGAATTATATTTGAAATTTTTTGAATTAAGGGGGCACTCAGTTATTCCGTCAGCATCACTTATTCCGGAAAATGATCCCTCCGTGCTTTTTACTACCGCTGGGATGCATCCACTTGTTCCGTATCTTTTAGGCGAACCTCATCCGGGGGGAACTAAACTCACTTCGTGTCAGAAATGCATTCGCACGGGAGATATTGACGAAGTGGGTAATGCCACACACCTCACATTTTTTGAGATGCTTGGGAATTGGTCTCTCGGAAACATGTATTGGAAAAAAGAGGCAATTGAGATGAGTTGGGATTTTCTTACATCACCCGATTGGCTTGGTTTGGATAAAAACAAAATTGCCGTTTCCGTGTTTCAGGGAGATGAAGATGCGCCATTTGATGAAGAGGCGTTTGAAATATGGAAATCAATAGGAATTCCCGAAAAAAAAATCGCAAAACTTCCAAAGAAAAACAATTGGTGGGGACCTGTCGGCGAAACGGGACCATGCGGGCCCGACTCTGAAATGTTTTATTGGACGGGCGATCCAGATAAAGTTCCCGAATCATTCAATGATGATAATCCGCTATGGGTGGAAATCTGGAACGATGTGTTTATGCAGTATGACCGACAACAAACAACGAACAACGAACAACCAGAATATATGTTTGTACCATTGAAACAGAAAAATGTGGATACAGGAATGGGGCTTGAGCGAACTGTCGCGGTGTTAAATGAATGTGATGTATATGAAATTGATACATTTAAGCCGATTGTGAGCGCAATAGAGCAACTTTCGGGAAAATCGTATAGAGACGATCACGCGACGCGGTCCATTCGCGTTATTGCCGATCATATTCGTGCGGCGGTGTTTATTTTGGGAGATGAACGCGGAGTGCTTCCCTCAAACGTCGGGCAGGGATATGTTCTCCGTCGCCTTATACGCAGAGCCGTGCGTCATGGAAAGCTTCTCGGCATTGAGGGAAAATTCATGAGAAGAATTGCCGGAGAAGTCATACAGCTTTTTAAAGACGTATATCCGGAACTTGAGAGAAACAGCGAGCGCGTGAGAGGAGAAATAGAAAAAGAAGAGGAAAAGTTTGCCTCGGCGCTTGAAAAAGGACTTAAGGAATTTAGCAGATTATCTTCAATAAACGGAAAAATTGCGTTTGATTTGTATCAATCATATGGATTTCCCATTGAACTCACAGAGGAATTATCAAAAGAAAAGGGATTTGATGTAGATAAAAATGAATTTGAAGAAGAATTTAAGAAGCATCAGGAACTTTCGCGTACGGCGTCTGCAGGTGCATTTAAGGGTGGTCTTGCGGATCATTCGGATCAGGTCGTGAAATATCACACAACAACACATTTGCTTCATAAAGCGCTTCGTGAAGTGCTTGGCAATCATGTTGAGCAAAAAGGGAGTAATCTTACTCCGGAACGTCTCCGTTTTGATTTCTCTCATCCACAGAAAATGACTCCAGAGGAAATTAAAAAAACGGAAGAAATTATGAATCAAAAGATATGTGAAAACCTTCCCGTTCATTTTGAGATGCTTACTGTGGAAGAAGCAAAAAAGAGGGGAGCGATAGGGCTTTTTGAAGAAAAATATGCTTCTCTCGGAGAAAAAGTGAAAGTATATTTTGTCGGCGATTATTCAAGTGAAATTTGTGGGGGGCCACACGTGGAGAGCACGGGGCAGATCGGGAAGGTGAGAATTGTTAAAGAAGAGGCCGTTGCGGCTGGCGTAAGAAGAATAAAGGCCGTGATTGAAAACGTATGAAGTTAGGGTGATATAATAAAAAAAAGACGTGAAGAAAAAAATATTTGAAATATTACGCAAAACCCTCGCTTTTTTTCGCGGAGAGTATTGTATTGTGTTTAGAAAAAACGAATACGGAATTGAAATTACTGAGGGATTTATAAAAGAGGAAAAAAAAGAATTACGCATATTTAACAAAGTTTTTGGTACTCGCATTGATGAGTTTAAAAAACCCTTCCTGAAGGCAGATCGCTTAATTTGCGGACTTGGTTCGGATTTGGCAACGACTCTAAGAGAAACAGTGGATGTTGCGAGAAAAGATGAAAAAGAGGAGATATCGGAAAAAGAGCTTGAACATCTAATTTTTCAAGGTTTGTGGAATTTTCTCAACAATAATCGTCCGTGGATATCGGAAAAAATGAAGACGAAAGAAACAGATTTGGTTCTTGCGCATATGGAAGTTATTAGTATGGAATTGGACGGCCATTCTGTTATACATCCCGCTGGATTTTCAGGAAAAACTCTATCTCTTTGTTTTCAGGGCACATTTATCTCGCGTGAAACAATGAAATTTGTGAGCTCTCTTCACTCGTGGTCACAAAAAGTTTTAGTGTGCGAAGAAGGTGCTGCGCTCGCTCATTTTGTATCGGAAAACGAGAAAAATGAAATTGCAGCGTTTTGTCATGAAGAATCAACGGCTATATTTTTTGCGGGAGAAAACAAACTTTTTTATCTTGATGAAATTTCGCTCGGGATGAAACACCTTTCATCTTTTGTTCGGGAAAAGTTTGGAGTGAGCGGAGAAACCGCGGAAAAACTTATTGTGTATTACGCGCAACATGGGGTATCAAAACACTTGGAGCGTCTTTTTAAAGAACAATTCAATAGTTTTGTATCTGATCTTTTTTCCGAAATTGATAGCGCACTTTCAAAAAATAAAAAAGTAAAGAGTGAAAAAGGAAAAATGACTATACATTTAAATTTTAATTATGCGGTTTCAGAATTAAGAAGAATTCTTAACAAAACAGTGAAGGGAACAATGAATGTGCTTGAGAAAAAACTCGGACACTCAGGTTTTTCTATCTTTCCAGAAGAAGAAAAATCCAATATTTCAACAGCCGGGCTTTTTGTTTATCCTTTTACACAACATACACTTGCGTTCGCAAACCAATTATTACATCGTCGCGCGAAATGGCTTATTACAAACATTTCGCAATAAAAATTCATATGAAAAAAGAGAAAAAAGTTTTTTTGACTAGTGAATCGTCGTTTGAAGATAATGTTGTCCAAAATCTGATTGAAGAGGGGATTGACCGCGTTGTTTTTAACATTTCAAGAAGTTTTGCGGATGCGAGTAAGAAAAATTTTTTCAAAAATGTGAGGGGTCTCGCTGACGAAAATGGTAAAGAAGTCATTATTGAATCCATAGATGATCATATTTTGGAAATGGCGTCTCTTGCGGGATTGAAGGCATTAAACCCCGTTTTCCGCGTGCGTGAACGCGCTGTGTCCGACATTTTTCCGTCTTCACAGAAAAAACCACCCTCAATTCCGAGAGATGTTCGTGAATCAAAATCTGAGCCAGAAGAGGAAGAAGATGAGGAGATTAAACCACATAAAGAGAAAAGGGGGATAAAAGTATTTTTCAGGAGAAAGAAAAAAGAGGAAAAACGCGCCGATATATCTGAGAAAGAAGAATCTTCCGCGAAAGAAGCATTTGTCTTTGTGGAACCCGCAAAAAAGAGAAAGAAAAGAATTTCTTTAGGAAAGAAATATGTTTTTGTGTATGCATTCGCGATTCTTATTCTCATTGCGGGGGCGTGGTATGTTATATTCAAACTCCCGTCTGCCGAGATTAACTTGTTTATGAGAAAAGCATCTGCGGAATTCAGTGAGAGCGTGGAAATAACCGTTGATGAAACGATGTATTCAATTAAAACCCCCGGTAAAATCATTCTTGCAGGCGAGGTTCTCACATCAACGCAGAATATGCAGATGACATTCAAAGCGAATGGAATTGAGCAGGCGAAAGAGAAGGCGAGGGGAATACTCACTGTATCCAATTCTTTCAGTTCGGCTCCGCAGATATTTGTTGCAATGACAAGATTTGAATCTCCATCAGGAAAGATTTTCAGGGTTGAAAAGCAGATTACGGTACCAGGATCAAAAGTTCAGAATGGCAAAATTATTCCTTCGTCTATTGATATTGAAGTTGTAGCGGATCAGCCAGGAGACGATTATAACCTTTCTCCAATGTCGGGATGGAAGATTCCGGGACTCAAAGGAACTTCAAAATATAACGGTTTTTCTGCGGAAAATAAAAAACCTATGTCGGGTGGATATGTAGGTGAACATCTTACAGCGACTGAAGAGGATAAGAAAAGTGCTGAAGAATCCGTAACCACTTCTTTAAAAGATGCTTTGAGCGCGCAAACATTAGTTCTTCTCTCTGATTCACTTAAAGTGCCTGAAGAAGGAGTTTCTTTCAGAATAACAAAAAAAGAGTATCAATATCCCAAAGATGATCTTGAACATTTTACAATTTTTGCTGAGGGGGAAATGAAGCAGTTTGCGTTTGACGAGGGGATGCTTAAAGAAGCAATTATGGAAAAAGCGAAAAAATCTCTTTCAGGGGATATTCCCATGAAAGCAACTCAATTCAACGTTTCGTATTCCGCATTCCAACCGGATTTTGATGATGGAAAAATGACTGTGAAGGTTCAGGGCAACATTCTTTTTATGCCGGATCTTGACGATGAAACTCTTAAAAACGAACTTGCCGGAAAAACGAGAAGCGAAATGCAAAGGATTATTTTTTCCATTCCAGGCCTTGAAAATGCAGAAACATCTCTTGAGCCGAAATGGGCATTTTGGGTTAACAGCGTTCCCCAATCAAAAAACAGGATTTTTATTGGGATTGAATAGGCACATATTTGTGATTCAGAGTTTTTAGATGTAAAATCAAATCATTAAGATGAAAGAAGATAAGAAAACAAAGAAAATTGTTTCCCTTTTTGTGGTGGCCGTTGTCCTTCTCGTTGTTTCTTTTTATGCAGGTGTGCGCGTTGGGCAGAATGAAAGCGGATTATCCGCTTCTGCGGCGACTTTGGAAAATAATCTCTTGGATGTGGATTTTTCCGTTTTTTGGGATGCCGTGGAGATTATTAAAGAAAAATATTTTGACGCACAAAATGTGGAAGACAAAGATCTTTTATATGGAGCGATTGAAGGCATTGTAAAATCGCTCGATGATCCTTATTCCGATTTTTTCAATCCGGGAGATGCAAAAAAATTCTATGAAGACCTAAACGGGAGTTTTGGAGGAATTGGAGCAGAAATTGGCATGAAAGAGGGGCAGGTGATTATTGTTGCTCCACTTAAAAACAATCCGGCGGAAGCCGCAGGATTAAAGGCTGGTGACGCGATCATAAAAGTTGATGATACGATTACCGCAAATCTTTCAGTTGAAGACGCTGTTAAAATCATAAGGGGAGAGCCGGGAACAGAGGTGAAACTCATGATATTCAGAGATGGATGGAACGAAGCGAAAGAGTTTAAAATTACGAGAAAGGTGATCGTTGTACCTACTCTTGACTGGGAAATGAAAGAAAGCGGAATCGCGTATTTCAGACTTTATAATTTCAACGCGAATGCTCCGTCTCTTTTCTTTGATGCAGCCTTAAATAGTCTTGTTTCCGGAACAAAGGGAATTGTTCTTGATCTAAGAAATAATCCTGGAGGATTTTTGGATGTTGCAACACATCTTTCCGGATGGTTTGTGGAAAGGGGAGAGGTTGTTGTAAAAGAGAGGTTTTATTCGTCAGAAGAGAAGAATTTCTATGCGAACGGGAATCAGTCTCTTGTTAATATTCCTATTGTTGTTCTTGTTAATGAGGGTTCGGCCTCGGCCTCCGAAATTCTTGCAGGGGCTCTTCGCGATATACGCGGAGCGAAGCTTGTTGGGGAGAAGACATATGGAAAAGGAACCGTTCAGGAGGTGGAAACGCTTAAAGACGGTTCGTCTCTTAAGATTTCTATCGCCGAATGGCTAACGCCTAACGGACATTCTATAAACAAACAAGGACTTACTCCTGACATTGAGGTGAAGACGACAGAAGAAGATGCTGAGAAAAAGAAAGATTCTCAACTTGAAAAAGCGATTGAAGTTTTGAAAGAAGTAATGACAAAGAGATAAAAATATGCGCGTGATTCTTTTGAAAGACGTGAAGGGTGTTGGAAGAAAATCGGACATTAAAGATGTGCCGGATGGATATGCGCGCAATTTCCTTATTCCAAAACATTTTGTGAAACAGGCGACAGATGCTGATGTACGCGCGAATGAACGCGAAAAAATGGAAGAGAAAGATCGCAAGGAGAGGATGATAAAAAAATATTCCGCGTACGCTGAAAAATTAAAGGAAAAACCGCTCTTTTTTGAGCTTAAAGTCGGGGATAAGGATGAGGTGTTCGGATCTGTGACTGCAAAAGATATAGAAAAAAAACTTCGCGCATCTGGCGCAGAGAATGTAGAGATTATATTGGAAAGGCCAATAAAAAAAACAGGATCCCATTCCGTTGAAGTTATTTTAGGGGGAGAAGTTCACGCACTTTTAACTATTGTGGTTACTCCTGAAAATAAATAATACCGCCACTCCATTGAGTGGCGGTATTATTTATTTAAACAACTACATGAACAGATTTCACAAATCTCGTTCTTCCATCAAATCTAATTTTTTTCTTTGTTGTGAATTTAACCACACCTTTTTTTATAGCGTATAATGTGTCATCAGCACCTTGTTTTACATTATTTCCGGCGCAGTATTTCGTTCCACGCTGGCGGATGATGATTTCACCGGCTCCCACTTTCTGGCCGTCCGCAATTTTAACACCTAGTCGTTTTGACTCTGATTCACGTCCTAATTTTGTAGATCCTTTTGCTTTTGTATGTGCCATAATCGTTGAAATATTTGAGCTCGTAATCGGGTGAAAAATATTTCACTACGATTATGAGCATCCCGCCTTATTTTACTGAAATCTCCGACTTAAAATAAAAAATATTTATTATATAATCTCTATTTCTACACAAAACATGAGATTGTAAAATAATGGCGCGGATCGCCATTCTTTTTAGAATATTGATGGTATAATAATAGGAAAATAGTGTGTATATGTCAATAAAAGATTGGATAAAACTAAATAAAGATATGATATTCTTTTTTATTAGTGCAATCATTCTTCTCATTGCCTCGTTTGGTATTGGTTTTCTAATGGGAAAAGGGGACAACCCACCTCCTATCATTATTGAAAAGTGTAGTGAAAAAGGGGATTGACGAAACGTGATATACGTTTTATTATAAAAACAGAAAATTAGAAAGCGGAGGTTATGTGAAAATTTCAATACCCGACATTATTGGTTGGATAAGCATGATTTTCTTTTTTGTTTCTTATTTACTCTTAGTAACAAAAAAGATAAATAATGATAATGCGTTCTATCACTGGCTTAATTTTTTAGGGGCATTGGGTTTCGGCATAAATGCATTTTCTGGTAAGGTATGGGCAATAGTTTTTGCTGAAATAGTATGGGCGGGACTTGCCATCTTTTCGATACTAAGAATATACATTTCAAAAAGAAAGAGCGGATAATTCCGCTCTTTTTCGCTTATAAATACCCAACCTGTTTCAAAATGTTCTCATTTTCCCATTCCCATAATTTCTTTGCGCCGAGGAATGCGTGATAGTCCCTCTCCCATTCGGGAAATTCTTTGAGTTCAATGACACCTTCCATTTTTCCCCATTCATGATGGCATTTCCACATTTCTTTGTTTCCAAATTCGGTTTTAACAGTCATTCTTCCTCCTTTTTTTCTGAGAAAGGCGCCACATTTTTGGCATTTTTGAATCTGATCAATGCGGAGGATCCATCTCGTTTCAAGATTTTGGATTTCGTCTTTCATCGCAGCGACATATGCAGATGTCTGGAGATTATAGTCGCGGTAAATTTCCTGCGATGTTTTTATATCAAGTATTCCCGTTTTTCCTCCTATTGTCGCAATTGCATCAAGCGTTCCCGCGTAGCGTTCGTTGCGATTCACAAGACGCAATTCCACGTGTTCCGGATGTACGCCTATCCTGTTTTCCTCTTCAAATTGGAGGAATGCTTTTATAGACGGATAAATAGAAGGAGGGACATCTGGAGTTTTTCCCATAAGGAAGGCCTCTACCGTTTCGTGTATGAGTGTTCCTTCACGCGCAGAAAGTTCTTTCATGCGTTCCGCTGATTCAAAATTGTCCATCTTTGCGTAGAAACGATACAAAGCGGGCTTCGCTTTTATTTCAACTATTTTAGTGACGCGTGGGTACCAAACTCCATCTATTGTGTATCCATGCGATTCTTTATATTCATCAATTGTCATATTTATTTACGAAGCAGTTTTTTTGTTTCCTCATTGATTGTTCCCGCGCCCATCATAATGACCACAACATCCTTTTTTGTTTTTCTTAAGAATTTAAAGAGTGATTTTTTTAGGTCCTTTTTATTCTTGAGGTAAAATACGCTTTGTTTTTTTCTTTGGATTATACGCGCGAGATTTTCTGAAGTGTATTTTTTTTCAACACTATCTCTTCCCGCAACTTTATATACAGGAAGAAGAAAGAGGTGATCTGCCGAATCAAATGCGTTAGTAAATTCTTTGAAGAGTAATTTTAACCTTTTTGTCTGATGCGGTTCAAAGACACATATGATGTCTTTATTCTTGAAAAATGTTTTTGCTCCTGAAAGAGTTGCCCGTATCTCCGTCGGATGATGTGCATAGTCATCATATAAATGAATTTTGAATTTTGAGTTTTTAATTTTGATTTGGCCCTTGTATTCCATTCTTCGCCACGCTCCCTTATATTTTCTGAAAGCATTTAGAATTGCCGTTTCAGATATTCCCGCCTGTCGTGCGGCATAATATGCGCCGAGAGCGTTTGAAACCATATAATCTCCAGGAAGGTGTGATAAATTTGCTTTGATTTTTTTCGCGCTTTTGTCTTTAAGAGAATACCATATAACGGAAATATTTTTTTTCTTACATTCCACTTCAATTGTTTTTTTCATGGAGAAAAGAATGTCGTTATCTTTATTTACAATAACCGTTCCTCCGCGTTTTGTATTTTTAATAAAAGAGAGAAAAGATTTTTTAATGTTTGATATATTTCCATACCAATCAAGATGTTCGCGATCAACATTTGTGATTACACTCACAGAAGGGGAGTAGTTAAGGAAGGAATCGTGATACTCATCCGCCTCAATGACAAGAATGTCGCTTTTTCCCTTTCTGAAATTTTTGTTTCCGAACTCTTTAAGTTTTGTTCCGATGATGACCGTGGGGTCCGATTTTCCTTTTATGAGAGCAAGAGAGATAAGTGATGCGGTTGTGCTTTTTCCGTGAGCGCCCGATACGGCAAATGTTCTGTATGCGCGCGTTAATTTACCCAATGCTTTGGCATATGGGATGAGAGGGGTGTCTGATTTACTTGCTTCAGAAAACTCTGGGTTATCTTTAGAAATGGCCCAATTATATATAAAAAGGCCTATTTTGGGCCCCAAATTGCCTTCTTTTTGCCCTATTTTGACCTTTACGAGGTCTTTTTTGAGCTCCCGAGTAATTTCACTCTCTGTCGCGTCAGAGCCAAAAACAGCCCATTTTTGAGAGGCAAACCAGCGTGCCAAAGCACTCATGCCGATACCTCCAATTCCAATAAAATAAACCCTTTTAGGGGTTATTTCGTAAAAAGGCATTGAATTGTTTGTGGGCATCGCATATATTATAGGCAGAAATTCACAACTAAAAAAGAGGTGTGTGATGGCAAATCTTAGAAAAGAAAAAATAATGACATGGCTTCTTGAGAAGAGTGCTACAGTTGTTTCCAACGCTTCTCTAAGCAAGCACATTCCATTTGAGAATCTGTGTTCAAGAAGAGTATTTCCTTCGGCACGCGCTGAAGATACATATACGGAAAAATGCGTTTTTTTTGCAAACGCAGAGAAACACATAGAAGCCATTTTTAAAAAGATGGTTCATAAAGACATCTCCGCGCGTCAATTGCGTATGGACGTTTCTCATCTTATTGAAGAGGTGCTTGTCTTAAACAAAAAAGGTTTTAAGGGAAGAAAATTTATCTGTCCAATAGCCCTGTTTAATCTCTGTCTTAAAGCAGAATTTGGAATGGGCATTGCTGTGGCCGAGTGTCCTTTTGTGAACAGGGAAGGGGTGGTTATAGAGAGGGATTTTAATAAGTTGTTTGGCAAATTATTGATAAAGAATACAAAAAACATTTCTGATGAAGATCGGTTAGGAAAAAAACTTAAAAAACAGCGGGATGAAATCCGTAGAGGATTATTATCTAAAAGAAAGAAGAGAATAAAAAAGTTTGTTTCAGATATGTGATACCAAAACACCGGCAGAGGAGTACTTCCTTGCCGGTCTTTTTACACATTGCACCTGTCGCACAATATATCTTTTGCGACATGATAATGTCTGAAAATGAAAGATCTACTATATATATGCCAGAATATGTTCTTTTCTTTCTTTTTATCTTCTCTTTCGCATATTCTTTTTAATAAAATTAGTACATATAAGTACGCGCGCTCTTTTTCTTTTTTACTTAATTCTTTTCTCCGTAATTATTGAGTAAAAATAAAATAACATAAAAACCCCTTTCGTCGGGGTTTTTGCACGACACAGGGATATATAACCCTATACCGGCAGGTATGATAAACCGGCTTTAAGGAGTTTCACAATAAGTTCAAATGCCCACACAATAAAATTGCCGACCGTGCGAAGTATCTCTGAAAAACTTATTCCTATGTTTTGCGTAAGCCATGTGTTCAACTTGTTCCACCACCCCGAAATTTCTGACTCATTAAATGTATTTTGTCCTATAAGTTTTTCTCCGGCGTTCAAATTATCAGGCAATTGTATTGAATTCCTGTCAAGTTTTATGTTGTTGAGCGAATCCACAAAATCACTGATGGGTTTGGGGAGATCTATAGAAAGAGAAGAACCCGAATTATTATTTGATGTGTTGGAAGTTTCCTGCCCCGAAGTGTTTATAGGAGACACTAAAAGAATAAGTGTAAAAAAGAGTAAAAGATTTTTCATACGTGTATTCATTATAGCAAATTTTTCAATTCTTTTCTTACCACCTCTCTATCATCCCAAGGAATCTGGCCGCCCCTAACCTCCATGCTTTGTTCCGCACCTTTTCCTGCAATAAGAACAGAATCTCCTGAATGTGCAAGAGAAAGAGCTTTGCGTATCCCCTCTTTTCTATCGGAAACGACAAAAAGATTTTCTCCCCTCTTTTTTCCGGCGCTTTCGGCGCCACATGCAATATCTTCCATAATATCTTCGGGATTATCGTCATACGGATCTTCATTTGTTATGATGACAAAATCGGCTTTTTCCCCCGCAATTTTTCCCATTATAGGTCTTTTCTTTTTGTCTCTTCCACCGCCTTGTCCTCCGGTTAAAACAATTAGTTTACCCATTTCACTTTTTGTAGATTCAATTGCTGCTGAAAGACTCACGGAATCGTGTGCATAATCAACAAATACTGAGAATGACTGTCCTTCTTCAATGCGTTCCATGCGCCCCGGAACGAGTTGAATTTCTTTAAGGCCCGTTTGTATTGCTTCATTGGAAATCCCATATGTTGATGCGACGGCAAGAGCCGCAAGCGCGTTTACAGTATTGAAATCGCCGAAAATACCAAGTTCATATTCCATTCCTGATACAGTGAAAAAAATTTTATGCGATGAGATTCTTATTGTATCCGGAACAATATCTGCCTTGCCTTGAGTTGCATATGTGATTTTTATATCGGCTGGATGTTTGAGAAAACGTTCTTTCTCTTCAATTTCCGCATTAACAATGATTGCTTTCGGGATATATTTTCCGTTTATATATTTTTTTGGTTGAGTATGTAGTGTTTCAAAAACCCTTTCATTCATGTCTTTGCATCGTTCAAAACTCCATTGATGCGCGGCAACGTATTCAGGATAAAGCGAAGTTATAACAGTTGCATCATATGCGATTCCTTTATGTCTCCATTGTTCCACTCCTTCTGATGGGGTTTCTACAATGGCGTATTCACATCCCGCTTTGTACATTTTTTTTAGAAGTTTTTGGAGTGTGAAGCGTCCGGGCATAGTCATATGATAAGGATTAAGTATTTCATCTTTTCCAATACGTATATTTGCCGTACCAGTAAGTCCGGTTTTATGCCCGCCTGCGGTAAAACACGACCACATAAGATTTGCAGACGTCGTTTTTCCGCGTGTTCCCAAAACACCGATTACAATCATTTTTTTTGAAGGAAATCCATAGAGAAGAGCGCCTATATAGGAAAGTGCAAGATGATAGAGACGTATTAATGATGCAGGAATAATCTTTTTAAGAATTTTTTTCATTGTTTTACATTTTTTTTATTTTTTTTATACATTGGTACGCTTTGTATTTTGCGGGATTCAAAACGAAATCCCACGCGCCAGTGTATTTTGTCTCGTGTCCACCGAAGCTTTTTTTGAATGCTGTTATTTTCTCCCATTCTTTTTTTGTCTTGCTTATTCCCCAAAAATCAAAAATATTGCATCCACGTATTTTTGCCGAACGTATGGCGTTCCATAAGAGAAAAGTTGGCGCATTATAGCGTCCATATCCCTTTTCAGACGCTGCGTATAGATATGTGGCTCGTTTTCCAAAGAAGACTATGATTGCTGTTGCAATTGTTTTACCATCAAGCGTTGCCCACAAAACCTCGGAAGAACATTCCCCTTCTAGAGCAAAAATAAGTTCATAATATCTTTTCTCATATGCGCGCAGACTATGTCTGTCATTTGTTTTTTGAAAAAGATCCCAGAAAGAATCAAATATTTTCTTTTTTTCCCTCGTGTTTTCCGCGTGTTGTGTTTGCACTCCCCTCTTTTCGGCGGTTCTTATGGAATATCGCGTGTCATGTTCCATTTTTTGAAGAAGTTCTTGTTCTGATAAAGAAAGATCCAAAAGGAGTGTTTCTTCCGGTTGAATTGCATCAGTTTTTTTAAATCCGGATTTTAAAAGAAGCATTGATAGGGATTCAGATGCGTTCTCACAAGGATCTACGCGTATGAAAAATGGTTTGATGCTGTTAGCTTCACGCAGAACATTTTTTAAAAGCAGTTCTATATTTTTTGATGTCCAGTCTCCAAAAGGACCATGTGGAAAATATAGATATGTATTTCCAAAAGGAAGAAAATGAACAATGGAGAGCCCACATAGTGGATTTTCATAAACGCGAAAAATCTTTTTTCCTAATTTTTCCTGAAGTTCACCCCATTCCCATGATTGGAGAAAGGATCCGTTTGCCGATATAAGTTTTTTATTCCATGAAATAGGATCTTTCATTGTGTTTATGGGGTGGAAACATATTGAAGAGGATTAATGTCTCCACCGACTGGCATTGGACCGCACACACGTGAGGGTTGTGTTCCCTCAGGGAAACCCGGTTTTGCTGGAGTGAGTGTCTGCGAAGAAAAAACAGTGAAATGAAGATGCGCTCCGGTTGACCACCCTGTTTTTCCCATATAACCGATGACCTCTCCCCTTTCCACGCTATCTCCTACTGAGACAATCTGACGTGATAAGTGTGCATATAGAGTTGTTAATCCATTTTCGTGTTTTATAACAATATACTTTCCATATGCAGCACCCCTGCAGAATTTATCCTGATCGCCAACATTTATAACGGTTCCTTTTTCCGCAGCAACTATTTCAGCACCAAGAAATCTTCCTATATCAATTCCGTTATGATGTTTGCTCTTGTAGTTTTTTATTGCAAATGCTGTCATTCCATATCCCTGCGTGAGTCGTCCATCTGGCACGGGCCATGCGAGCACACCTGCGCGTGGAATTGGAAGAAGTGTAGGATCTATATTCTTTCTCAACTCAGTTTCTATTTTTTCAATTTCAAGAGACACTTCATCCTGAATTTTAGCAAGTTCTTGAATTTGCTTTTCATAAACGAGCTCCTTGCTTTTTGTTTGTGTAAGGAGTGTTTGTTTTTCTTTTTTCTGATCAGCTAGAATAACCTGCCTGTTTTGGAAATTAATTTTTTCTATTGATTTCTGTTTTTTTACATCTTCCCCTTCTTTTATTTTTTCAGATAGATCAGACTGTAGATTTTTCAGATCTTCAAGATTTTGACGCAAATTGCTATTAAGTGTTGCAATATTCCTTATTTCTGAGACACTCTCCGCGAGGCTTTTATTTCTCAAAAAGATAAAAAAGAAGCTTTCCCTGTCTTTTTGCTGAAGCTCTGAAAAGAGTCTTCCTATTGCATCTTTTTTATTTGAAATTTCCAACTCTATTCCTCCCACATCTTCTTCAAGCGATTGGATTTCCAATTCCATTTTTTCTATTGCAAGGTTGTTTGATTTAATAAGGACGTCCAATTGGCCTATTGTGTTGTCAACGGTTCTTATTTCTTTAGATAGTTTTGAACTTGATTCAGAAATTGTATCAAGTTCTTTTTCCAATAAAGCTCTTTTTTCTTGAAGCTCTTTTAATTGAGCACTTTTCTCATTAATTAGGTCGCGCAGTCCCTGTCCGCCTTGTTGAGATATTTGTGCAAAAACAGGCGAATATACAAAAAATAATGAGATAAAAATCACAAAAACAAGAATTTTTATAAAAAACATTTTCATCATTTTTCACATTTTTCTAACGCAAAAGAGATTCTGTAAAGTATTTCTTTTTTTCCTAGAGCAAAGGCAAGTTCAACTGGTCCAGGAGACGCCGATTTTCCAGAAAGAGCGGCACGCACAGGCCAAAATACAGGACCCTTTCCGAATTTTTCAGCAAGTGAATTTAATATATTTTCCACGTCTTCTTTGCTACGAATCTCATTTTTTAATGAAATCTCTTTTTTGAAAGACTCAAGGACTTCCACCGCCGTTTTTTCATCTGAATTTTTCCAAACGAGAATATTTTTGTCATATTCGGGAATACTAAAAAAGAAATCAGCGATACGTGGAAATTCATCAAGACGTTTTATTCTGTCTTTTTCCATTTCCACAGCCTTACGAAGACGCTCATTATCTGATTTCCATCCTTCAGGAATTATTGGAAGAAGAAGATGCGTAAGTTCCTCAACGCTTTTTTCTCTTATATAATGTCCGTTAAGCCAGTCCAATTTTTCTGGATTAAAAATACCGCCAGCTTTTTGTACCCTTTCAAAACCAAATTCTTCAATCATTTCTTTAACACTAAGAACCTCTCTGTCTTTTTGTGGGTGCCATCCAAGAAGTACGAGAAAGTTAAGTATTGATTCTGGGAGGTATCCTTCTTTGCGGTAATCCAGAATTGATTTTGCAAGATCACGCTTGGAAAGCTTTTTTTTATTTTGTCCGAGTATTAGCGGAAGGTGTGCATATACAAGGGGTGGAAACCCAAGAGATTCCTGCATAACAATTTGTCTTGGTGTGTTTGATGTATGCTCTTCTCCACGTATAACGTGAGTTATATTCATTTCAAAATCATCCACTACATTTGCAAAATTATAGAGTGGCTCTTTAATTCCCTTCGCAATAATGAAATCGCCTATAAGTTTCGCGTCAAACGTGATTTTTCCACGCACAAGATCGTGAAAAGAAATTTCTTTTTCGGGTGTTCTGAAGCGTATCATCGCTTTTTCTTTTTTTGCTCTTTCTTCCGCTTCTTCTTTGGGAATGCGCTCACATCTTCCGCCATATTTTGGAGTTATACCTTGCGCAAGTTGAGAATTGTATTCAGCTTCCAATTCCTCTTCGGTGCAAAAGCAGTAGTATGCTTGTTTCTTTTCAAGAAGAGACAGGAGATAGCGTTCATATATCTCAATTCTTTCACTCTGCCTATATAATTCATTCCACTCCAATCCGAGCCACACAAGACTTTTTTGTATGTCCTCTTCAAATTTTTTCTCAGAGCGTTGAATATCTGTGTCCTCAATTCTCAATATGAAATCCCCCCCCATTTTTTTTGCGAAAAGCCAATTGAAAAGTGCGGTGCGCACACCACCAATATTAAGTGGGCCTGTTGGAGACGGAGCGAAACGTACGCGTATTTTTTTTTCATTTTTAGGAGTCATAATTGGTTTAGATTATCTTTTTAGCGCAAGAGTGATTAGTTCTTCTGCAATATCACGTGCCGCATTTGGTTTTGAAAAATGTTTTGCCGCTTCTTCCATTACGTTTCGCGTAGAAGAATTTGAGAGAAGTTCTTCTATTTTCATGAGGACAATGTGAGGGGTAAAATTATCTTTTTCAAGAACAATTGCTGCACCTGTTTTTGAGTAGCTGTATGCATTTGCGCGCTGGTGATCGTTTGCGGATGTTTCAAGAGGAATTAGAATTGATGCCTTTCCAAAGAGGGCTATTTCAAAAATTGCCGATCCTGAACGGGATATAACAATGTCTGATGCCGAAAGAGCGTTTCTGTATTGATTTCCGTTCAAAATGTCAAAATATCTGTATTTTTCGCGTATAATGTCCCCGCATTCTCTCTCAAGAGAATTAACAATGTCGTCCGCATTTTTTTTATTTGCTGGACCAACCTGATGAATAATCTGAACATCTTTTTCCAAAAGCGTTTTCAGATTATTAAAAACAAAATCATTGATTTGCACCGCCCCTTGAGACCCCCCGAAAATAAATATCGTTGGCTTTGTGGGATTTAGAGAAAAATATTCACGCGCCTGTTCTTTTCTGAAAATCCCCTCTTTCAATTCTTTTCTCACTGGATTTCCCACAAGCGCAGTTTTCTTTTTTGGAAAATAAGTTATTGCCTCAGGAAAAGATATCGCAACTCTTGTCGCAATACGCGAAGAGAGTCTGTTTGTGAGTCCGGGGATCGCGTCTGATTCATGAACGAGGACTGGAATTAAGTAAAAACGCGCCGCGCAAACGACGGGAAAGGCTCCCGGCCCTCCTTTTGAAAAAACAACGTCAGGCATAATACGAAAAAGTCTGTAGAGCGCTTGAAAGAAGCTCCAAAAGAATTTTGGTATATCAGCGATATTTCCCATTGAGGCATATCGTCTCAATTTACTGGATGCGATGCGGTAGACGGATATGTCTTTTTCTTTCATAGCGGAATCAAAAGGTCCGCTCGGTCCCACATATGAAATCTGAACATCCACATCGGGCATTGCTTCAAATTCGCCTGCGACGGCGAGGAGAGGATAGACATGCCCTCCGCTTCCTCCTCCTGTCAATACAATTCTTATCATAAGTATAAATATAAAACCAAAACAACGGCTTTAACGCCTATGCTTTGATATGTTAGCAATTATGCCACTCATCGTCAAAAATACCGCTAGAGCCGTTCCGCCGTAACTAATGAATGGGAGAGGAACTCCTGTAAGTGGAAGAAATCCTGAAATTGCGCCTATATTAACAAACGCTTGTATACCAACTATGGATGTGAAACCAACACAAACAAGTCTTGAAAATCCGTCAGGAGTTTTCTGTGCAATAGAAAACCCCCTTCCAACAAGAGCTGAAAAAAGAAACAGAACAACAACAGATCCTATAAATCCAAACTCTTCAGCAATAACAGCAAAAATAGAATCACCAATTGGCTCGGGTAAATATTTCAATTTTGTTGCGGAATTACCAAATCCAACACCAGTTATTCCTCCAGAACCTATCGCTGTGAGCGCTTGATTGATGTGATATGTCGTATCTCTAGGATCAGATTCTTTGTCAAGAAATCCAAGTACCCTGTCCATACGGTAATCTGTTGAGAGAATAAGTCCCGCGAACGCAAGGGCGACAATAAGAAGTATAAAAACAATAAAACGCATTTTAGCTCCAGCCGTAAAATACATGATGAGTGTAGCCAGAAAAATAATAACGGCAATTGTTGTGGATGGTTGAAGAACGAGAAGTCCTAGAACAATTCCAAGAAAAAGAAGTAATGGAAGGAGTCCCTTCTGAATTGTTTTGCTTCTTGCTTGATTTCTGCTCAGCCATGAAGCGAGAAAAATTACGAGAGAGAGTTTTGCAAATTCTCCGGGTTGAAATGAAAACGATCCTAAGAATAGCCATCGTTCCGAGCCTTTAATTTCTCCGCCTAAAGGTGTAAAAACAAGTAACAAAGAAAGTATTGTGAGACCAAGTAAGAAAACAGAAGACTTTTCAATATATTTGATTGGAGCAAAAAAACAAATTATAAATCCCACAATTCCAAAAGAAAGACCAAAAATTATCTGATGTTTAAGATAATAATATCCATCTCCGAATTTTGCTTTCGCTAGATCGGAAGAAGCACTTGTAAGCATCACTAGCCCCGCAATAACAAGCATCACAACAATAATAATGAATGCGTAGTCAGGAGTGCGTGTTTTATATAGTGAATTTGACATAATATTCGGTTTTTAACGCGGAATAATCACTTTTCCACCACACTTTATATTTGAAAGAATTCCATTTTTTATAGCCCTTACACCGTTTACAAAAACATCTGATATATCCTCATTTTTGACTATAAGAACATCAGCATAATAACCCTCTTTAATCCTCCCCCTTTTGTCTATTCCGTATTTTGCTGCCGGTATTGATGTAAGTTTAGGAATAATTCGTTCAATAGGAATTCCGTATGTGCGTGAGAAGGATATAAGCATGCGTAGAAGTTTCTCTTTTTTGCCTCGTGTAAATTCATTTCTTGGCATACTTGCATCCGAAGAAGAAATAAGAGATGCAGGAGAAAGAATGAAATCTTTCCACAATTCTTCATATCTGTTTTCTACTGAGCAAAGAATTGTCATACGTGAAATATTTGCGAGATATACAATTGTTTCTCCTTCTGACATCCCAAAATTTTGCGCGACATCACGTACGCTTTTTCCCGCAAGTGAAGAAAGAAAAGTAGGAACAACGGAAAAATATGTATTTGCAAAATCATACTCGGAAACATGTGTAAATATTCTTTTACGCATATGTGGAATATCAAAGTGTGAAACCATTTTTTCAACATGTTCATCATGTACCCAATTTGGAAGAAAAGAATGTATTGGAACAGTGCGTGCGCGCGACATTGGAATGTCAAAAGTGATGTCAAATGTTGCAAGTTCTTTTTCAATTAGCTCTTTTGCCCGCGTGTAAGTGTGTTCGTATTTTTCGCGCGGAATTAAATGACTTATCTGTGTTTTCACATTCGCCCTTTTTGTCATTTCAATCGTATCAAAAACAGATTTTTCCGTTTCAGTTCCAAAGTGTTTCAAATGGGTCGCATAAATTCTGTTTTCTTTTGCTACAACATCAAGAAGGTGAGATATTTCTGAATAAGGTATGCTGGATTCGCGATGATTTTCAAATCCGGACGAAAGACCAAACACTCCTTCGCGTAGAGCATCTTTTGTTATCTCTTCAGCTATTTTTATTTCGCGAAGAGTCAAATCTCTTTGTGTCCCCCCTGTTATATATTCACGGAGAGATGTGTAGCCGATAAGTGTTCCGAAATTCACTCCAAATTTTTTCTTTTTAAGAACACGAAAAAGTTCTTTCACACTATTCCAATGTATGTTTGACCGAGATATGCCCGAATAACCCCAGTCAGTTGGTGCTTCTTTCATAAGAGGAGAAAATGGAGCAAGCGATTCTCCGCAATTTCCTCCGATAATTGTTGTGATACCGTTCAAAATAAAATCTTCTTGAAACGGATCTTTAAATATACTGAAATAATGGTCGGAGTGGGTGTTTATGTCTATAAAACCCGGAAATACCATGCTTCCGGAGGCGTCTATTGTTTCGTCGGCATTGATTTTTCCTAAAGATCCGACGCGCGCGATTTTATCGTTTTGTATTAGTATATCCGTTTTTTCCGATGAATCGGATGTTCCGTTGTATACAATCCCGTTTTTTATAAGGGTTGTCATCTATTCTATTATATCTCAAAAACTCAAGAAACTAATCCACAAAAGAAAAACCGCAGGAATATCCCTGCGGTTTTATATTAATCAATTTTAAAAATAAAAGATGGTTTGTTATTCAATCGGGTAATATTCTGATAATCAAGAACCTTGGGATTTCCCATGAGCCAAGAAATGGACACCTCATAATCTTCTGATCGCGCATTCTTATTCAATGATTTCATTATTTTTTCCGCATTTTCATAAAATGGAGAACGTATCCCAGAGGTCAACTCTATAGGACCATCGTTATTTCCACTTAAGGTCCATTGTTGAATATCTTTATACGACGAAATCCCCGCCATACCAGAAAAATTCCAAAGTATTTTTGTGTATCTACGTTCTCTCAAAAATACAAAGTTCAAAATACCCCAACCTTTTGTCCTTCTTTTACCATTTTTCTTTTCAACATTTATGCGAAAACTTGTAAAGATGAGCTTCTTCTTTTCCTGAATTGTTGAAAAGAGTGCTTCAATCGAAGAAAAAATCATTTCTCCAAAATCACTTTTTATTTCCATCACAACCTCCAAATATAATTTTCAAAAGCTATTTATACTATGCGCCTTTTCTTAACTAAGTCAATTTTTTAAATGATTCGTTTTTAAACTCAGAAAACCTATTCTCTTTTATGGATATTCGTATTTTTTCCATAAGTGTGTTAAAGAAATATATATTATGAATACTTACTAAAGTTCCCGCGCGCATATCTTTTGATTTAAACATTTCCCTCAGGTCTTTTTTAGAAATTGCTTTTGAGCATGCATCACATTCACATCCCTCTTCAATGATATTTGTATCGTTTTTCCAAACACTTTTTTTAAGATCTATTCTTCCGTGAGAAGTCCATGCGGAACCATGGCGGGCTTCGCGTGTGGGAATGACGCAATCAAAAGTATCTATCCCCTTTTCCACACCTAAGAAAATGTCATCTATTTTTCCTATTCCTAAAAGATGGCGCGGTTTTTCTTCTGGAAGATGTGGGATCACCCAATCAAGAATCTCTCCCATCTGTCTTTCTCCAAATGATCCGCCGATGCCAAACCCATCAAACGGCAATGCACCAATATATTGCGCGCTCTCCTTTCGAAGATCTTCAAACGTTCCTCCCTGCACAATGCCATAAAGCATTTGTTCTTTTTTCTTTTCCTCTTCCTTTTTTTTCTCCCCTTTTTCTCTCTCAATATCTTTTTTCCCTTCACCTTCCCCACTGAACCATTCGCGCGAATGGTTCAGTGGGTTTTGGGCGTGTATTTGATGAGTGTGATGAATATCAAGACATATTTTTGCCCAGCGATGTGTGCGCTGAAGCGCCTGTTTTTGATATGAATGATCATGTTCGGGGGACGTGCATTCATCAAACGCGAATATAATATCCGCCCCAAGTTTCTTCTGTATGTCCATTGAAAGTTCTGGCCCAAGGAAATGTTCTCCGCGTTCGTCTATAAAAAATACGCCACTGTCCGTTATGCGCGTGAGATTTTTATCTTCTCCGGATGGCCGATTCTTTTTCTCTCCACCAAGCACCTTTCCCACTCCGTGTTCGCGTCCGAATCCCATGCTAAACACCTGAAATCCTCCGCTGTCTGTCATAATAACTGTGTTGGGAAGTTTCATGCGCGCGTGGAGTCCTTCAAATGAATTCAAATCTTTTCCAAGTGATTGCCAAAGGTGATATGTGTTTGAAATGATAAGTTGCGTTTTTGCGCGGAAAACCTGTTCTGGAGAAAGAGTTCGCACTTCTGCGTGCGTCCCCACAATTGCATACGCAGGGGTTTCCACAACTCTTCCGCTTGATGTTGTGATTTTTCCCACTCTCGCGCGGGAGTTACCGTCTTTTTTTGCAATCAAAAACATGCATTAAATGTAAATCTCAAATTTCAAAAGTCAATTTGAAATTAATTTGTAAATTAAAAATTAGATATTAGAAATTACA
>CAZVSK010000001.1:29359-32045 GCA_964630035.1 uncultured Candidatus Saccharibacteria bacterium
AATCTTGGATAAATATTGAAAAGTGCGAAGAGGAGACTTAAGACAATAGGACCGAGAAGGAATCCGATTGGGCCGAAAAATTGTATCCCTCCAATAACACTCAAAAAGATGAGAAAGGGATGAATCTTCACCACTTTTTCAATTAGAATAGGGCGCAAGACATTGTCTATGGTGCTTACAAGAAGAGCCCCCCACAAAAACATACCGAGACCGAAAAGTGGACTTGTCGCGAAGAAAAGATAGAGAGATGCGGGAAGTACAACAATCATTGTTCCGACTGCTGGAATGAGAGCCGTGAGAATTGTCACAAATCCCCAAAGTGCCGGACTTGGAAGCCCGAAAATCCAAAATCCTATTCCTGCAACAATTCCCTGACATATCGCAACGACAAGAGTTCCTTTCAAGACCGATTTTGATGTTTCCACAAGTGTGCGGACAATTTCCTTATCGTATCTGTCCTCAAGCGGACTGTATGCAAAAAGTGCCTCCTTTAATTTAGACCCGTCTTTAAGAAAGAAAAATAAAGAAAGAAAGCTGATGAGTGCGCCCGCAATTACCTGTGTCACCCCGGAAAATATGGGCCCTATGTTTTTCACAATCCATACGGAAAATTGTTCCGCATACTCTGCAAGATTGAAAGATGCCGAAGGAAAAGTTTCTTGAATAAATTTTTCAACAAAGCTGAGCGCCTGACTCGTTCCTCCTTGAGCGAAAAGTGTATAAAGATCCTGACCCTCATAAAACACACGAGCTCCAAAAAATCCCAATGGAACGAGAATGATGAAAAAAGCGATAAGAGTCGTGAGAAGAGATGATAAAACTCTCTTGTTTCCCGTGAAAGAAGATATCTTTCGTTCCAATGGTTCAAAAACGACAGCAAGAGCGCCTGCGAAAATGAGAGCATAGAAAAAAGGACGGAAAATGAAAAATGCGAGCACAAGAGACCCCACAAGAAGCCCGAAGAAAAAGAACATTTGAATGTGTTTATGTTGGTCCATTTTTTATTAAGTATATAGTATTTTGTGCTAAGTATTAAGCATTTAGAATCATCACTTATTTATTGTTTGTTTTCATAAATACCCGCGGCATTGCGATAGGGGCAGTATTCACATTTCTCCCCCGCATTCGGAATAGATTGTCCGTCAAGACATTTTTTTATTTCATGAAGTATTCCTTCCACCCACGAATCATTTCCTGTGTATGGAATAATCTCAACTTTAAATTCAAGTTTCGCGTCAAACGCTTCTTTATCCTTGTCCCCGTTCGCATAGACAAAATATCCCGTGTCGGAGACCTTAAAATCATTTCTCCTAAAAAGCCATTGATATATTTCCATCTGCCTCTTGTATCCACCACGATATTCAGCATCTAAAGTTATCTCACTTGTTGTTGATGTTGCTTTGTAATCAACAATAATGAGTTCCCCTTTTGAGTTTTGCCAAACATCGTCCACGGCGCCGGTAATCACAAAATTAGTGGGACGATGAAAATATTGAATACCTTTAAAATTTTCTCTCCACTCATTCATCATCGGATGCGAAAAAGGAATAGCATCAACTCCATATGTTTCCATAAGAGGATGTTTTGATCCTTTTGCGCGATGAATATCAAACTCTTTTTTAAGAAGTGTATCCACTGCGGAATTCAATGTGAATGGAAATCCCGGAGGACGACCCACGCCCAATTTTCGGTCAAGGTAAAAACACCGCGGGCATTCCGTAAAAAGCTCAATTTTAGAGCGAGAAAGTTTGAATGGATCCGTTCCTTTCGGATTGTATATGTTTCGTGCCCGTTGTCCTTGAAAAGCCATAGTGATTAATGTATAAATTATGAATTTCAAATTTCAAATGAATTTTAATTCATTAAATTTAAAATTGATTTTTTATCTCTGAGACGAGACAGGTGGATAAAAATCTCTGTCAATTGTGCGCTCAAAACATGTTCTCCCCTCTCCGTGTTCCCAATATTCATCTAATCCGCCCATATAGGCATCTTTTACAGGGCGCGGTTTTTCAGGATAAAATCCTTCGGATGGTCTGCTGAAAGTCGCACACAACTCAAATGACATTTCTCCTTTCTTTATATATTCATATTTTTTTCCCGTATCCGGATCTCTTGGAACATAAAAACCTCTCAAAGGATCATTTAAATCAGAAAGTTCGTTAGGAAGTGATTCTTTTGATCTCCAATATTCAACTATCTGCCATTGAATTGAGGAAAGATTTGAAACGCGTTGTTCGTCAAATTTTCGCGCGCGTTCTTTTGCGGGAGATCCTGCGACGGTGAATCCTGCAACAACTGAAATAAATATAATTGCTGAAATTATGTAGATAAATGTTTTAATCCCTCTTCCATATTCAGAGTTTTTAAGCTCCCACAAGTAATATCCGAAAATTGATCCAGCGACAAATAAAATTGTGAAAACCTTAAAAATAAATCTCAACGTCAGTTCTCCCTGCATGAAATTTAAAACTAAAGCGACAATGTCACCTAATATAATTAGAGCCGTCACGAAAAGCGTGAAATATAAAAGCCATTTCCTCACACGGAGATTCTTTTTTTCAGGCATGACGCGATATTCTTTGTTGAGAAAAATATTTGTCACAACGTATGCGGGAAAAAATACGATAAGCATGGCAACCGCCCATCTCATTGCTGAAACGGAGAACGGACTCATATAATACTG
>CAZVSK010000001.1:32145-33396 GCA_964630035.1 uncultured Candidatus Saccharibacteria bacterium
AAACCCCGCCTTAAAAAAGCGGGGTTTTTATCAATTCTGTAATTACTGATTACTATTTACCAATTACTTAATATATTTTTCCACAACTTCATTCACAAAATTCCAGTTGAGCGTTTTGAAAAACGCTTCAATGTATGCTTTTTTGTTCGTCCCGTGATCCATGAAGAACGCATGCTCATACATATCCATAGCAATTAATGGGATTGCGCCCCACACAGCGCCCACATTTTGCGCGTCCATACCGTAATTGTGGAGGCGCAAATCTTTCCAGTCGTATGCGAGAATCGCCCATCCGCGTGCCGACATTCCTGTTGCCACAAAATCTTCCTTCCATGCATCATACGACCCAAAATCATGCTCAATCATTTCAAGAATCTTTCCTTTTACCACGCCATCTCCACCCAAGAGCGGGAAATATGATTCGTGGAGTTTCATCCCGTTTACCGCGAATGTTTCCTGACGTTTCAACTCCCCGATAGCGCTATAAACAGCGTTCGCTTCCGACTTATCTGTTTCCCCTATCTTTTTTTGTATTTCGTTCGTCTTTTTGACGTATCCCTCATAGAGCTTCTGGTGCTCTGTGACCGACTTTAAGCTTATCCCCTCAAGATCATTTTTAAGTTTTAGAGGATTTGCTACATAATCTTTGTGTTCCATATTTTTTAATAGATATATCTTTGCGACTTTTTTATCCTACCACACATTGAAAGATAAGCGCATACATACTCTTCAAAACTTGACTTTAAAGCCAAAAAGAGTTATCACAAATGCAGTATTATTCACAACAGGGAGTTAAAAATGGAACAATCTTTAAAAGAAATTCAGTATGTATTTTTGTGTTATGTTATTGGTTTTTTTGTATTTCTTCTTATCTTGTATCCAGCAGTAGTTTTCTTTGATATAAAGAAGAAATATAAATTTCCTTCACTTATAAACCTCGCCCTTGTTTCGTTGGCGAGTGCAGTTGGATTCTTTGCATTTTTTAAAATACTCGGCGTCTTTTTCTTTTTTTTGAGTCATTTTATAATTTCTAATCCTGCTGAGACGTTTTTTAATCCAGAAATAGGAAAAGAGGCAGGATTTTTCGTTTCTTTAATTGCTTCAGCTATTGCTCCCCCTTTCTTTTTTGAGGAAACAAAGAAGCCAAGACACGACCAAAAAGAGGTTGTTGAATTGAGCGATGACACGCCTCTTTCGGAAATAAAGAAGATTGTTTCTGAAAAGTTTCCTAACACAGATTTGATGAAAATA
>CAZVSK010000001.1:33496-34601 GCA_964630035.1 uncultured Candidatus Saccharibacteria bacterium
CTTTATAAACTTTATGAACTTTTAACTTTAGAAACTACTCCGTCGTCTTTCCATCAAAATGATCGTCCGTGTCAGTTAAGGCATCCGCTTTTGTCGCGTGCACGGTTTTATCCTTATGTTCTGGCGGAGAGTAAAGAGTGTAGAGCTTCATTGGCTCGTTTCCCGTGTTTATAACGTTGTGCTTTGTTCCTGCGGGAATAATGATTGCAAAATCATCTTCAACCCTTGTTTCCACTCCGTCTAAAACAACAACCCCATCACCTTCTTCAACGCGTATGAATTGATCCAATTCATGTGTTTCTTCTCCGATATCTTCTCCGGGGTTTAGGTGCATCACGACCAACTGCGTATTTTTCGCCGTGTAGAGAACCTTTCGGAAGTTTGTATTTTCTTCCGTCGCTTTTTCTATGTTATTAATATATCCTTTCATATTTTCAGCATATCATAACACATAACAAAAAAACAGAATTAAATAGGTTAATTACCACGAATTATTCTATTTACCTTTTATTCCCCATTTTTTTATAGAACGCGCAAATTTTTCTCTCCTTTTGTCCGATGTTCTAAGTGCTCTTGTAAAAACAGACACTTTTGTCGGGCGAATACCGCAAAAATCAAGTATAGCTTTCTTCATGACACGCACACCCGGCAGTCCTGCAAAAAATGCGAGATAGTAAATACTTGGAGTGTTTGTGGTCACAATGAGGTGAGCTGAACGTCCGGAAAGAAGTTTATCCCAAAAAGGATCTTTTTTATGAAAACGAAATCCGAATCCGGGTATAATAGCGCGATCGAAAAGTCCTTTAAGTTTTGCCGGAAAGAGTGCCCACCAAAAAGGAAAAATAATAACAATGTGTTCCGCCCATTTTATGTTTTCCTGAAATGCAATAAGATCCGGTTCAAGTTCCTGTATTTTGTTATATCCGTTCTCTAAATTCGGATTGAAATTCATGGCGTGGAGGGACATTGATCGCACATCATGACCCCCTTCGCGCGCCCCCTCTTCATATGTCCGCGCAAGCATTCCACAATAACTTTCCGCGTCGGGATGACCGAGAAGGACAAATATTTTTTTCTTTTTTCCCATTACCTCATTATAGTATGC
>CAZVSK010000001.1:34701-51343 GCA_964630035.1 uncultured Candidatus Saccharibacteria bacterium
GCTGAAAAAAATGAACTCCTCCAGATTTATTGCGAGGAACTTCAGCCATTTTTTAAAAAATGATTTTAAAACCCCTATGTTAAAGGGGTTTTTGTTTTATAGTCATTTTTATGTTTGCGTTGACGATGCGGTTATGCGGGTGTATAAAAAGGTCAGTGTTATTCACAAATAAATACAAGAGGTGAAAATGAATGTCGTGATTAAAAGAGTCAGAAATCAATACAATCGCATCGCGCGAAAGTACACAAAAGAAGCAAAAGATTTCAACGAGCTCATTATGCACGAAGAAATCATACGTCTTGCGCGAAAACATGGGTTTGAGTTTAAAGAAAAAGAAATACTTGATCTCGGGTGCGGTCCCGGCGGTCTTATGAAAAAGTTGCTCGCGATGGACGCAGATGTCCATGGAATAGATATTTCCTACAAGCTTATCTCCATAGCGAAAGAGCGCGGAATAGTGCTCACGCGTCTTCAATATGGATCTGTTCATGAAGTGAGTGACATGTATTGCTCAGGAGAGTTTGATGCCATCTTTTCTAATTTTGTTCTCCACTATCTTCCACCTGATTTACAACAAAAGACGATTCATGGAGTATGGAAAATTCTCAAAAAAGGAGGTTTATGGATTTATTCCTTCTGCCACCCTTTTTTCATGAGAAATGGATATTTCAATCCGAGCTCGCAAATTTTTCCCTCACTCGTATTAAATTATTTTGAACCCATCACTATTGATAAGTGGGGAGAGCGTGAATTCGGAGAATCGCTTACAATGTACCGTCTTGATTGGCCGGATATATACAACATGAATCGTGAAGCTGGATTTGACGTTCTTGAATTGGTGGATATGAAGCTTTCTGAAAACATAGATTCAATACTGAAAAATACTTCAGATCAGAATGTTCTGGAACTTATCCAACTCTTTAAAACACACCCATTCGCTGTATGTGTTGTAGCACGAAAATAAAAAAGACCCCTCTGTCATTGGAGGGGTTATTTTTATAAATTTCACTAAGAAAACAGGATACGTTATTTGTTATCTCGTGAAGATTTCTTACTTTCACTTTCCCGTTTGGGAGGATTTTTCTGTACGGGTCTTTTTTCTTGCGTGTTTCTTGGAGGAGATACGTTTTGAGTATTTCCTCTCCTTTCAGATGATTCCTTTCGGGGCGGAGTTATTTTTGGCTGAGTTGGACGTTCTGTACGAACCCTTTCCTCAACTTTTCTTTTGGGTTCATTTTTAGGGGGTGAATTAATTTTAGTCGGCGGTTTTCTATCCCCCATTCTTTCTCTAACTCGTTCACCTGTATCACGAAGTCGCGTGTCTCTTTCTCTTGTACGCACATCGTTTTTGGGAGAGGGCGGATGGTAAGGAAATGACCAATAGTTTCTTGGATAGTATCGCGTGTATGGCCACCAATAATTTCCATACCAAGGATACCAGTAATCCCACCATATTCTCGGATAGCGGAAATATCTGTAATACGGGTAATAGTATTGCCCATACCAAGGATCAAAAGGGAAAAGCCGAGAGGAAAATGGAGAATAAAGATAATAGGAATTCGGATACCACCACATCCATACATTAAATGATTCGGAATAAATGTCTTGCGCGTCTTGTGTGGAGTCGGGAATTACTGTTTCAGACGGTAATCTCTCTTTCTCTTGTACGTGAAATGATGTATAGCATCCACCGAGAGAAAGGAATGAAATAAGAATAAATATGGAAAACAGGGAAAAAACAATGCGTTTCATGACGCACCTCCTTTTTTGTTAATATAACTCTGCTTTTATTGTAGCACACACATATATCACTTTTTGCCTCTGGTTATCCTTCCTTTTTTGTTCTACTATCAATGACAGAATTTTAAAAAGGAGATGCAACAATGAAAGAGAAAATCACTCCATATTTGCAAAAACTCATTGAAAAAGGAAACAAAGCAATTGAGTTTCAGTTCAAAAAGAGAAAACAAAAGAAACTGAAACCTAAATTTAAAAATCCGGATCCCCTCGGCGAGGATGAAAAATACAGTCCCGTCAAAGGACTGGTTCATAAGTTTCATAACAGAGTTTTGTGGAAGCTCACCTATGATTGCGCGGCATATTGCAGATTTTGTACACGAATCCGTCAGATCGGATCACCCGAAGGAGATCTTTCGTATGAAGAAATTGACGCTGGAGCGGAATATATCCGGACACATCCGGAAATATATGAGGTCATTTTAAGCGGTGGTGACGGAATTTATCACGTGCGTCATTCAATGTATGTGCTTGATACACTCATAAAAATTGATTCGGTGAAAGTGATACGTATTGGCACGAGAATGCCCTTACACTCACCCGACAGTTTCAAAACAAAACTCTTCAAGGAACTTCTCAAAAAAATGAGATATATCGCAAAACGAAAACAACTCCTTGTGCTCATACACATCAATCATCCGGAAGAACTCACAAGAAAAGTTATGAATGTGATACATATGATAAAAAAAACGGGAGTGGACATACTCGCACAAACCGTTCTGGTAAAAGGACTGAATAACGACGCCGATATACTTGAGCGATTGTTCACAACGCTTTATCAAAACGGCATACGTCCGTATTATCTCTATAGATGTGATTATGAAGAAGAACTCCGGCCATATATATGTTCATTTGCGGAAGAAAAGAAGATTGCGACCGAACTTCTCAAACGTCTTCCGGGGCCGGCATATCCGAGATATGTTGTGGATCTTCCCGAGGGGCGGGGAAAAATTCCCCCACCGCTCAATTTCTGGAAAAATACAGGAAGCCCACGAGTGTGTTTTGATTTTGATGGAAAGAAGATAAGGATATAGTTACATTCCCCGACAAAATTCGGGGAATTTTTTTGACATTTTTTTGGAGCGGGTTTATCGTGAAATCAGATTTTTCACACTAACTATAAGAAGGGGGTATGTCATGGCTGACAGAATTTCGTATCAAATGAGATGCTATCTTTGTGTTTTATGTAAAAAAAACGTAATCACAGAAGGAATAACAGAAACGTATCCGATTTTTAACGATCCTTCAGAAATGCCTGATCAAAACAATTGCAGTTTTAGTCAATATTCTGACTATGTTATTACGGGCGGAAAATTACTCAAAAAAAGGATACAAAATGCTTTCGGTGATCTAAAAGATGGTGCATGGATGCCAAGTGCTCGCATAAGGCAAAAAATCAAAAAGGGAGATATCATAACTCTCTCCGAACTCCATAAATACTACGGAAAAATTCCCTTTGGTGGCATATGCGACGAATGTATGAAAAAAGAAGAAAATGCTCAAATAATAGAACTCTTTGATTTTGAAAAGCGCAGATAAAAAACATCCCGTCATTGACGGGATTTTATTTTTATATATGATAATCGCAGTATTATTCACAACAAAGAGGCAACTTATGGAAGAAAAAGGCAAAAATCCTGTTGTTTTGTATTTTTATAATTCCCAAGGCGAAGAAGAAAAAGGCGTCCTTGAAGATACTGTCATTGTGTCAGAAAAGATGCTTCATGAAAGGATTCAAGATATTCCCTGCACCCCGTTTGAACTTTTCTCCCCTCTCTATCTCAAAACGGGAGACAAAATCAACCTGATCCTTGAACGCGACTATCTTTGTATGAACCTTGAAGTGCTTGATTATAAAAAAAATCCCCTCCCCCCTCTTCTTTCAGGAATAGTTTTGAGAGATAGCGACCTTTACGCGTCGCTTGAAAATCTCATGAAAGATAATATAGATAGCGCTGAAATTATCGTTGTAAGATGCGAAGATGGGTCACGTATATGGTTTTTTGACCAATTCGGGTGTCTTCTTGAAGATATGGAGAAAAGAATTGCCGAAACACACAAAGAAAAAGAACGAAGGCCGTTCTATAAAAAATTCGGTTTCTGGTTGTTTATTTCTATACTCTTTATCCTCTTCTGGAGTATTTTTGTAAATAATTAAATCACAAAAACCCTGCTATCGGCGGGGTTTTTATTTAAAATTAATTTCAAATCCGTACATTCCCATACTGCACAAACCTTGAAATTTTCCGTACGCCTGATTCGAGGGAATCCGTATTTCTTCCGTTCCTGTGGACGGCAGGATTTTTCTGTAATTCAGTTTGGGAACAACGAGAGATAAAGAACAATCAAACGTTCCTCTCGTATTTATACGCAGAACAGTTTCAATTCCCTGACGCGCAACAACAGACGATGGAGTGTATCCCCCTCTTGCAGTTATATCTATATATTGCACGCCTTCAGAAAACGAAACAACGTCGGCATTTTCATTTTGTTTTGTTTGCTGTCCCGACGAATTTTGAGACGAAACAAAAAACAGTGCCCCAACAACGAGTGCCACACCAATGAAAAGAGATATTGCTATTTTTTTGTTCATGGATGTGTTTATTATAATATCGGTTTTATAAGTCCTATAACTGCGAGAGAATTCATAATACTTATAATACCGAGAAAAACAACAATCATGCCAGCTGTCTTGAGAAAAATACGTTTTCCACGCCCTTCTTGTATAGTGAATGCACCGAAAGACAGAAGTGCTAAAACTGGAAATGTTCCAAGTGCGAAAAAAAACATGGTTAGCCCGCCTGAAAGGAAATTTCCCGTCCCGAGCGTGTAGAATTGCATTGACTGAGTGAAACCGCAAGGAATAAAAAACGTTCCTATACCGAACAAAAATGGGGCGAAAGCCGATCCAAATCGGTTTTTCAGAAGCAACACTGAAAAAGATTTTGGAAACGCAATGGAAATTTTTCTTGAAAAAAGATCAAGAAGGTTGATGCCTAATATGATCATGATAATTCCTGCAAGCGCCGTAAGAATAGCGCTTGCGCTTATAGAAAGTTGAAACGATGCTCCAATCGCTCCAATCACGCCTCCAAGAACAAAAAATCCTGATAGTCTTCCGATATGAAGAAAAACGTGCGATTTCCAATTTGAAGCGCTTTTCGCATAGTTTGCTGATATGGAAAGAATGAGTCCACCTAAAACCGCAAGACACGTTGAAAGGGACGCAACAATACCAATGAGTATTGCGGTGAAATAATTAATTCCCCCATCACCCAACACATTTATTATGTCTGACTTTTGAAGGGTAAAAAAACCAAAAATCAGCACAATTGCCACAAGAAGAGAAAAAAAGAATTCTCTCCAGTCAATTTTTTTTATCTCCCGTTTTTGAGAAATGGAATATCCATATTGTTTTAAATAATTTGAGAACTCATCTGCAATATCCTCTTGGGTCTTACCACCGAAATCACCTTCCACATCCATTTTGTTTTCCGAGAGGTAAACTGAAACTTTTTTTACATCTTTAAGACGTGAAATCTCCCCCTCAATAAGATTAGTACACGATGCGCAATGCATTCCATTAACATAGAATGTGTATTTATTTATTCCACTGGAAATTTTATTGTTATCCATATTTTTAGTTTTTTATTTATATAGAATTTTATTTTCCCCATTGCAACAATGGACTTCTAAAGAGTGAGTTTTTTCTTTGTTTTCAATCGCAAAGAATTTGCGACGACAGAAAAGCTTGAAAAAGCCATTGCTAGCCCTGCAAAAACAGGATTCAAAATAACTCCCCAAATAGGATACAAAAGTCCTGCTGCAATCGGAATTCCGACAATATTATAAATGAAAGCCCAAAAAAGATTTTGTTTTACTCCTTTCATTGTCATTTTTGCAAGAGAAATTGCTTTTTCAATTTTTGAGATATCGCCGTGAAGCAGTGTAATCCCCGCAGATTCAATTGCAACATCTGTTCCTGTCGCCATAGCAATTCCAACGTCCGCTTGGGCAAGCGCGGGTGCGTCATTCACCCCATCTCCAACCATTGCGACTATTCTTCCTGATTTTTGTAATTTTCGTACTGCGTTGGCTTTTTCTCCCGGCATCACTTCGCTTATTAATTCTTGTATTCCTGCACTGCGCGCAATGTATTCCGCGGATATTTTATGATCTCCCGTCATCATAACAACATGAATTTTATTTTTTTGAAGGTTTAGTACCAATTCACTAACTTGTTTTTTTATCGTATCACTCACACCAATGATTCCGATTGGAACCTTTTCTCTGCGAACAACAATTGCTGTTTCCCCTTTTTCATAAAGTTTTTTTATTTCTTTTATTCCCAACTCTGTCTGGTTTGGTTTCCCCACCTCTATATTTTTTCCTTTCACAAAACCCTTAATTCCTATTCCCTCATTTGCTTCAAAATTTTCTGGTTTGCTCAATACAATTTTTCTATTCTCAGCTTCTGCAATAATTGCTCGTGCTAGAGGATGTTCAGAATATTGTTCTAAACTTCCAGCAAGACCTATAACAAAATCTTCACTATTACTTTCTAAAGGAAAAACTCCGGATACTTTTGGAGATCCTTCTGTCAGAGTTCCTGTTTTATCAAATACAATGGTATTAACGCGTGAAAGAGTTTCAAGTGCTTCCGCATGTTTCACAAGAATTCCATTTTCCGCACCTTTTCCAATGCCTACAATAATTGCTGTTGGCGTTGCAAGTCCTAATGCGCATGGGCATGCAATTACAAGAACACTTACAAAAGAAAGTAGTCCGTAAGAGAAAGCAAGATGTGATCCGAGAGATGGGATCCCAAAGGAAATCCACGACCCGAATGAAATTATTGCAATTACAAGTATTGCTGGAACAAAAATTCCTGAAATGCGATCGGCGAGCGCCTGTATTGGTGCTTTTGATGACTGCGCTTCTTCAACCATATTCACAATTTGCGAAAGTACTGTATCTGAACCAACGCGAGTTGCTTTGCATAAAAGCGTTCCTTGTTTATTTATAGTTGAACCAACAACTACATCTCCAGATTTTTTATCAATAGGAATCGGCTCTCCAGTAATCATAGATTCATCAACGGAAGAATTACCCTCAATAATGACACCATCAACCGGAATCTTACCGCCAGGGCGAACGAGAAATATATCTCCTATCGCAAGATCAGAAACCGATATTTCTCTTTCTTTTCCGTTTTTTATAATCGTTGCTGTTTTTGCCTGAAGACCGACAAGCGCCTTTATAGCTTCCCCCGTCTTGTATTTTGAGCGTGTTTCAAGATATTTTCCAAAAGAAACAAATCCTATGACTACAATAACAACATCAAAGTATGTATACGGAGGGAGATTAAGTAGGTCGCGTGCTTGAGGAAAGAGTATTATAAACGAACTGTAAATATATGCGGTAAATGTTCCCATTCCGATTAGGGTGTCCATATTCGCGGTTCCGCGTCTCATAAAACGGAATAGTCCGGAAACAAAAGGAAATCCAATCCAAAACATCATTATGGTGGCCACCACCATCATGATGATAGAAAAAAAATCCATTGAGGCAGGAAAATTGGGAATGAAAGATAGGCGAGGTGCTAAAACTTCCCACATCATTAGAAAAAAAGTAAAAATAGCAATGGGGAATGCAAAAATGGATTTTCCCTGTTCTTCCGAGAGTTTTTCCTTGGTATGGTTTTGATTGTCAGACGGAAGTTTATCCAATAATTCATACCCAAGAGCCTTTATTTCTTCGTTCATCCGCGAAACAGAAATCTTTTCTGTATCAAAATCAATTCGTGCCTTTTCAGTTGCCACATTAACTGCAATATTTTGTATTCCTTCAAGCGAGGAAAGTTTTTTCTGTATGATAGTTGCACAACTCGCGCAATGCATACCTTTTATTTCAAGTATTTTGCGTTCCATACAGCATTATTTTATTCCGTACCATTTCTCTCTCCATTGTGAAAGCATTTCACCGCTGTTTTTCAAAAATGATTCTACGGCGTCTGCATTATTCAAAATATTTTCCCTACTTGATTTGGTTCTGATTTCTTTTGTCATAGCAATCCCATCTTCATGGTGAGCAATTAATGCATTCAAAAAACGCAAATCAAATGTTCCCCCAGGATTGCCGAGATTCACCAAAACAGGATCGGCGACACGTCTTTTATCTCCATACCACAATTCTTTCCATTGGTATAATTCTTCTATAAGTTTTGGTTCATTTTTTAAAATTTCTCCCGCTAAATTTTTAATTTCATCCCTTCCACTATTTTTTTCCGCCTGTTCCGCGAGAAGCATGGCTCCGCGATGATGGGCAATCATAGCGTTTATATAGCGAGCATCAACCCATTTGTCTGGACGGCCAAAATCCATTACTGTCTTGTCGTACATAGATGATTGATATTGCGGTGTAAGATAATACCCAAACAATCCTCCTAAAATGAAAGCAATAATACCAACCGAAAGAAGTGCATATAATCCGTGTTTCATATTTTCTTTTATTTATTTTCTTTTCAATTGATAGACCTTGAGCACCTCTTTTTTTGCTTTTTCAACCTGACCATGCGTCATCTGGTGCATTACGCAAGTGCCTAAATGGTTCGCGAGTAAAACATCTTCCACACTTGAGAGCGCGCGCTTCACTGCGGATGTTTGCGTGATCACATCAATGCAATAGACGTCTTTCGCAATCATTTCTTGGAGACCGCGTATTTGACCCTCAATGATTCTCAACCGGCGCACAAGTGCATGTTTTTGATTTTTTGCCATGGGATAATCATATACCCCCATGGGGTATCAAGCAAGGGGGGGTTATCCACATGTCTATAGTTTAAAAAATCCACAACATTCGTTGTGGATTTTTATTTCATTATGTATGTGATTTCCGTGTTTTTGTAATCCGATCCGATTTTTCCCTCAAAATGGATCTCATACTTTTTTTCATCTATCTCCCCTTTTTCATCCTCAACACATCTTGAAAAAGAGAATGTATCGCCGGAACGCATAATTCGCGTTGATTGTATGTCTCCGCTCGCAAAATCAAAAACCTCTCCGTTTTTTGAGAAAAGAACAACAAATACTTTCACATATCCTAATGTAGATTCACTTACATTTGTTCCATCCCCTTTCACACAGACACGCGGTCCAATGCGTTCGCTTTTCAGTTCAGATAGGGATAGAAACGCTTTTTGTAAAAGAGGAGAATTTTCCGTTTTTTCATCCACCAAGAGTATTGCGCTTTTTTGTGAAAAATAACCAAACAAAACAAATGCCCCCAGTGCAACAACGACGATGAGTGTTGATACAAAACAACATGAAATTCCTTTTCCGCATTTCATCATGTCCCCCCACTAGGACTCGAACCTAGGACCAACTGCTTAAAAGGCAGCTGCTCTACCAACTGAGCTATAGGGGGAAAGAACAATCCTTAATTTAATTCAGGATTCAACATTGAGTGTAAAACATGCTCTCAAATAATTCAAATGTGGGAAATACGCTTCGCAAAACCTTCAAAAAAAGATACTATAAAACCATGCTAGTTGACGATGTCACAATAAAAGTAAAAGCCGGAAACGGAGGAAAGGGGGCGGTTGCATTCAATAAAAACATGAAGAGTCTGGGACCAACCGGAACGCGTGGTGGGGACGGAGGAAATGTCTATGCCGAGGGAATTGTTGATCTCGGAGGATTAAGCGCATATCGCTTCAAAAAAGAACATAATGCGGAAAACGGTCAAGACGGCCGATCGCAGTTTAGAGATGGAAAGGATGGGAGAGATTTGACTCTTTTTGTTCCGGTGGGAACCGTTATACACAATCTCACAAACGGAATGAAAGATGAAATCACAAAAATCGGCGAACGTGTCCTTATCGCACAAGGAGGGAGAGGTGGTAAGGGAAATTTCCATTTCAGATCATCCGTGAATACATCTCCCAAAGAATTTCAGGAGGGAACATTGGGAGAATCTTTTGATGTGCGTTTTGAATTGAAGTTAATTGCCGACGTTGGGTTTGTCGGTCTACCCAATGCGGGAAAATCAAGTTTATTAAATACTCTTACGAATGCAAAAAGCAAGGTGGCAAATTATCAATTTACAACACTTGAACCTAATTTGGGTGTGTATTACGAACTCGTGCTTGCGGACATTCCCGGACTCATTGAGGGTGCAAGTTCAGGTAAGGGACTTGGCGTACAATTTTTAAGACATATTGAGAGAACAAAAATTCTCTTTCATCTCATTTCTTCGGATTCTGAATCTGTTGCGCGGGATTATCGCACGATACGCAAAGAATTAGAAACTTTTAGTTCTAAACTCGCGGAAAAAAAGGAATATGTACTTCTAACAAAAACAGACCTTTTGGAAGAAAAAGAGATTGAGAAAAAAATACGTGAGCTTAAAAAACTCAAACTCTCCCCCATTCCGATTTCTATAACAGAAGGATCTGGCATCGGAGAAATAAAGAAAATATTAAACTTACTAAAAGACAAAAAACAAGAACGAGCCTCTTAAGGGGCTCGTTTTTTTTATCGTATTTGCGTAATTCTTTTCGTGATTCTTCCCATGATGTGAACAGCTTTGTCATCCAATTTGAATATTCCCTCTTCGCGCAAATTCGCGCGGGCATGAAAATTCGTTCTATCAAGAGTGATTTGCGCAACGAAATGCGCGGGATAAGGACCAGATCCTTTCATTTTTTCGTCTTTTTTCAGAATATTGATTGACGCCATATCTCTGTATAGAGAAAGTGAAAGAATCATTCCTTCGGATTCTCCCGAAAACAATCTCAATATAGAACTGTCTTCATGTTCTTTTTGAAAAATAACGGATCCGTCTTCAACTTCTCCCAAAAACGCTTCACAGAGAATGCGGGGAATTGTTTTCTCCCACCCTTCTCCTAAAAACTCCTTCACGATTTTTCTTACAAATTCCTTACTTACTTTCATATCCCCCCCTTATTAATGGAACTGATTGTACGATAGAAAAATGCGCGCTTTATGTCAATGCATATATTTTCCTTTACAAAAGTCAAATTATATAGTAAAATAGACATATGGTACAAAATGCAATTGAGTATATCGTTTGGGCATGGAATGATATCAACGTGCTCATTTTTTTTGGTCTTGCCATCGCTTATTTTGTCTATGATGTTCTCTACGCGCATTATATGCTTTCTGTGACTGGATTGAGAGCTGGATGGGCAGCGACATTCGGATCTCTTCTTTATGTCATAAGTGCTATTGGTATATTAAGTTATGTTGAAAATTTTATATATACGATTCCTATTGTGATAGGAGGGTGGCTTGGGACATACTGGGCGGTTAAAAGAGAGAAACAAAAAAGTTTTTTTGCAAAAAATACCCCTCCGCCAGTTGGTGGAAGAGGCCTTTAATTGAAGGATATTTACTTCATCATTTTTCTCAATTCACAAAATTCACATTTTTCTTCATCGCAGAAAGAGTTCCAAAAAGAAAGATTTAGGATTTCATCCGACACTTTAAAAATAAGTGATCTCACGTTTTCCTCTTCTTTGGGAGATATGTCATATCTCTCTTTTTTGTATATACCCTTGTCGTTTGGTTCTACAAAGTCAATTTCTCCCGAAACCATACGAAACTTTTCTCCTTCCTTATATAAATCAAGAAGGATTTTGTAAAACGCGAGTTGTCTTTTAATACCTCCCGCAGAGAGATCATCTTTTAAAGACGGCGTTGTCCCCTCTATCACACTTCTTGATTTTGGCTTTCCTGTTTTATAATCAACCACGTTGACATCTCCCTTTTCATTTATTATTTCCATCTTATCTATTTTTCCTGTCAGACGTATTTCCGGAGAAAGCGCAACGCCACGAATATCAAATTCGTTGAGCGTTCGCAAATTCCATTTACCTGCATAAGCGTCATAATATCCCCCAAGAGATACCCTTCCTTTTTCAAGAGATTCCGCAAAATCTCTTTCTGAAAACGGTTCCCTATTCATATAGAATTCAAGTTTTCCGAGGATAAACTCTTTTCCAACTTCCCTTTCTTTCATCTCTTCAAAAAAATCCCTAAGTGTCGCGTGCACCGCTGTTCCGTACATCTGATGTTTTGTCTTTGCTTTGGGAATGCGGAGGAGGTTTGTATAAAAATATCTCCATGGGCAGGTTAGGTAGTTATTGAGTCCAGTTACGGATAGGCCGTTTTTCATAAATGCGTCCTTAACGAATTCTGTGTTACGTATGTCTACACCCGACACCTTTCGCAAAGCGAAAAGTGACGTTTTTTCTCCTTCATATTTCTTTTCAAAAAAGGACATGTCTTTCTCTTCTATGAGATTCTTTTGTATTTCACTCACAAAACGCGAAGGAAGAAGTTCCCGTCCGAGAGAGTTCGCGCGGGCGTATGAAATCGCAACCTCTTTTTTTGCGCGTGTTAGCGCAACATAGAAAAGTCTTCTCTCATCGTCATTTTCGTCACGAACATAGTTTTCTCCAAAGAGTGAAAATGCTCGTGCGGGCAAGGGAAGATAATCTGGTCTTTTCTTATTTCCCCAGTGTCCGTCGTATGCATTGATGATATAAACGTGTTCAAATTCAAGCCCTTTTGCGCGATGAGCCGTCATACACCTCACTTGTGAAATAATGCGTCGTTCACCCTTTTTCGCAATCATTACGCGGTGTTCTTCAAGCATCTCCACATATTTCAATAAATCCCCTAAAGAAAGTCCGCGATGCACTTCGGCGAGAGAGCGCACTTCGTCAAAAAGCGCAATGAGCATATCCATTTTTTCTACTGCATTAGGGAGAGAAAGTATGTGCGAAAGGAATCCGGAATCTCTCACAACATTTTCAAAAAACACGGTTATTTCACTATTTTTAGATTGTGTTTTCCATGATGAAAGTTTGCGGTAGAAATTCCCGATCGTCTCCGGAGATTCAAGTTTTAAAGAAGATAATATATCCGGAAAACGGATCACATCTGCGATTGGGAGGCGCTCTCGCGTTGCATATCCAATAAGTGAATAAACATCAATCGGGGGAACAGAAAGGAAATCTATGTGAAGCGCTTCGGCAAGAATGTCATCGGATCCAAAATGTTCAATCGCGCGGAAAATGAGAACGAGCTTCCTTATGTCGCGATCCCGAAGAACATCTTGATCTGATTCCACCGCAAAAGGAATTCCGTACTTTTCAAACATTTCCGCGACAGGAATTGCATCTTTATTGTCTCGGTAAAGAACGGCAATCTCATGGGGAGATGTTTTTTCCTCATATATTTTGCGTGAAATGTCTTCCGCAAGGAAAAAATATTCCAATTCGGGAAACGCGCATGAAAAGAGAGAAATTCGTTTATCATGATGCGACGTTTTTGCTGAAAGTTTTTTTTCTCCCGCGATAAGGCTGTGTGCGGAATCAAGAATGGATTGGGTTGAACGATAATTTTCTTGAAGCGCAATCAACTTTGCGTTTGGGTATCTTTTTTTAAAATAAAGAAAATTTTCCAAAGACGCCCCTTGAAATCTGAAAATTGCCTGCTTTTCGTCTCCAACGACGAATATATTGGGATTTTCATAATAGCTCGCGAGAAGTTCAAGAATTTTATTTTGTGCGTTGTTTGTGTCTTGGTGTTCGTCTACAAGTATATATTGATGTTTTTCTTGGAGAGCGAGAAGGAGATCATTGTTGCGTCTAAGCGCGCCGTATACCTCCACAATCATGTCTGTGTAATCATAATATTTTTTACGCGCAAGTTCTTTTTGATATCCGCTGAAAACAAGACAAAATTCCTCGTTCTTTCGTATGTTCTTAAATATTTTTTGGTAGTCACCCTTCATTTTTCCCGCATGAAAGCCTTTTTTGTGATAGATATCATCCCGCAATTCAAATTCCTCTCTTTCCCTCTTCATAATCTCTGAAAATTCGTCTGGATTAATCCCCTCCCGTTTGAGAGCGTTGATATTGGAAAGAATGGGACGAAGGTAATAAAACGTATCACCAAATGGTTTTAATTCTTTGAGTGGAAGAGATTCAATGAGAGATTCTGTTATTCGTATCTGATCCACTTCAGTGATGTTTTGTGATCCAACGATGCGAGGAAATTCTTCCGGATAACTCCTGATAATATCGTTACAAAAACCATGAAATGTGTGTATTTCAACGGAATACGCGGGACTTCCAACAATATCCATGAGACGCCGGCGCATGGAAACAGCCCCTGATTCCGTGAATGTGAGAGCAAGTATATTTTCCGGCTCAGTATCTGTGCGTCTCAATATGTTTGCAATACGAAGCGTTAAAATCTGTGTTTTTCCTGTTCCGGGTCCAGCGACAACCATTACTGGTCCATCAATAGTATCCACCGCTTCTTTCTGCGCTGAATTCAGCTTTGAATACAATTCATTGAATTTTTCTTCTCCGTTTTTCATTTCCCTCACATTTTAGCACTAAAGCAAAATCAAAAGAATTTGACTAATAATATTTTTCCGCGTATAAAATATTCAGAAAGTATTTATTCATAAAACAAGGAGTGTGAAAATGAAAAAACAATTACTATCTCCTTTTCATATGATTTGGCTCGGAATCAAAAGTATCGCATATCATCTCTTTCCTTTTCGTTACGAAGATGTCACGCAATTCGTTCTAGCCGCAAAAAAAGGATCTTTTGCTGTAACAATGAAAGAAAAATTTGTTCCAGACAACGATGAAAATTTTGATAATTCGTTTTCATCTCCTCTGTCTTTTTGCGGAGGAATAATGTATTTTCACTTAAAAGGAAGTGGTAATGGGAGAAAAAGAGATATCGTGTGTGATATTCCAATCGGGTATTCCAGTTTGCAATGCGATGATATAAAACACTTTCTTGAAGCAGAAAACAAAAAGAAAGAAGAAATAATGAAAATATGCGACTTCTTCGTTGTTCCAATAGTGGATCAAGAAGTGTAATCTTCACATAGAAATAATGTAAGAGTCCGCATTTACTTCGTGCTCTAGAATCCTTGGAAAGGACGCCTCCCATAAAGGGGAACGCTGAGGTGTAGAAAGTCGGATATTCTTGTAAAGAAAGAAGAAAGTGAAATTGGTTAGTAAGCTATTTCATTCTCTTACATCTATGTATACCGGGATTCAATCCCGGTATTTTTTATATCACCTCTGCTTGATAACACCCGCCCGAACGTACCGTTCGGTACGGGCGGGCTTCTCACATTAAATGACTTCGCTCTGGTAACAACCCTCGCAATATAAAACCTCCGATCTCTCTGGTGAATAACTCGTCTTAAATTCATTTGCACACTGTCCATTGTGGTCATGAGTTGACTGCGTACACATACACTGCCGGTGCCAAAGTTTTCGAGGTGGACGAAGTGATATGCGTTTCCGATAGCGACATTCGGGACAATTTCTGGGAATTGGAATATTCATTCGTTTATAAAACTCAACTTCCGGGGTAACCACATTGTAGTTTCGATCACATGAAATGCAGGTAAGTGCTTCTTTTGTTATTGAATCTGGAATATCAGCAATAGCATCGGGAATTTCATCAGGTGACAAAGTTCCCTTTCCGCGGGTTACTCGAACATCATCTTGCCATCGAAATCCGCGTGAAATTGCGACTTCTTTCGTCATCGGCATATAAATATCACCATGTGTTTCGTTGTATCCAAAAGGAGATAACGCGGGAGGAAAAAATTCACCATATTCTCCTCTCTTTTCCATCTCTATAATAAGTTTTTCTTTTGTGCGCTTATACTCTTCTTCTGAATATTGCATATTTAAAATACAATATTCTCCTTTTTTTAATCCCACACATCCAAAAAGATTTTGTGAATTATGACATGAATCACAATAATCAATAAACGTGTTCTCATATGAAAGATGGCAGAATTTCACGTTTGATGCATTGGTAAGTGCATGCGATTCGTAAGTAAGTTCTGTTGTCCCTAATCCAACACTCAAAAGGTCCATTGAGTCTTTTGCAATAACAATTGCGCTATGACGAACATTTTCACTGTCATACGCATAATAGCCATTATAAATATTTCGGGAATTATGAATTTCATCCCCCACCACATTATGTGATTTCTCTATCTGCGCATATTTATGTATTCCCTTATGTTGAATAATATCAATCCATTTTTTATATAATTCTGTTCGTTCTTGATATGATCCGAAATTGAACTCTTTCAATTTTTTCTCATACTCCTCTTTTGTTAATTGCTCATTCAAAAAACAATATTTTTTATTCCTCAAATTCCAACTTAAGAAACAATTTTGACAATTGGTGCAATCAAAACAATATTTACATTCAATGCTGTCGTGCACAAAAAAACAGAACTCACACTTAAAATCCCTATCACAATGAAAACACTCATATAAAAACTCTCCCCCTTCATATGCAAGATTTACATCACAAGAATCCTTCGTCCCATTCCAACAATTACTCAAATAAAATCCATTCTCACAATTAAAACAATCAAACGAGAGATAAACATTTTTATTATCGGCAGAATGATTTGTATATTCGCTGTTTATAGAATTTTTCCCAAGAAGTGCAACTCGTGGAACTTTTAGTTGTAATTCTTTGAATTGTTCAAAAAACGGGCGATTTATATCTATCTTCATTGCAAAATCCATAGGATTCCACGCATCTCCCCACCAACACGTATGACAATACACCTTATATGGTGCGTCAGGATGATAAATCGTCACCGTCGATTTTCCGCATAAATCGCAGTTTCTCCGATAGAGGTTGCGTTCATTTCGCCATGCATAACGCCGCATTTGCCGGCAATCGGGACACCACATTGGCGGAGGCACATCAATTTTTTTATAAAAATCAAAATCCTCACTTTCGATAGT
>CAZVSK010000002.1:0-11080 GCA_964630035.1 uncultured Candidatus Saccharibacteria bacterium
TGGCGGAGGGGGAGGGATTCGAACCCTCGATACCTTTCGGTATGCCGCCTTTCCAAGACGGGGCACTAGACCGCTATGCGACCCCTCCAAAACAACTGATAATAAGTAACTTATAACACGTGACGAGAATAGTGTACCTTAGTATTTTTATTTGGTAAATCCTCAAAATTTATTCAATAATTGACTTTTTTGGTGGATTATTGTTAATCTAAAATTAGTTTTTTACTAACAATGAGGTGAAGAAATGAAAGAAAAAGGATTATCCGAAATACCTAAAGATAACAACACGCCAATCCCAGTAAGGAAGAATCTAGAACTTCAGGAAAAAGTAAAGAAGTTTTTGGGATTTCTCTATGAATATGATTGTAAGGGACCAGGGGCATATTTCAAAAAACAAAAAGAGTTAAGTTCTTACATTACTCTTGAACAAAACATCCATTATCAGATGCGCGTTGGAAGAAAGTATCTTTGGATTGATGCTCCGCTTTTAGATCTTGGAGTTACTGAAAAAGGCACATTATTTAAGCCAAAAAATCGTTCGTATGGTAGGTTTATTGGAGATATCGATTGGTTTTTAGAAAAAGGAAAATGGGGGAAAAATATCAAACGTGTTCATACTTCTGCATTGCGGAGTATGGGATTCTATCATGGAAGTTCGTTGTTTGATTATTATAACCTTGAATACCATCACTCATCTCCCAAAAATGAACGAAGCGATGGAACTTCTAAAATCCCCAGTGGAACAAATATGCTCCGCACGTCAGACATGATAAAGGAGATGAAACCCGTTTGGATTAAATTTATTGTAAATTTAGGATACACAGAAAAGAAAGGAAAACTATTCGCCGATGGATATGCCAACTGTCTTTCTAAGTTACCAATACTTGGAAAAATGTACGCGCTAAGCTTCCAGGACGACAAATGTATGGCAGCTGGTTTTACAGCCGCTCATATCAACGAAGAGCAAGCATTGAAACGCTATAAGAAAACTCAAGAAAAATCAAAAAAATAAATACAGAAAAAACGCCTTGGAAAGAGGCGTTTTTATTGACTTAATAGATTTTTCTGTTATTTTCTATTTAGAAAAGCTTTAATGCTCAAACAATTTAAAAAGGAGAGATAATTGATAGCTCGAATACGGAAAAAGATACAAATGCGGGCAGCAGAACTTACCGCTCTTGTTGTTCAAGGGTTATTTGCAAGCGCTTCGACGTTTGTATATGAAGTAGTCTTCTTCCACATCGCACAAGATGAGTGGGGTTTTATTCGCCTCTTCTATAATGGAATAAAATATCTGACATTTTTTATCCCCGCAAGACTGGATGACTACTTTAAAACAACATTCCTCAGGACATCGCAAAATAGATTCTATGAATGGATTGCCGATGGACTTGCATTATCAATACACCAAATTCCCATCTATATCGTTAGTGCGATAATTTTCGGGATTAGTGTAGAAAAAGTAGCTCTCATTTCTGTGATTTATTTAGTTGATAATTTTATATTTGGAGGACTCTACGGAATTCTCCTAAAATGGATGAGGGAAAATTTTGTAACAAAAACCGCTTATTAAAGAAGCGGTTTTATTATTTAAGCCATCGGAATTCCATTAGGAACATCCTCCAAACGCACAACATTCATATCAGGAGGCATGTGAGATAACAAACCATCTTTTAAACGCACGGCGTTGTGCATGCCCCCTTTCGCGAGAGATCGTTTTATTTTTGTAAAAATAAAAAAGGGATTCTCTGAATTCACTTCATCTTCCTCCGTCGGCGCCACGATGAATTTTTCTTCTTTTTCCAATTTCTCAAATTTGGAAACACGAACGTCTCTCATCATTTCCAAATAGGTCTTCTCCATTTTCCCTCCTTTTTAATGTCTCCTCGCACTATACGCCAACCAACTGAAAAATGCAAAAAGCACCAAAGTATTTTTTTACGAGGCCGAAACGGTTTTTATTAATTCCACCAACTCGGGAAATTTATCCTGTGTGAAATGCCCTTTATCTTCAAACATAATCACTTGAGCACTTGAAATGGCTCTTTTATATTTTTCGCACTGAATGGGAAGTACCGAAGTGTCGTCTTTACTGTGATAGAGAAAAATTTTCCCCCCTTGTTTTTCAAAAAGTTCAAGTGAAGGTGGTAATACAAAATCAACAAGCGAATATTCCTCTCCTTCATCATCAAACGGTGCTGAAATGAGAACGGTGGTTTTTACGATTTTGGGAAATTTATTTTCTGAAAAATATTTCGCGAGAAATATCCCACCAAGAGAGTGACCAACGAGAATAACACCGTTTTCAAGAAAAGGAATAAGTTTTTCAAACCATATTTTCCATTCCGCATATCGCGCATTAAATGGATTAGGCATCCTTGGAAGAATAACTTCAAAATTACTTCCAAGTTTTTCCTGCAGAGCGGACTTCCAGTTATTCCTGGTAAAATAGTCCAAACTGTCAATCTCAAAATTTTTCAGAAATGAAATATATTCTTCGTGTGTGTCAAAACTATCCCCTCCGTGTATCACTACCACTTGTTTTTCCATAACCTTATATAAGTGCTTGTCTCACCTGATTTATATGGTGTTCGGAATGTGGTTCTCGTCCCTCATCAAACACCCATTCGGAGTAATTACTGTTTCGTATATCATCTTCTCCAATTCTTTCGATCTCTTCGTTTAAAGCATCCTGCCATTCTTTTAATTCCGCCAAAAGTTGTGCAGGAGAAAAATTTTTGTATTCCTCATAAATTTCTGCATTGAAGTCATTAAAATTTTCGGTATCCATAAACCATGGATCTTCGCTATTTTCCCATGCCTTCGGGAGTTCTTGTGCTATTTCCCTCTTCCACCCAACGAGATGAGCAAGCACATCTTTTACTTTCCACGATCTTGTAACCGGCTTATCCCAATCTCCTGGTTTCAAGTTCTTAAAAAATGAAATGATATCCATATTTTTATTTTGATATGAGTTTTATGACTTTTCTTATATTTCCCGACATGTGGATTAACCTTGTTGGTTTAAACCCAATTTTTTTATACCACAAACTTGGTTTTTTATATGCCAGAAATTCATGAATAACACATCCTTTTTTCAAGGCTGATTTCATCATAACGAGATATAATTGTGTTCCAATCTTCTTTCCTTGATATTTTGGATCAACAAAAATTTCTCCCTCAGCGAGATGATTTCCGTCCCACCATGGTTTTATGTAAGAAAAAAATGCTCCACAAATTTTTCCATCATAAATCGCAGTAAAGCCAATAAATGTCTTTGTTTTCAGGTAGAACTCAAGTAATGCTTTTGCTTGGTTTAAATTCCAAGACTCATTACCGGAAGCGATATCGTAAGTCTTCTTGTAGATTTTCGCTAATGTTTTTATATCAGATGTCTTTGTTTTTCTGATAACTATCATATTCATTTAATTAAAACACAAAGTATCATCTATTTAAACCTCGGTTTTTTGATCACTTGCACTACTTTTCCATTGATCATGAAGTTATCATTTTCATGTATATAGATCGGGGGAAATTCTTTTGTTGATTCCGACATAAGCACCACATAGTTATTTTCCTTATCAAAGAAAAATTTCTTTATATTTGCCATTCCGTCAATGATAGAAAGAACAATATCACCATTTTTCACATTTTTGTCGTCAACATCCACAATCACATAATCCCCATCTTCAATTTTTTTTCCATCTATTTTTGCCTTGTTCATGCTGGGTCCCACAACCTTAAGAGCAAACAACCTCTTTTCCCTCACGCGTGGAGGCATAAGAAGCGAACTTGATATTCTTAAAAATCCTTCTATGTTTGTTTCGGCAAATATCTGCGCGGGACCGGCATTCACCGCTCCCAAAATAGGAATTGTGAGAAGCTTTCCATTTCCACTCATCGTCTCCCACTCCTGTTTTGTTTTCTTTATAAGACCTTTTATCTTGTCTATTTTGATAAGCCCCTTTTTCTGAAGTTGAAGAATGTGGTGTTTCACTTTTTGTGGAGATTTTTCTCCTATAAAAGAACCAATTTCCCGAAGTGTGTATTGCCCCAGGTTCTTATTTTGAGCCACCCGGAGAAGCTCTTCCTGTATTTTGTGCATATTTCCATTGTATCATATTTTACATTTCTTTAAAACGTCGCCTTAACTCTTGACGTATATTCTTTGACAAAAAAGATTTTTAGGGGTTAAATAATGTCAGTATTTAAATAAAAACACAACGATGTAAGGAGGTTGCTATGTTCTGGATATTTATTTTTTTGTGGTTTTTTATCGGATGTATTATCGCTGTCCCCTATTCATATCTTGCGGGAAACGATCCCGAAGGTATCATTGGGTTTATAAAAACAGCTTGGTTTTCTCCGATAGGAGCAATTATTGTATTCATTGTTTTTTCCCTCTCTCAACATAAAACAGTAATAAGAAATACGATTTTGGCTTTAATGTATTTCTGCCTGCCAATCATTCTGAATGGTTTGTCAAAAATAGCTGGATGGCTGGGATATGAATATTGGGAAAAACTTCTCTTTGATATGCGATACCCAATGCTTTCATATGTCGCGCTATTCATAATTCTCTTTCTTATCCTTTTATATTACATAAAAGGAAAGATAAAAAGAAAAAAACAGAAAAGATGGCGTGAACGAGAGAAAAAAGTGTAAGAAAAACCCCGTAATCAACGGGGTTTTAATTTGGCATATTTTTCAATGCTTTTACACGTTCTTCAACGGGAGGATGTGTCATAAAAAGCTTGTGAAGCCATGAAATACGCTCCCCCGGTTTGTCATAAGGATCATCAAACCAAAGGTGAGATGTTGTGTTATTCGCAACTTTAAGTTGGGCCGGATCGCGTGATATTTTTTGGAGAGCGCTTGCAAGGGCTTCCGGATAACGCGTGAGAAGAGCTCCTGAAGCATCTGCAAGAAATTCTCTCTTGCGTGAAATTGCAAGTTTCATTAAAGTCGCAATGATCGGAGCAAGTATTGCGAGACCTATGCCAACAAGCATAAGCACTGCTTGCGCCTGTCCTCCACCTCCCTCTCTGCTTCTTCCTTTAAAAAAAGTCCCGCGAAGGAAAAAATCGGAAAGTAAAGAAACAAACCCTACGAGTATGACGGAAATTGTGGAAATGAGAGTGTCTCTATTACCAATATGAGAAAGTTCGTGCGCAAGAACACCTTCCACCTCATTTTTATCCAAACGCTCTAAAAGACCTGTTGTTACTGCAACAACTCCATGCTCGGGATTACGCCCCGTCGCAAATGCATTTGGTGCGTCTTCATAAATTATATACAACTTCGGCATCGGAAGACCGGCTGTCATAGAAAGATTTTCCATCATATTCCATAACTGTGGTTCTTGCTCTTTCGTCACAGGCACCGCGCGCGCCATTTTAAGGACTATTTGATCCGAATACCAATAACTTATGTAACTCATCACGCTTGAAAAAATAACCGCAAAAAAGAGTATACTCGGATTTCCATAAAGGCGGGAAAACAACCAACCTAATCCTATGATGATTATAAAAAAGAAAGTAAAAATGACATACGTTTTTCGTACGTTTGAATCTTTATGTGTGTATAAGGTAGCCATATAAATTAAATTCTAATTTAAAAATTTTAAATTTCAATTTAACTTGCTCCTCCACCGCCTCCGCCACCTCCTCCTCCAGCACCCCCAGAACCCGCCCCTCCACCACCGACGCTCATAAAAGCGCTCGTAAATGAAGAAGAAAGGCTGTTACTCAATGAAACAGGAGAAAAAGCCGAATCAATCGCGCCAGATGTCGCATTCACCGCATGTGCACCCGCATACCACTCCGGAGATGTAAGATGCATTTCTTCAAACTTCTTTGACCATTGTTTTTCTACACCAAAAATCATTGCGTATGGAAGATATTTTTCAAACATATCGGGAGTGAGATTTTTTACCCTATCCTTTTCAGTAACAGAGAGAAACATTTTGAAACCAAGTAGTTTTTGCTTCATTTCTATACCTTTTTCCGAAAGCTCAGCTTCAAATTTCATAAAACCCCACAACGCAAAAGAAATCGCCACCGCAGAAAGACCCAAAAACCACGCCTGAAACGCCACATGTGAAAAAAATATTTTTTCTCCCGCAACAGTTCCCAAAACAACAAGTAAAATTGCCGAAAAAACACTCAAAAAAGCGAATTTATCTTTTTTCATACCACCTTCTTTAAATGCCCCGATTTTTATATCCAACTCTTCAAAAGCTTTTTCTTTCACGCGTCTAATATCTTCGGAAAAATCTTTTTGCGCTAATTTATTATTTTTTATTTCTTTAAAGGAAAATGAATTCCCTTTTTTAAAAAGCGCGTTCATATATTCTCTTTCAAATTCAAGAAGAGAAGCATCCGGATCTTTCATGCGGATGATTGAGAATGATTTTTTTGAAAAAAGAGAACCGAAAAAATCTTTTTTTTCTTCTTCTTGTATTTTCACATATCCTCTCGTCGCAAGAGATACAATACACGCGGAAAATCCTTTTGGAGTTATACTCTCCCTCATCAACACTTCGGCAAAAACGGGATGTACATTATCCGGAGAATCATACTCTGGAATAATTGTTCCACTTCCCTTTTCTATTGTTTTCCCTTTGTACCAATGAACACTTCCGATAACTAAAGCAAAAAGGAAAAGAACGAACGATAGAATATATCCAAATTTAAAAGAAAAATAATCCTTAAAGAAGGAAAAAAGAGAAGGAACTCCGCGAAGCCATCCAACATCTATTGTGAACGCTTCTCCAGATTCAAAATAGGATGCCTGAAAAAAGACGGTGTTCCCCCCACCATCCAATTTTCCGGCAGATCCAGCACCGCTTCTATAGACGGACGCTATGATATTTCTTGCGTCCACAGAAGCGGGAAGTTTCACTTCTACACGCGAACTCCTCACCGGAACTGGATAATTAGTGAATATGTTCCAATACAATCTTGTTTGATTTTTTAAGAACTCAATCGCTCCGTGGACTGTATATGAAATCACCCATTCACGATCCTCATCTGAGGCATCAAAATACCATTCAATGATTTGCTTCCCGTTTTCTTTAAAAAATGTATATTTACCCCAATTTAATGAATCTTCTTTGTTTAACCTTTTTCGCGAATATTCAAGTTGTTCCCCTTTTGTTTTGTCAAAAACGGAAATATCCGAAATGCCCGCAATTTTTTCCATTGGGATTTCACGCCAACCCTGATGAAAAGTCCCCGAAAACGAAAATGTTTGCGACTCTTCAATTTTCAAAGTTGAGTCCTCACGCACTTCTATGAATGTGTCAATAGATGCATATTCATATGAACGCGTTTCAGCATTTGCTTTTTCAATAAAAACACCGAAGGCGAATACAAGCGCCAAAAAGAAAAACGCAAAATACTTTTTCTTTAAGAAAAAACGCATGTATTCCGATTTTTTAGAATGAAACTTTCACCGGCTGCTTTTCCGCCTCATTTTCAAGTTCAAAGAAATCTCTCTTCTCAAACTTGAACATTCCTGCAATGACGTTATACGGAAAGATTTCAATTTTTGTGTTCAAATCGCGCACATTTCCGTTATAAAATCTCCTTGCCGCCTGAATCTTATTTTCAGTATCTGAAAGCTCGTCTTGTAACTTTGTGAAACTTTCCACCGCACGAAGTTGAGGATACGCTTCTGCAACTGCAAAAATGCTCTTCAAAGCCGAGCTCACCATATTGTCAGCCATTTCCTTTTCTTTGACCGATTGCGCTCCGAGCGCCTGCGCGCGTGCTTTCGTGACATTTTCAAACGCCTCCGTCTCATGCTTCGCATATCCCTTCACCGCTTCCACAAGATTTGGGATAAGATCATAACGACGTTTTAACTGCACCTCAATATCCGCCCACGCCTCTTTTGTGCGATTAATAAGACGAATAAAACCGTTGTATGCCGCGATAAGCCACACAATGATAACCGCGACAACAATCAATACTATTGTGAGAATACTCATAAATATAAATATAGAAAAAGACCTTTTTTATATGTCCTCATTATATATGAAAAAAAACAAATAAAAAGGGCCATGTAAACAGCCCTTTGGTTTAATGTACGAATCCAAGTTTTTTAAGTTTTAAGAGAAAATCATTTGTTTCTCTCGCCGTTTTTCCCTCTTTTTCACCTTCAAAAGGCGTATTTTTTACAACATAACCGCCCATTATCACCGCTTTTGAAGATAATAAGATAGCAATATGTTCCTTTATCCATTCTATTTCCTGTTTAGAAAATGAAATGGTTTGAAGAACATAATCTTCAAACGCCTCGTACGAAAGAGGACATATGCCTTTAACAATCTGTGCAATTGCTTTTGCATATTCACGTATCTCATACTGCGCATGTTGATCAAGGCGAAGCTTCAAAAAATGAAAAAGGTTGTGCAGATCCATTTTCCAATATGACTCCGTGTATGTGGAAAGCGGAAGATCTTTTCTCGCTTGCTCCTTGGCGATGCCAGCATCAATTCTTTCTTTATACAAATTGGTTGCTATTTCATGAAATGCCTTTTCTTTTATTGAAAATTCACTTCCTAATTCCGGAGACAAAAAGCCACTGCTTCCTTGCTTATTGTCTTGCGCTTGGAGACGCCAATGTTCGGATGATGTTTCTTGTTTTTCATCAATCGCGAGAGAATATCGTGTTGAATATTCATTTACGTTTGCTGTCCGATGTCTTATCCATTGGCGCCAGCAATCCATGGGAACTTTGACGTGAAATTTAAACTCTACCATTTCAAACGGGCTTGTATGCTGATGACGCATCAAATAACGAATAAGCCCTCTATCCTCACTAACTTTTTTCGTTCCTTTTCCGTATGATACGCGCGCGGCCTGAACAATGGAATCATCTCCTCCCATAACATCCACTAAACGGACAAATCCTTTATCAAGACATTGTATGGGCTTTTCTTTCCATTTTTCTACTTCTGCTAAACGATCTCTTTCTTCCATGATTTTTCTCCTCTTTTGTTAAGATATACTTTCCACACAATAACAAAAAACCCGCCTGTTTCGCAAGTGGCGGGTTTTTTGTAAATTAATATTTAATATCCCATATCCATTCCCGGATTTCCATGCGCGTGTGTATCTTTCTTTTCGGGAATTTCTGCAACGGCAGCGCCAATTGTGAGATAGTTTGCCGCTACCGAAATCGCGTTACGAAAAGCCATTTTTGTCACTTTGAGAGGATCAATAATTCCCGCCTCTTTCAAATCCGCAATTTTATTAAGAGACGCGTCAAATCCTATCCAATCACCTTTCTTTCCCTGCAGTTCTTCCATGACGGCCTTCGGAGATTCTCCACTATTCTGGACAATCGCGCTCAAAGGCGATTTAAGCGAAGCAAGAAGAATTCCCATAGCCGCTTTCTTTATTTCGTTTTTCTCTTTTGCCTGCTCCTCCGAATAGGCGCGAAAAACGTTAAAGAGAGCAATTCCTCCTCCGGGAACAATTCCCTCTTCCATTGCAGCGCGCGTCGCCGATACAGCGTCTTCAACTCTCTGTTTTAATTCTTTTTGAGCGGATTCTGTCGGCGCACCCACTTTAATGACTGCCACTCCTCCGGAAAGTTTTCCGAGACGTTCCTGCAATTTCTCTTTATCAAATTCGGAATCCGTCTTTTTAAGCTGATTTTTTATCTGATGTATTCTGTCTTCAATATTTTTCTTTTCTCCTTTCCCGCCGACAATCGTTGTATTGTCTTTGTTTGCAACAACTTTGTGGGCGTGCCCAAGCTGTTCCAAAGAAGCGTTTTCCAGTTTTTTTCCTAAATCTTCAGAAATAAATTCCGCGCCCGTCACAACCGCGATATCCTGAAGCATTTCTTTCTTCCTGTCTCCGAATCCGGGAGCTTTCACGGCAAGCACGCTGAAAATTCCCCTCAATTTATTGACGACAAGAGTTGCAAGCGCTTCTCCGTCTATATCTTCTGCGATAATAACAAGATCTTTCTTTCCGCTCTGCACCATTTTTTCAAGCAAAGGAAGGAACTCACTGATGGACGACACCTTTTTGTCAGTTACAAGAATGTATGGATCTTCAAGAGATGCTTCCATCCGCTCCTGATTCGTAATCATATAAGGCGACACATATCCGCGATCAAATTGCATTCCTTCCACCATTTCATACGAATTTCCAACTGTGTTTGAATCTTCTATCGTTACCACTCCGTCTTTTCCTATTTTATCCATAACTTCGGCGATAAGAGACCCAATATCTCCGTCTTTTGCAGAAAGAGTCGCGACTTCTTTCACCTTCTTATTGTCGTTAATTTCCTCCTTTTGTTTTTCAAGAGAATGAATAATGGACTCGCTTCCCTTTTTCATCTCTTCTGCAAGTTGTATAACATTAAATCCTTTTTCGCGAATCACTTTTTCACCCTCTTCAATAAGCGAGTGCGCAAGAACAACCGATGTCGTTGTTCCATCACCCACATTGTCGTTTGTCTTATCGGCAGCTTGTTTGATGAATTCCGCTCCAAGATTTTCATATTTTCCTTCTAATTCTATCTCTTTCGCAACAGTGACTCCGTCAAAAGTCACCTGCGGAGCTCCATATCCTTTTTCAATAACAACAGCGCGTCCGCGAGGACCGAGCGTCATCTTCACCGCTTCTGCAAGCGTATCAATTCCTTTTTTGAGCGCCATGCGCGCATCTTCGTTGAATTTTATTTGTTTACTCATTGTTTTGTTATAACTGATACTATTATTCAATCACTGCAAGAATATCGTCTTCGTCTCCGACAAGATATTTCTTTCCTTCAAGTTCAATTTCATCCGGTCCGTATTTTTTAAAGAGGACCGTGTCGCCGACCTTTACAGACATGGGAATTCTTTCCCCTTTGTCGTTTAATTTGCCCGGACCGATAGCGAGAATCTTCCCCTTCGTCGGGCGTCCTTTGTCCGCGGTTTCAGGAAGAACAATCCCCGACTTCGTCGTTTTTTCTTCCTCCTGCGGTTCTATAAAAACATGATGTGATAATGGTTTAAAATTCATATCTTTTTATTTTTAGCAATGACGACCTTTTATTGCTAATTCATATATGA
>CAZVSK010000002.1:11180-14372 GCA_964630035.1 uncultured Candidatus Saccharibacteria bacterium
TATAGTCAATATATGAGTGCCTCTTGGATTGACGCATATCCAGAAAACAGCATTGTTAAAAAAGCACACGTCTTCGCAGAAGAAGCGCATCGTGGAATTGTGCGCGAAAGCGGAGAACCATATATTATTCACCCAATTGCCGTTGCATACTTTGTAAAAGAATGGGGACTTGATGAAATAAGCATTGCAGCGGCAATTCTTCATGACGTTTTAGAAGACACTGATCACACTCACAAAGAACTTGAAATAACATTCGGACGTGAAGTAGCGGAAATTGTGGATGGAATGACAAAACTTCGCAATTTTAAATATGGAGAAAATCCGGATGCGGAAAATGTGCGAAAACTCATTCTTTCATTTGCAAAAGACATCCGCGTTATTTTGATAAAACTCGCAGACAGATACCACAATATGCGTACATTGAAATATAAAACCCCAGAAAAACAGAAAGAAATCGCATGGGAAACGATTGAAATCTACGCACCAATCGCATATCGCCTCGGAATGCAAAGATTAAGTGGAGAACTTGAAGATCTTTCCTTCCCATACTTGTATGAAGAAGAATACCGCTGGCTCATGGAAAACGTAAAAGAGCAGTATGAAAAACGCGCTACATACGCCGAAAAACTCAAACCCAAACTTCAAAAAATGCTTGAAGAAGCGGGAATACACCCCGTCGCGATAGATTCGCGAGCAAAGAGATATTACAGCTTGTACAGAAAACTCATGAGAAACGATATGGATTTTGGAAAAATTTACGACCTTGTTGCGATGAGAGTTATTGTAAATACCGTTGAAGAATGCTATGCGACGCTTGGAATTATTCACAAGCACTGGCCTCCCCTTTCCGGAAGATTCAGAGATTATATCGCTGTTCCGAAACCAAACGGATATAAGAGTTTACACACAGCCGTCTCCGCCCTTGAAGACAAAATAACTGAAATACAGATAAAAACCGTGGATATGCACAAGGAAAACGAATTCGGAATCGCAGCGCACTGGGCATATGAACAAATTAAAAAAGATCCCACTCAACACGACACAAAAAAATGGGTGGGTATGAAAAATAAAAAAGAACTTCTCTGGGTTCAACAGCTTCAAAATTGGCAAAATAAATTCATAAATAAACAGGACTTCCTTGAATCAATTAAAGTGGATTTCTTCAAGGAAAGAATATTTGTCCTCACGCCAAGAAACGATGTCATTGACCTCCCAGCAGGATCAACTCCTGTTGATTTTGCATATCACATACACAGCGAACTCGGAAATCAATGTATTGGTGCGAAAGTTAATGGAAAAATTACACCGCTTGATCAAGAACTTCAGTCAGGAGATGTTGTGGAAATACTCACACAAAAAGGAAAGAAACCCTCAGAGGATTGGCTCCGTTTCATAAAAAGCTCTATGGCAAAAAAATATGTGAGAAGCGCCCTTCGCCTAAAAGATAAAAAATTAAAGAGTGCTACACCAAAAGAAATTCAATTTAAAATCGTAAATGCGGACCATCCCGGATATTTAAAAGAAATTACAGAAATATTCGGAGATATGAATGTAAATATATTGTTTTTAAACAGTCAGACAGATCCGCGTCAGGCATTTTCACTTGTAACAATACGGTGCGGAATAATGCCCAAACAAAAACTTGAAAAACTTGCTGTGAAACTTAAAAAAATATCAGGAACTAAAGAAATAAGTTATCACTATTCTTAATCCTCGGATTCATTTAGAAGGGTATCTAAAATTGATTTCCATTCATCATCTGAATAAAATTGGATGACAATTTTTCCTCCTTTTTTCCCTTTAAAAAATCTCACTGGAGCTCCTAATTTTTCTTCTAATTTACGCAAAAGAAACACCTCCTCAGGATTGCGCGCGTCATTACGTTCTAAATTCTTCTCTCTCGCTTGTTTTGCACTTATTTTTCCAAGAACAAATGCCTCAAATAATCTCTGTTGCTCCCCGGGATCTGATACAGAAAGAATGGCTCTTGCCTGTGATTCATTCATTTTCCCTTCAGCAAGCGCCGTTTGCATATGCGAAGGAAGATTAAGAAGTCTGATTGTATTCGCAACAACCTCCCTGCTTTTTCCTATGCGCACCGCGATTTCTTTTTGAGTCAATCCGAATTCATCCTGAAGACGCGCATATGCCTTCGCGGAATCAAGCGCATTCAAATCACTTCTCTGAACGTTTTCAATGAGGGCAAGTTCCAATTTTGCCTTTCCAAAATCAACTTTTTTCACAACAGCGGGAACTCGTTCAAGTCCAGCCATCTTTGCAGCGAGAAGCCTACGTTCTCCCGCAATAAGCTGATACTCAACTTCCGCACCAGTATCTTTTTCCTTCACAGCTTTTGAAACGACGAGTGGTTGTATAATTCCAAACTCCCGTATTGATTGAGAGAGTTCTTCAAGCTGTTCCCGATCAAATGTTTTTCTCGGTTGATATGGGTTTGGTTTTATCTTATCAACTTCTATGTGAAAAACGGATTCGTGCCTCACATCAAGACGAGGTTCTTTTTCTGTTCGGGGTTTTTCTTCCACGCGCTCCTCGTCACGCAAAATGCGCATTGGAGGAAAATATTCGTCCTTTTTTTCCTCTTTCATCCTTAAAGAAGAAAGATTGTTATCTGTTTCTTCTTTAGGAAGTATGTTTTTTTTCGGAGGAATGAGAGATTGTATTCCGTGTCCAGTACTCATATTAAATATTGTATTACATTTGAAGACGAGATAAAATCCCAAGTTTTTTTAAAAATAAAATATAATCGTGGATATAGAAAAAACAAAACAGAGGCGTTTACCTCCCTTTGGCGAAGCGATTCTTTTGTTACTAATTTCGAGGTCTATAATAGAGTAATAATAATAAGAACTTCTCGAAACGACAAAATAATTCGTCTTCTCCGCTGAGCAATAAAATTCCTCTGCTTTGAAAAAACGCACGTACGTTGGCCTTGATTGAACGAGACGGACATCTCATAAAGTTTCATACCGGCCGGATACGTCCCCATATGATCCATCCGACGCGCGCAATAAGAACCACTAAAAATAATACTTCCACACGAATGAAAGTCAACCCCGTTAGAAACTTATGTAAATATACAAACCTCTACAACGTATTCTATAAAGCTAAAAAATATATGTACTGCAAGTTTAACAAAGCGATTTTTGTTTCTATACGGGGTCAACCCCGTTA
>CAZVSK010000002.1:14472-43341 GCA_964630035.1 uncultured Candidatus Saccharibacteria bacterium
TTTGCTCCGGAGAAAACGAATCAAAAAAATCCCTGAAATCACCTTCTTCGTGTATGAGAAGAACAAGAGGATCTCCTTCTTCCCTCTTCTCTTTGTTCAGCGAAAGTATTTCACGACTTTCCGGCCTGTCATTCATTTTTCTCGGATCATACGTCCCAAAATCATATTTTCCTTCTTCTGAAGCACGCACCTCGGCATACGGATGAAGGGAGATTTCTTCAAAAACATCCCGCTTTTTAAATTCATATTCTCCTTCTGTTTCTCTTAAAATTTCTTTCGCAAACTCCTCATACGCTATCGCGCCGGGGCTTTGAGGAGCATACAGCATGATTGGTTTTTGAAATCGCGGAGATTCCGCAAGCGCAACGGAACGTGGAATTTCCACATCATACACCTTATAAGGAAATCTCCTTCGTATCTCACGGGCAATATCACGAGAAAGTTTTTCTCTTTTATCATACATTGTAAGAAGTGCTCCGCTAATTTTGAGAGGATGACCAAGATTTTCTTTAATAAGATGCACCGTATCCAAGAGTTGTTGTATCCCCTCCAAGCTATAATATTCACACTGTACGGGAATAATCACCTCATCCGCAGCCATAAGTCCGTTCACAGTAAGAAGATTCACAGTTGGTCCAAGATCAATCAATATAAATTCATATTGACCCCTCAAACGATCAACAAATGATTTGAGAAGGCGTTCTCTTCCTTCCACTTCCACCATCTCCACAAGAGCTCCCGCAAGATCCTGCGAAGCGGGCACAACGTCAAGACGCGAAAGGTATGTTCTTTTCACCACGCGCTCAGTTTCCTGCCCCGCAAGAAGCGCGTGATAAATTGTCTCACTCGGCTCATGAATAACACCAAGACCAATCGTCGTATTGTGTTGAGGATCAAAATCTATAAGAAGCGTTTTTTTGCCGAGTATTGCAAAATATCCGCTCACATTCATTGCGGTTGTGGTTTTTCCAACACCTCCCTTCTGGTTAAAAACAGCAATAACGCGGGCCATAAATGAAAATAAAATTTCAAAAATTAAATCTCAAAAGTTTGAGATATGTTTTTCTTTGTGTTCATTATACCATCAACTTATATTTACTAAAAATAAAGATTATGACAGAATAAACCTGAGCCGAGGTGGTCCGCCAGTGGGCGGATAAACTCCATTGGGGCGAGTGGCGGAACGGTAGACGCGATGGACTCAAAATCCATTGATCGTAACAGGTCGTGAGAGTTCGATTCTCTCCTCGCCCACAAAGACAAAATAGACACATAAAATAAAACCCCATCGCGTGGGGTTTTTATATAATACAGGCCGGCGTGCGGAAAGAGATTTGAACTCTTATTTCTCCCCTTTTCACGGTTGAGATCCTTTCCAATTAGACGATCCGCACGACCGAACGGCTCTGCGTAGAACCGACGGGATTTGAACCCGTGATTTCCACCTTATCAGGGTGGCGCCTTCACCACTCGACCACGGTTCTGAATGTTCTTATTTTATTATACAAAAAATCCTGATAATAAATAATCAGGATTTAAATAAGGGGGCGACGGGAGAAAATCTCCAAGTATTGGTTTTCTAAAATTTGAAAAACCGCCACTCACTGTTCTTTCAGTTGCATCGCCATGCAAAATGGTAGCGGATGTTTTCTTAAAACATCTTTTCATTTCAGTGTCCCAGCCGAAGTAACACTAAAAGAAAAATATAAGAAACATCCGCGCGTGGACAGAAGAGGATTCGAACCCCTACTCTTCGCATCGAAGTGCGACGTTTTCACCAATTAAACTATCTGTCCAAAGCGAACGGGCTTCAGGATTTGAACCTGCAACATTCTCGATGTATGCCCGTATTTATATGTTTTTTAAAAAGGAGGAGGACCAACAACCATAGGTAATTAACAAGAGGGACACTCATCTCGCGCCTCCCTAAGCGCGCCGCAACCGTCGATCCTCCATATGTGCTACAAAAAATAGTAATTTAAGCTTAAAAAAGTGTCAAATATGCATACGGACAAATAACGACCTGATATGTCACAAATTAAATCTTAGAAAGAGGGCAATTTCTATGATCATGCTTTCGCGCGGGACAATATCTCCTTCCGTATTCAATCAAATAATATGTGAGGGGAAACCACTCTTTTTGAGGAAACAGTTTCATAAGGTCTTTTTCAACAAGTTCCGGCGTTTTTTTGTAACTTAATTTGAGCACGTGAGCGAGCCGAAATACATGCGTATCCACGGCAATTCCCTCCACAATTCCATATGCATTACCCAAAACAACGTTGGCGGTCTTTCTTCCGACTCCGGGAATATGCACCATCTCTTCCATTGTGCGCGGTATTTTTCCCTTGTGCTTTTCCTTTATATACTGTGCAGCAGAGAGTATGTTTTTTGTCTTATTTTTATAAAAACCCGTTTGCCAAATATCTTTTTCAAATTCTTTTGGCTTCGCATGAATATAATCGTCAAATTTTTTGTATTTTTTAAAGAGTTTTGCAGTCACTTCATTCACTTTCTTGTCCGTACACTGCGCCGAAAGAATGACCGCGACGAGAAGTTCCCAATTGTTGCTATATTTTAAAATCATTCCTGCATCAGGAACGATTTTTTTGAGTTCTCTTAAAATTTTCCCCGCTCTTTTTTTGTTCATATTCCAATATTCTGGTGTTCTTAAGAATTTGAGAATAGATATGATGCAATAGTCGCTGCAGTTTCGCCACGCAAAGTGAATTTTCCAAGACTTACAATAAAAAATTTATTTCTCTTTGCGTTTTTCAGCTCGTTTTCGCTCCATCCCCCTTCTGGTCCTATAAATATATTAATTGCATCATGTTCTTTTATATTTTTTAGCGAATAATTGAGATTGTTTCCACTACGATCACAAAAAAATGTAATACCATCTCTTTTTTCTTTCAAAACATCATTAAAATTGGCGATATCTTTTAATTCCGGAATAATCCCCCGTTCCGATTGTTCCGCGGCCTCCTTTATAATTTTCAATATGCGTTCTTTTTTTATATTCAGTTTTACCGTTCTTTCGGTGATAATGGGAGTTATTGTACTTACCCCGACCTCAACCGCCTTCTGCACAGCAAGTTCAAAGTTTTCTTTTTTGAGAATACTCAAATACAAATGAATGTTTCTTTTTGATTCGTTCTTATTTTTTTCCAATGAAATAATTTTTGTATTTATATCTTTTTCCATATGCGTTATTTCCGCCATATATTCGCTTTTGTTTTCATCGCACAACAAAATTTTTTCTCCTACTTTCAAATGAAGTACATTTTTTATCTGATGTACTATTTCTTTTTTGTCTATTTTTATTCCTTTATCCACAATCACGAATTTTCCAAAAAATCTGTGTATTTTCATAAAAGATATTATTCGTATCTTAACGCCTCCATAGGACTTTTCTTTGCCGCCTGAAGAGCGGGAAAAACTCCGAAAAAGACACCGATAAAAAGAGCAATGCCCACTCCCAACAAAGATGCGGATACCGAAAACACAAACGGAAATTGAAAAGATGTGAAAAGAGAAAGCGCGTATGTAAGCGCATACGTCGTAAGAAATCCCAAAATAACTCCTGCAATTCCTCCACCTAATGTAAGAAAAACGGATTCAAGAAGGAACTGCTGGAGAACATCCCTGTATCTCGCACCGATTGCTTTTCTCAAACCGATTTCACGCGTACGTTCGTTAACGGATACAAACATTATATTCATCACTCCAATGCCCCCGACGATAAGCGATATACCCGCGACAAAAGAAAGAAACGTGGAAATCGCCCCCAAAGTGTTGTTGACGGTATTTATAATGTCATCCTGCGTGCTAACAATGAAATCGTCTTCTTGCCCCTCTTTTATATCATGACTTTCCCTTAGTGTTTCCTTTATGTCGCGAACCATGTTTGGTACAGCTTCCTTGTTTTTCGCCTGCACGGCAATTTCCTGAAAATGATTCGTCCCAGAAAGATATTCTTGTGACGTCGTATAAGGAATCATTACCATATCATCAATTCCAAATGAAGATGATCCTTCATACGAAAAAACGCCAACAATGCGGAATTTTTTCTCTTTTATTTTCACTCTCTCACCGACAGGATTCACTTTCTCCGAACCGAATAAATCTTTCACAACATTTTTTCCGATCACGGCGACGAATGCCCGGCTTTGCACTTCATCGTTTGTAAAAAATCTTCCGTTTCTCGGAGACAAACGATATATGGAAAACGCCTCCGCACCAGATCCAATAACCATAGCACTCACCGTTTCCTTGTCGTATGACACAAGGTAGGTTGCGTTTGTGGAAGGATTCACAAGAAACGCATCGGGAACAAAAGATGAATCATTAAGTTTTTCCAAATCTTTACGTGTCAGTGTCTTAAGAAGAAAAGACGAACTTTGTTGTTGAAAAACCCCGTCTGACGGTTTTCCGGGATTGATAAAAACATTTTCGGGACCGAATGACTGTATTTCATTTGTGAGAAGACCTTCGGCGCTCTTTCCAAATGAAACAACAATTGTCACAGCCATCACTCCGATGACAATTCCGAGAATCGTTAAAGCAGACCTGGATTTGTGGAGATTGATATATTGAACTGCGCTTTTAAAGAGATCGTTGGGAAGTATCATACGTCTATTTTATTCATACCGAATCGCTTCAAGTGGACTTTTTTTTGTTGCTTTTAGCGCGGGAAAAATACCAAACGCGATTCCGACGAAGAGAGAAACTCCAACGCCAAGCAATATTCCTTGAAGTGAGATTGAATATAGAAAATTCAATCCAACAAAATTTTTCATAATATAAACGAACCCGAGAGAGATGCCAACCCCTAAAAGAACACCCACAATTCCGCCAATACCCGTAAGAACCATTGATTCAAAAAGGAATTGGGAAAGTACAGATTTGTTTGTCGCGCCAACGGCTTTTCTCAAACCGATTTCACGCGTACGCTCCGTCACTGACACAAGCATGATATTCATAATCCCCACACCTCCAACAACGAGAGAAATCGCAGCCACGGAAGACAGAAGGATGGAAAAAATTCCCGTAATGTCTTCCACGCGATTTGAAATATCTTCCTGCGTCTGTATGAAAAAATCGTCTTTGTCTGGATCTGTGATGTTGTGATTTTCACGCAAAACGGATGTCACATCTTTGATAACGTTCTCCACATTTTCCTGCGAAGATGCCTCAATCGTAATGCGCTGAAAATAATCTATTCCCAATATTTCCCTTTGCACTGCTGTGTATGGAGCAACCATTGTCTTATTAAAATCCAAAAAACTCCCCTTTCCCTCTTCTTTGAGCACCCCCACAACCTTCATTCTTTGACCTCTTATTGTTAAGGACGCACCAATTGGGTTTTCATTAGAAAATAATTTATCTTTAACACCCTGACCAATGACCATGACGCGATTTCTTTCGCGAATATCATTTTCAGAAAAGAAATTGCCTTCTTCCACACTTAAATCAAAATTGTCTTTTATTATCTCGGAACTGCCTATAAGTGTTGCATCAAAAGTTTCCCCGTTTCTCTCTGCAGAAACAATTCCGAATGCATACGGAACAATATTAACGGCATCGGGAACATTTTCTTTCTTTTTAAGATCTTCAAGGTCTCTCTCTGTAAGAGCATCGTTTGAAATAGAAGATGCCCCTCCCATAGGCCCGCGGGGCATTTTCCCCGGTAGAAGAAAAATATTTGTTGGCCCAAAACGCTGTATTTCCTGAAAAATGAGACCTTGAGCAGATTCTCCAATTGATACAATCGCAACAACAGACGTGATGCCAACAACTATACCCAAAATAGAAAGAAATGCGCGAAGTGGATGCATAAACACTCCTTTTCGCGCAAACATAAAAATATCGCGAACATACATAGTGCACTTTTTATTTTTTAAACCCTTCCGTTGAGATAATTCTCCTTTTTTCAACAATCTCCTCTTTTTTTATTCTCCCGTCAAAAATATGGATGATTCTCTCGGCAGATTCCGCGACATATGATTCGTGTGTAACTACCATAATGGTCACCCCCTGCTCTCTGTTAAGTTTTTGAAAAAAATCAAGCACGATTTCTCCTGATTTTGAATCCAAATTTCCTGTCGGCTCGTCTGCAAATATAATCTTAGGATTTCTAACAAGCGCGCGTGCAATTGCAACTCTCTGCTTCTGCCCTCCGGAAAGACGCGTCACAGGAAAATCAGCTCTGTCCGAAAGCTCCACAAGCTCAATTTTTTCCCTGACAATTTCTTTTCTTGTTTTGGGTGAAATTCCTGCATAAATAAGAGGAAGTTCCACGTTTTCAGACACAGTCATGCGGGGTAAAAGATTGAACGCTTGAAAAACAAACCCTATTTTATCGTTGCGTATGTGCGCAAGTTCATCATCTCCATATGTATTTATTTCTCTCTCTTCAAAAAAATATTTTCCTGATGTGGGGCGATCAAGGCATCCCAAAATCTGCATAAATGTTGACTTTCCGGATCCAGATGGACCTATCACTGCGATATATTCTCCTTCTTTCAGAATAAAATCAACATCAAAAAGTACGGGTGTTTTACTTTCCTCGTTTTCATATACTTTCCCAAGTTTTTCCGTGCGTATAAGTTCGCCGGATCCGCTCGGATTTATTCGCTTTTCTCTGTAATGAGTCATATTTTCGTCTTATTCAACAGAAATCCTGTCACCATTATTCAATCCTGACAAAATTTCAGTTCTTCCGTCTGAACCTCTCAATCCAGTTTTCACTTCAATTTTCTCACTTTCTTTTTTATTTTCATCACCAATCAAGCGATTCACAAAATATATACCATCTTCCAAAAGAAGATTTCTCGTAGGAACATATAAAACGTTTTCTTTTTTTTCAATGAGTATGTCCGCATCCGCTGTAAGACCCGGAATGATGCGGGTATCGCTCTCTTTGAAAGCGAGACGCGTCTTATAATTCGGAACCCCGTCTTTAATCGTCTCTGAGAGATCTATCTCAATAACAGATGCTTCAAATGACATTCCCTGTCCATACGCATCAAAAGTGACTTTCGCAGAATTTCCTTTTTTTACTTTGACTACATCAGATTCCGTAAGATATGTCTCTATTTCAAACGTGCCTGTGCCGATAAGACCTATAACTGGAGATTGCGCAACAATATCACCAACCTGAGGAACAATTTTTGTAACAGTTCCGGCAAAAGGAGCGCGAAGCACCGTTTTTTCATATTGAGTTCTGTAATACATTTCATTTCCTCTCGCCTGCTCAACCTGCGCTTCTTGCGCCAAAATCTGCTCTGAAGTTGATCCGGCTTTCATTAGATCAAGTTCATTTTTTGTTTTTTGAACGATTATTTTCTGCGAATCAATCGTCTGCTCCTGCGTACTGAGAGATGTATATGTTGTATTAACATTTGTACGCGCCGTATAAATATTGGATTTATATGTGCTAACCGTTGTTGCAGAAAGACCGATTGCTCCGTCAACCGCATCAAGTATGCGCGTCAAAAAATCTCTGATAGATGCGAGATTTTTTTCTCCGAGCTTAACCGCAGACATAAGATTCTCATAGTCAGCGTCGGAATTAATCTTTGACATTTCTGACCTCCAATTTTCCAGATTCAACCCCGAGCGATAACGCATTGCAATAATATCAATTTCCGCCTGTGCATTTGATGTCGTAAATGTTAATTTTGGATTAGCCGTATCGTCATCCGTGAAAATATCATCAATTTTCGTGCGCACCACATCATCCGCCTTCGCATATGCATCATTCAAAATATCCCTGATGCTTCTATAATCATTATCTAAATCCTGTTCGGCACGCTTTAATTCAGTTTCTTTGATTGCGATTTCTTCCGGTCTTGATCCGCGTTTCAACTCCTGAAGTTTCGCTTCTTGAGCTTTTAGTGTTGCCTGTGCCTGCGTGATTTGAGCCAGAAGATCTCCGTTTTCCAACTGCATAAGAATATCTCCGCGACCAACGGAACTTCCCACTTTAACAGGGATTGACTTAACCCTCCCTCCTTTTTCAAATGCAAGTTCAACGCTTTTTGAGGGAACCACTTTTCCTGTCACACTTACTTCTGATACCACATCCCCCATTTTAGCTTCCGCAAAAACTGTCTCACTCCCGTTTTTCCCTCGAAAAACGAAAAAGGCCACGACAATAACTATCGCTATTCCTACAATCACAAACCACTTCCTTTTTTTCCCACTAAAAAACTTTTTTTGTTTTTCTTCCATATTTTTTATCTTCTTTTTTTTCTTTAAATTTTTGCAATTCCAATTTTAAAACCTTTCGTATTGAATCTATTCCATCTCTCGCATCATCAGCAAAATTCTCAGCGCGAAGCGTCTTTCCCGGTAGAGACACGGTCGCCTCTACATAAAAAACATCTCCTTTTTTATGATGTCTCGTTGCCCGCGCTATTTCAACAAAAAGCGTCGTTTCGCCCTCTTTCTCAAAACGGGAAATCATCTTCCCGAGAGGAACAAGTTTGTCATTAACGTATTTCTTTATGGACGGCGTCAGATCAATCTTATTACCCAATATGTCTATCTTCATGCACATTTATGATACCACGCAAAACAACCTTGTGAAATAGAAGAGTTTTTATGAAAAAAAAGATTTTATGAAAGAAGATAGGTCTTTTTTATCCATCTCTTTCTGAATATTCTCCTTCAGAAACTTGACCTGTGTAGTACCCTTTTTCTCTTCATCCGGACCAACAATGACCACAAAAGGAATCTCTCTTTTCAAAGCGTATGTAATCTGATCTCTAAGAGGGTTTTCTTCTTCAAAATAAAACTCGGAATGTATTCCGTTTCTCCTTAAATCAGATACGATACCAAGTGCATATGAACGAAGTCCTGGGAGAAAACACACAAGTGCCTGTGTGGGGCTTTTTTTCTTTTGTATAACATTTAATTTTTCAAGCGCAGAATACAACCGATCTAAACCCAAAGAAGCTCCTGTTGCGGGAATATTTTCTCCACCGAATCTTGATATTAAGCCATCATATCTCCCCCCCGAAAATATACTTCCAATTCCGGGCATATCATCTAAAACGGTTTCAAAAACAGCGCCTGTGTAGTATCCCAATCCACGAGCAACAGAAAAATCAAATTCCCATTTTTTTCTATCAACTCCAAGAGCTGATAATGCAAAATATATCTCTCTCATATCACTCAATCCATCCATTCCTATTTTTGATTTTTTTAAATACGGCTCCGCTAAACGTATTGCATCTTCTTGTTTTTGTGCTCGTATTTCACTAAATTCTTTAATCTCTGATATTTTTTTCTTTGTTATATACTGTTCAAGCTCTTCAGAAACTCCTGACCATCCCTTTTTATCCAGTTTATCCATAGAACGCAACACATCACTGCGTTTTCCTTTTTCAATCCCGGCACACTCACATAAACCATCAAGAATCTTTCTGCTATTTACCCTGATTGAAAAATCACGAACACCAAGAGAAACCATCGTTTCATACATAAGAGAAATAATTTCAGCATCCGCGATTGGGCTTTGTATCCCTACGATGTCTGCGTCGCATTGCATAAATTCACGATACCTTCCCGCCTGAGGACGCTCACCTCTCCACACTCTTCCGATTTGATATCTTTTGAATGGTTTTGAAAAATATGAATTACGTAAAGCCATAACACGCGCGAGTGGAACCGTAAGATCAAAACGTAAAGCAAGTCCTTTTTCGCCACCAGAGGAAGTAGAAATTTTGAATATCTGTTTGTTAAAATTTTCATCTCCCGCCGTCAATACATTTTCTTTTTCAACCGCGGGTGTATCAAGTGGGGTAAAACCGAAAAGCTCAAACGTCTCAGTAATTTTTTTAATAATATCATTACGGGGAATCATTTCCTCGGGCAAATAATCACGAAATCCACTTGGAATATCTATGTCTATTTTTTTCTTTACTGTCATTTTTTTATTTTACACCAAAAAAATGATTTTTTCAATGTAAATCAATTTGTTTACTTTTATTTTATGCTCTATACCTATTTGAAAAGAGGGCTTATGATGTGAGTATATGGGAAATATTCTTTCAATAATAATCCCGGCAAAGAACGAGGAAAAACACATAGGAAAGCTACTTGAATCAATACGTTATCAGGATTATACCGACATAGGACGCGTTCCGATATTTGTCGCTGATGCACAGTCAACGGACGCAACGCGTAAAATCGCGGAAGGTTTTAAAAATGACCTGAGTGTGTCAGTCATTGAAGGAGGCCCAGTTTCAATAGGAAGGAATAACGGAGCAAAAATGTCCGAAGAAAAATATCTCCTATTTCTTGATGCTGATGTGGAATTGCGTGACCGGTCAATCATCAGGAGGGTTATAGAAAAAGCGGAAAGAAAAAACCTGCATTGCGCGGGAGCATATATAATATGTCCTGAAGGAAATATAATGGACCGTTTCACCTACTTTTTGAGCAATTGTGTGCAATTTTTTTCGCAATTTTCATCCCCTTTCGCAACAGGAATGTTTTTTTTCATAAAGAAAGATATTTTTGAAAAGCTCGGAGGATTTAATTCTCACGTACAATATGCCGAGGATTATTTCCTCTCTAAAAACATCTCTCCTTCAAAATTTTTTATCGCTGGAAGCGTAGCAACAACAAACAGAAGATTTCAAAAAATGGGACACTGGAAAATCATAAAAGAATTTTTAAGAACTGCATTGAATGCAAAAAACCAATCTCATTTTTTCAGAAATAAAATAGATGGATATTGGGAATAAAATCCCCGCTTTCGGCGGGTTTTTTAATCAATTTGATTTTCCTGCTTCAAAAGATAGATCTGCCTCTCAAAATTCATAAGTTGTTTATTCAGACTTTGTATTGTTTTAACATTCTTATCTATAAGAACGTCCGTGACATATACCTGCCACCAATACAACGCGCCAATCGCGACAATAATGATAAGTGTCTGTGCAACGATAAAATACGTAAATCCTTTTCCTTTTGGCTTTATGAGAGAACTCATATGTGTTTATTTATTATATCATATTTAATAAAAACAGGCGGACATAATTGACTTTATTTGAAAAAACCACTAACGTGCACCATAGTATTATTCCAAAACAAAATAAGGAGAGTAAGAAAATGACAAAAGAAGCGAGAGTTTTCATTGCCGAATATATGATGGAAAAATTCGGTTTTGATCCCATCCAAGACGAGGTATATGCAATTGTTCCGGAAGGGAGGAGAGATATAGCTGTTGTTCGCGCAATGATATAAAAAAAACGCGAGAATTATATTTTTCTCGTCTGGATAAACAAAAAAGGGAAGCTCCAAAAAATAGAGCTAAAAGAATCATCCGAAGGGAGAGATATACACGTTGACCAAATATTAATTCAGAATAAAGAAATTATCATATCCATAGATTCTGGAGAAGGATACAGCAAACGTCATCTTATGGAAAAGCTTAAAATAAATTTAAGCGAATTAAAAGGTTTGAAATAAATTAAAAAATAAAACCGCCACTCAATGGAGTGGCGGTTTTGAAATTTTAATATCTCGGAGAGGACCTTCTGTCCCTATCAAAATTCCTTCTCGGGGGTTTGTCTCCCATCGGCTTTGCTTCATTCACAACAAGCGTTCTTCCATTGAAATCTTTTCCATTCCAACTTTCAATCGCTTTGTCCGCCTCATCGTCATTCGCCATTTCAACAAATCCGAATCCGCGTGAGCGTCCGGACATTTTGTCGGTGATGATTGACGCAGACGTCACTTCGCCGATCTGTGCAAACGCATCCTTTAATTCTTCTTCAGTGGTGCGATACGGCAAACCTCCAACGTATAATCTTTTTGACATATGTAAGTCATTACTTCGTAGGACGACCCTTTCTCTCTCTGCGTCGTCCCCGAACCAATGAAGATGTTTTCCATACTTCACTGAAGAAACTAAGCGTATGAGATCCTACGCATTCAATACTACAACTATTCCACGAAATGTAAAGTCCTAAAAAACCTCATTATTACATGCATTTTTTACACAAATCACGCACATCTGCCGGAACAAAATCACATGAAGGAGCCATTTTGAATTTTGCACACATTTCAGGAGTTGGAGCGGGCATTCCCCCTCCTTCTGGAGCGCCTTGTGGCATCGGAGGAGTTATCCCCTGCATCTGTTCCTGTATAAGTCTTTGCGCTTCTTCGGCACTCCTTATCTCCCCGCGTTCTATTTTTTCCTGTATTCCGCTTGATTCTATTTTTTGACGAACCATGTCCTGCATTTCTGGGGGAACCTGATTCATTCCTTCTTCCATTCCACGCCTCATCGCTTCCTGCATTGCCTTCCCACATTCTTCAAACACACCTCCCACTTCTGGGCCAATCTCCACATCCGCTCCTAATTTAATTTTTTCCAAAAGATCCTTTCCTAATTTGTTTTCCACACATGAATACATTTCCGGAGGAATTGTGGAAAGAGCTTCGCGTATTTTTTTCAATCCATCTTCCTTCATCTGACCGAAACATTTCTTCATAACATCCCCCATCTCGGGAGTCGGAGCACCACCATTCCGTATTGCATCAAGTGCATTTTTTCCTCCTAGACCATCTTCAAGGCATTTAAGAGTTGCTGGATCAGCCATTGAAAGACCTTTTTCCATCTTCTCTTTGATTTTTGGCATAAATGATTCTACGCATGATTTCACCTGCTCTCCCAAAAGAGGTCCGGGCGCAAGAGTTCCAGCTTCAATTTTTTGGACAACATCCTGACCTATTTTCTCTTTGAGACAAGAAACCATTTCCTCTGGCATCTGGCTTATCCCCGCGCGGAGACGCCCCATACCTTCCTCTATTTCTTTAAGTTTGTCTTCAGGAATAATATTATGCTCCTTTGCAAAAGCGAAACATGTATCCTGATTTTCAGGAATATTGCAAAATGCGTCACACGCTTCTTTTGATCTGCATCCTCCAGGACCCCTTCCTCCTGTTTTTTTCGCGAGTTCAAGTTCTTCCGCACTGATTATTCCGGCTTTTTCCGCAAACGCCACGCATTCACTGAAATTCCCCTCCAAGGCGCAATATGATTCACATTCCGCTTTCGTTTTACACTTACCGGGAGACTCACCTTTCGCTATAAGAGGAAGGACTTTTCGCGCCTGTTCGGCCTCTTCTTTGGAAAGAATTCCCATTTTCTCTCCGAATGAAAGGCATTCTTCAGAGTTCGCCGAATCAGAGCAATATTTTTCGCACTCTCCTTTATTTTTGCACTGTCCCGGCAACTGACCGCCCTCTTTCAACGCTTTTGCAACCATTTTTGCTTCGGCAAGATCCTCCAATTTCATAAAATTATGCTTTTCCGCAAACGCCACGCACTCTTCCGCATGCAAAATATCGTCGCAATATGTTTCGCAATCTACTTTATTTCTGCACTGTCCGGGACCTTCCCCTTTTAGAACATCTGCAAATTCCTTCGCCCGTTCCGCATCTTCTTTAGAAATAAGATTATTTTTTTCTCCAAATGCAACACACTCGGAAATGTGTTCCGGATTGTTGCAATATGCTTTGCACGCTTCCTGACTTCCGCAATTTCCCAATTCCGGAACGGGAAAAGAAATCTGCGGAGTTTGCGCATGCACGATTAAAATTCCGCTTGCACACGCAATACCAAAAAGAACGACTACACCTGGAATAAAAAAACGTTTCATATTATTCAAATGGATTTGTATACGCCCCTTTGTACGGATTTGTTTCCGTTCTGAATGGATTTGCTTCCGGAATTTTTTCCGCAGGATTCTGAGGAAGCGCATCATAGAGAGTTCCCCCGAGAGTGTTCTCTTGGATGAGAGATTTCTCTTCATCACTTACTACTCCACCGTTCTCACTTTTTTTCGCGAGAAGAAAAAAACCAGCGACAATGATGATGATACACACAATCACTATCGCAATTGCTTTCATGTTCATAAAAAAGAAAAATAAAAGACCTTTGTAAAATTCTCTTTTATTATATCACGCGGATAGTGTGCTGTGTGTGGCAATATTTTCCGCCTCTCTTAAAACCTTCTCAAGCTTTGATCGCGAAAGATTGAATTCGGAAAGAATGGAAGGATCTTCTTTCACCTGACGACAAAGAACAATATTTTTCTGAAGAAGCGCACGATGCTGTCCAGGACGAAGTGTTGTGAGACATGTAACAGGATGAAGACCTAATGATTCAATAAGATACTGCAAACTCCCGTTGTGTGGATAGCTCCACCCTATTGCCTTCATGCCGACACATTCTGCGTATGCAATGGCGTCGCCCGTGAGTTTTGTATTTGTTACAAGCCATATTTCATTGAAATCGCACATACGTCCTTTTTCCGCGGAACATTTGCGTTGTATGTCTTCAAAACGCGCGCGTACATATAAAGCTGTTTTTACGTCTGATTTCATCCCCTGCTCGTTATGAAATTTGCATTCAACAAGTATTCTTTTCCCTCCTTTCTCCGCAACAACATCCACTTCGTGATTCACACACGCCCCTTCAACAATTTTTCCTATTTCCACTGAATAACCTTGGGATCGGAAAAGTTCTCCGACAAGATATTCAAAAGGGTGCCCGCTCGGACCCATGTCCAAAACCGCTTTCTTAAGATGATACCGCGCGGCGGAAATTCTCTCTTCCCTTCTCAAAAGGGAAAACGCCCTCCTATAAATATCGGCAGTTGACACCACATCCCCGTTTTCAAATAAAGACACAATTTCAGACACGACGCGATTGATAAGATTCTCATCAGCTCCCGATCGCGCGAGAGAGTCCTTTAATTTTTTTTCCGAAAAATGCTCTTTTTCCCCCGATTCCTTGATAACGAAAAGATTTTTCATTTTATATATACATTAATTATAACCAATTTTTATTGTCGCGTGAATCCGCAAAAATACTGGGAAAAGGATTGCGAAAAAATAAGACTTCGGTTAGTGTGAAGACAAACAATTCATATGAACGAAAAAAACACACAATACACGAATGTGTCCGTCTCAAAACCAAAACTTTCAATAGTGGAGATACGCGGGGAAATTACGGCGCAATGTCTTGAAGAACATAAAGCGAAAGCAGTCGCAAGAATGAAAAGAGATTTTGAAATGCCCGGTTTCAGAAAAGGAAAGGTCCCTGAACACATACTTGAAAAAAATATCAATGAGAAACATCTTCTTGAAGACGCCGCATATTCGGCGCTTGAAGATGTTTATCCGAACATCATACACGAACACAACATACCCGTTTTCACCCGCCCTTTCATTTCCATTACAAAGCTCGCTTTCGGAAGTCCTGTGGAATTTTCAATATCCGTGGGAATTATTCCGGAATTTAAACTCCCGAATTACAAAAAAATAGCGGAAATGATAATAAAAAAAGAAACACAGGAAGGTGTAACTGACAAAGATGTTGAAGATGTAATTAAACGTATACAAATTATGCGCGCCCCGCTCAAAAAGAAAGAAAAAGAATCCGATCCAGATGAGACGGAAACACCGGAACTTACGGATGAATTCGTGAAAACACTCGGACAATTTGAGAATGTAGATGATTTCAGAAAAAAAATACGCGAAAATATCGCAATGGAAAAAGAGTTTGAATTTAAAAGAAGAAGAAGAGAATCTATTGCGAAAGAACTTGTTGAAAAGACGGATATGACAATTCCAGCTATTCTCCTTGACGAAGAAATAGAACGCGTGCAGGAAGAGATAAACGCAGAAGCGACAAAATACGGAATAAGCAAAGAAGAATATTATGGAAAGATTGGGAAAACCGAAGAAGATTTTCTAAAAAATCAGAGAATGAACGCAGAAAACCAATACAAGATGAAATTGATACTCAAAAAAATCGCGGAAACGGAAAACATACGTCCTTCTGAAAAAGAAATTGAAAGCGAATGTACTCACATAGAGAAACATTACGGCTCCGCACATCCCGATCGCATACGCGCATATGCCGAAGAAATGCTCACAAATGAAAAAACACTCCAATTTCTTGAAAAAAGCGCATAAAGAAAACGGAAAATGAGGGGTTGTGCATAAATCCCTTTGACCAAACACAAAAATGGAGATAACATAATAATATCCCACAGGAAAGAATGCCACTTGAGAAATTCAAGTGGCGTTTTTTGCAGAAACCCCGCCGATCGGCGGGGTTATTTTATTAAAACATAAAATTACTTATATAAACTCTCATTTTCTTCTGGACTATCTCCACAAGCCTGTAAAACTCCGTTGGAGAAATCCTCTTTTTTTCTGATCCCAACAACTGACGCATCGTCTCCTCGGCCGATTTATCCTGAAAAAGATATAAATCAAGAAGCTTACGCTCCTCGTGTGAAAACGCTCCATCGGTTCGAGCGAGAACATCTTTGACCATTTCTATTTTTTTTTGCTCCTGAGCATGGACAAAAACGCTCTTCTTTTTCTTTTCAATATCAAGAGGTGAATTTTTCTCAGTCCCCTCATCGGCCTTATTGTGATTTTTCAAAGCCCTCCTCTCTTTCCGTTTCTTTGACGACATGTGACGGCCTCGTTTTTAGTTTTTAAAAAAGTGATTTAATGAAATCTTTTTTTGTTATACCTCAAAAACGCTCCTTGTGCAAGGAGCGTTTTTTTAATTCTTTTGTTCTTCCCGTAAAGTTGTCAGCTTCTCAGTTTCTCTTTTTTTTATCTCTCTCACCGATTCAACAATTTCGCGTATTCTTGCCTGTTCCTTCAAAACGTCGGAAAGATGATTTTTAGATGAAACGATGGAATCTTTAACTCTGTTGATATGATTGTAATCTTCCATGTTCGCTTCATTTTTTGCAACCATTTGGAGAAGATCTCCAAGATATTCATTGCTTGTTTCAATAGCAGATTTCAACTCAGCAATATAAGCATCATTCGTATCAATTTCCGCAAAAAGCTCATCAATTAAATCATCGTATGTGTATTCGTGCTCACGCGGATTTTCCGGACGCGTGTCTCCCGTAAACATTTCTTTTTCCATAATTTTAGTATCCGGTAAAATAAGTCATAAATCAATATTCGCAAAACATTTGACTTATAGAGAAAAATATGTTAAAAAGTAAATCAGAAATTTAAAAACAAAAGGGAGTCCGCATGGACGCTGTTATGCACAAAGCGCAACTGAAAGTGTTTTTCTTTCAAGTAATATCTCTCCTCATAATAAAAATACTCCTTCTCCCGCTTTTTATCTCATATGTATTCCTTGAAAGCACCGCGAAGGAATATTCCTTATTTATACTCGTCCTTTTTCTCCTAAGCTCCGTCATGATATCGGCCCTGTCAGCGAAAAAGGAAAAGGGATCTGAAGAGGCATTTTCGGGCATGATAAACTTTGGAGCGGTTTCGGTTGCGACTATATTTCTTGTTTTGTTGGGAATCGCAAACGATTCGTTGTCGCCTGAAGAACTCAAACGCTGTCTCTTAGTTCTTTTTGGTGTATGGATTGTATTTGCGATATCAACAAAAAAAAGATGGAACGATAATGTATCAGTTAGTGTGTTATCTTTATTGATTCACACCGTCGCGACGATTTTCTTTACCGTTCTAATCATTTTAATTTAATAAAAAAAACCCCTTACCAGCTGGCGAAGGGGTTTTTGCTTTATATTAAAAATATGGCCCTTGAACCTTATCCAATCCTGCACATTCTTCGCACAAACACGACTTTTTTGTCCTTATGCCATCAACAACGGCTTCGCTTGTTGAACAAAAATGCTCGTTGTGTGAATTTGTTCTGCATCCGTCGCAGATAACATTCAACGGAAGAACAGATCCTGTCTCGTCCAAATATCTTTCTCTTATGTCCATACATTCTTCACAGAGAAAAACATCAGCTCCTTTGGGAACTGCCGAACCAGAATCTTTAAAAAAAGGATTTTCAGCACCACAGTCAAAGCAGTGTTCACCATCAAAAGGTCCGGTTCTGAGAAAATTCCAGATTTTCATTTCAACTATCTCCTTATATTTATGAAAGAAAACTGAGAATATAGTACATATAAAAACAATCTCGGTCAACTAGTGTTGCGAACAGTCAACTTTTTCTCTACCCTAAAAAAATGCCCCACCGTATTAACAGTATGGGGCAAATAATTAAAACCTCTCAATAAGTCCCTTAAAAACTACTAAGGAAAAAAAGAGAGAAAAAAATAAAACAACTCGGAGATAAGCAATATTTTGTTCAATATGAGAATCGGCGATACTTACTTTCACAAATTTTTTGCGAAGCTCATTCCTTTCAGGGACAAGTCTTTTCAGCTTCCAAGTAACAAAGATCAAAAGACCGATTAAAATAACAAAAAATACTGAAAGAATAGCAACTTCATATTTTATCCAAAACAGTTCCATTTTTTTATTCCTTATATTAATAATCTATTATAATTATAGCACATGAAGATATAATTTGTCAATAACGCACTTTCCCCCACTTTTTTCTTTTCCCACTGAACAATTCCCTCCATAGGCGGGCAGGTGCACTAGTGGTTCAGTGGATTATTTACGGAAAAAATATATAACTATTAAATAGGTTGTGTATATAAAAACGGTATATAATGGATGCATGATTCTCAAAGACATTCTCCTTATAGACAAACCAAAAGGAATCACATCTTTTGACGTTATTCGCCTACTCCGGAGAAAACTAAATATCAGAAAAATGGGACACGCAGGAACGCTTGATCCTCTTGCAACAGGACTCATGATTATAGGTATTGGAGAAGGAACAAAAAAACTTTCCGAATATATCAAGCTCAACAAAACGTACGAGGCAGAAATACTTCTCGGAATACAAACGGACACGGGTGACATTGAAGGGAAAATAATTGATGAAAAAGAGGTCTCCGCTTTTCCCCGCGCAACTCTTGAAGAAGCTCTCTCTTTTTTGAAAGGAAAAAAGAAAATTCGCGTGCCGATGTATTCGGCTGTTAAAGTTGGGGGAAAACGAATGTATGCGCGTGCGCGCGCGGGAGACACATCTGTTCGTCCTCCGGAAAAAGAAATGGAGGTTCGCGAAATTGAATTTCTCAACGAATATTTGGAGGGTAAACATCAGATTATCTCAGTTCGTATGGATGTCTCAAGCGGAACGTATATACGCTCTCTCGCTGAAGAATTTGGGAAATATCTCGGCGTTCCCGCAACCATAAAAAATCTCCGCCGTGTCCGCATCGGAGAATTCACCATCGACCAAGCAGAAAAGATATAGAAAAAATCCCCACTATTGTATGGGGATTTTTTATTAATATGCTATCGTTCGTGTTCGATGAAATGGCTCTTTGAATTTCATTTTCCGAGTCATACCCCAAAGCACAGAATCTATCTGTGCAGGAGTATATTTCCCGTTATGAAGCTCACGAATCAATTCAACCGCACGCACCGTCGCAGCGCGAATCTGCACTTCAGCTGGATCATCTCTTACTATTAATTCATTCTTGCTAATTTTTTCAGCAAGATATGGGGAATATTCCAACACCCCGAATTCTCTGAGTACCTGGGGCACTCGATAGTCGGCAAATGCAGTTAATTCGGAAATATTCTTTAGTCCACTTTCTCCGTAACGCCGAAGCACTTTGTGGGTGTGATATACACATAACTGTGCGCGCTTCAAAAATGGAACACGCATGCTTCGAAACCGTGATGTATCGGAATATGAAGAAAAGTTTTCCGCAATAAGATCCACCAATGTCACCGCATCGTAATCCGCCTCTTCAACGACATTTTGATATTTCCCCCTGAATTTGCCGATGAGAACGAATCCAATATTTTTTAAACATAGGAACCGTTCATGGACCATGGGAATTTCTGTTCCAAGGAATCCACGAAACAGATGTCGCACTTGTCCTTCAGTCAATGTATTGAGAAAATTTGGAGAAAGTAGTTTTGTTCCATCTTTGAGTGCTCGATCGAGGGAGATGCTCAATGCATCGGCACCCCACCTTGTATGGCGAGATTCACCCTCTTTTTCTTCAATTACCCATTGCCGTTTTGACACATCGGGCCAAAACGAAAAATTCACCGCATTCTTTATAAAAAGAAGCTGTAAATCATTTTTTAATTCGTCCCCAATAATTTTCAACGGAGCGTGAGAGGTATTCGAAAATTCAGGAATTTTACGGGCAAGTGTCAACACGTGCTCATTGTTGATTTTTACAGATGATGCCCACTGCATCACTTTTTCAGTTGAGGAAAGAAGATCTTTTAATCCAACTTTTTTTGTTTCTATCATTATTACCTCCTTTGTTTGTTATATAAATATGCTGTGCATATTTTGTCATATAAACTGAAATATGTCAAAAATTTCTTTCCATATGAGGAAAAAATAGTTACAATAAAAGGAAATGAGAGAAAAAAAAGAATTTGTAGACACGCTTATCATCTCTGATATACATCTTGGGTCAAAAGTTAGCCGTGCGAAAGAGGCTTTGTCGGCACTAAAAAAACATGCTTTCCGCCGTTTAATCCTCCTTGGGGATATTTTTGATGACCTTAATTTTGAAAGATTAAACGACGACCATTGGGAATTTATCTCTTATGTGCGCGAAATTTCAGAAAAGGAAAGTGATACGGAGGTTGTGTGGGTGATTGGAAATCACGATGAACTACTCATGAAAGTTATGTCGCATCTCATGAAAATGGAAGCACACAGGTTTTACGAATGGGAATACGAGGGGGAAAAATATCTTGCGATACACGGCCACCAATTTGACCGGTTCCTCTCCCGCAATATAGTTTTGAGCGCGGTTGCTTCATCAATTTATTTTTTCATACAGAGAATAGACACAAAAAAACAGAAAATAAGCAGATTTATAAAAAGGATGAGCAAGGCGTGGCTCCGCCTTTCGGAAAAAGTCGCGAAATCCGCTTCTCTCTTTGGCGCATTCCGAAAAGCGCAATATGTCTTCTGCGGACACACGCACCAAGCCCTCCAGAGACAATTCAAAAAAAACCTATATTTCAACAGCGGATGCTGGACGGACATTCCTTCTCATTACATAACAATATCTGGGCGCGATATCACAATACGGGAAGTAAGATAAGAAAAATAAAAACCCTCTTCTTTTTAAAGAGGGTTTTTGATATTTACGACTTTCCCCGTGCGCGATGTGCGCGCCACAATGGAAGCCAATCCTTTTTATAAACAGAAAGGATAACTTCGTTCCAGTATTTCCCACCCTTGAAAATATGTTTTTTGAGAATTCCCTCAATTTTGTATCCACATTTTTTGCTGTAAGAAATGCTCCGCGCGTTGTACTCAAGAGCGTGCGAAGATATTTTTCTCAAATTGAGCTCACAAAACGCGTATTTCAAAAGAGCCATCTTCGCATCAGTCCCATATCCCTTTCCCTGATATTGTTTTTCACCAATCAGGGCACCAGTCACAGCCGTTCTGCTCTGCCAATTAATCCGATGTAAGCTTATAACCCCTATAAATGTCCCGTCGGGCGCCTCAATGGCAAAATGGATGGAATCTTTTTTCTTACCAATTGAATCAAACCACTCTTCCTCTTCGGAATGTGAAACGGGTTGGAATGTTGAGATAAACTTCCGTATTTCCTCATCATTGATCCAAACCAGAGTTTGGTCTATGTCGGTGCTTTTTCTGAGCGGGCGAAGCGTAACCCAATTCCCTTTCAGGAATACTACTTTATTCGTCTCCATGACGATCCTCCTTATGATGTTGTAAAAGACCATTATATAAAAACTGCCCCGAAATGCCGGGACAGTCTCTGTAGCCATCATTTTTTTCTCATTATTTCATATTCTGCATGATATATTGATAGCATTACACACATTGTCCCAGCACAAAACACCAACCCCGATATTGAGACGGGATCCCTGCATAAGATCAAAACATGTGTATTTTGCTCTGTATTCCATATTTTTACTTATAAAAGTATAACGAATTTATGTCAAGTTTGTTACCACGCATTTGAATTTCTCATTTTTCATTAATAATGATATTCTTTCCCACGCATAATAGTCATCGCTCTGTATATTTGTTCCAAAAGAACAACGCGCGCAAGTTCGTGAGGAAAAGTAAGATGTGAAAGAGATATTTTTTTGTATGAATTGAGAATCGCATCTTTATGTATACCCAAAGATCCTCCGACGACGAAGATCGCGGGTTTTGAAAGTTTCTCAAGAATTACCGCAAATTCTTTTGAATCAGATTCTTTCCCTTTTTCGTCCAAAATAAATATTTCGTGTGTGTCTTTCCTCTTTTTTAGAAATTGAGCAATGCGCTCACCTTCCTTTTTTTTCGCTTTTTCCATTTCTCCCCTGCTCCTGAATGGTTCGTAAGGAATTTCATGAAAGGAGATGCGTACATAAAGGGAAAGGCGCTTCACATATTCCTGACACGCGTCACTGAAATGTGATTCTTTTATTTTTCCAACGGCGAGAATAAAAATGTCGTGCATGAAAATAGTATGCCCCATTCCCGCGTATTTTCAAATCATTTTATGAATACCTTGCGAAAATATTAAAAAAGTTGTAATATCGTTTTCAGATACATTCACAAAAAGGAATATAAAAATGGGAAAGAAAAAAGAAGAAAAAGAATTTTCTGATCTTGTTGAAAAAATATCCAATCACCTCTTTTCTCTTGAGGAGAGAGAAGAACTTGAGGGAGAATTTTCAATTCCAATTAAAAGTGACGTACCACACCACTTTCATTACAAAGCCTCTGAAGAAAACCTAAAAAAAATAACCTTTGTTCTCTGGCTCTCGTTCTACACAAAAGACGAGAATATCAGAAAACTAAAAAGAGCGATTATAAAAAATAACTCGCTCGCGGAAAAGAATTCATCCCATATAAGATTTCTTCTTACAGAAGACAGAAAAGCTCTCAAAATAATTGCCCTCCTAGATGTGAAAACATGGGAGAAAGAAGAATTAAAAAGGGTTGTTATTGCCCTCATTGAAGAAATAAAAAAATATTTCCCTTTTAAATAAAAAATATCCCCCTTCTGGGGGTTTTTCTTTATCCGAGATCCTCGTCTATCTTCTCAAGCACGAATGCGAGAGGAATGAGCACAACTCCGAGGGCAAGTTTTGTGTATTCAAATATTTTTTCCATATATTGAAAATTATTCTATCACATTGACTCTAAAACTCAACCACCAAAAATATTAAATACGATTAAAAACAAGACCACATCACTCTATAGAGTGATGTGGTGTGATTAAAGCAAAAAAATCCTTGCACTTTTAATACGCTCTTTGAGTATATCCCTCACACTCGGGAGGAACAACGCAGTGATCTTTAGGAAGATCGGGGCCCGGCATACAATTCACCCACTCCGGACATCCCGCATATTTTTCATCTTTCACACTCCCCAAACCACCACCATATGCGCACTCTCCTCGGAAAAATGCCCATTCTTCACACTCCGTTCCGTCAGAAAAAACACAAAATCCCGTCTCATTTCCACCCTCGTCTTTCCGTATATCAAGCGTATATCCTTTTTCAACACATGCCTGCGACGCTGGATTAGCGATTCCCACATTTTCGGGGATGTTTCCGCTCTCCGAATCCGAAAGATTCTGTTTTTGTATCGGCGGGGCATATAAAATTACAAGAACAACGACGACAATTCCAACCACTGTCAATATGTTTTGTTTTGTGAATACGTTTTTCATAATTTGTGACTACATTTACAGTATATCAAATATTCAGTAAAAAAACTTCTCAAGTATTACCCTAACTGCAAAAAAAATGAAAAATACAGATACTATTCCCATTGCAATATTCATTAACCACCCGGGACGAAGTTCGCGCGGAAGCTTTGTATTATTGATGTATATAAGAAGCGGAGTGTAAATCGCCATTGTAAGTCCGCCCAAAACTGCAGAAATCATAAGAAGCGCGAGAGGTTGCTCCATTGGTACGAGAAAAGCTCCAGCAAGAACAACAAGAACAATGATTCCGTAATATAAGGTTCCAATAGAAAAATGTTCCGCCCATGAAAAAATTTTCTTCAGAGGCCCCACACGTGCATTAGTATAAATGATATCGCTCATCATGCGCGTTAGCGCATCAATAACTGTCCACATAACTGAAAAAAGCATTAGAAAAGCCATGATAAGAAAAAGAGAAAATCCAAATCCACCGAGGCGATTTCCGAAGATATGCGCCTGAACAACCGCAACATCCAACCCTTCTGGAACGAGTCCCATAGGTGTAAGAATGGCATATGCATTCACACTAAGCAGAATGAGAGTAATGGAACCAAGGAGAAGAAAAATAATCCCCTGATCAATTCTCATGAAACGCATCCATTTTTTCCAACGCGAAAGATTTTCTTTATTTGGTTCAAAATAAAAGCCTGTCGCGGAAACCGCTTCTTCTTTTCCCGTGATCGGATTCTCAATGCGTCCCGCATACGCTCCCATTCCCACTTTTTTATCCCTATACCACAAAGATATGCACAAATTAAGCATTCCTCCTGCGCCCGCAAAAACAATTGCGCTTAAAAGCGTATTTATATTTATATCGCTCGGTATGGTGCCTATATGTGAAAATCCCTTAATAACCTCCAACCAATGAACGGCGTCAACGTTAAAAACGGTAATAACTAATAACATTGCGAAAAATGTTGGAACAATTAACTTAAGAGTTTTTTCCAAAACAACATACGCCACTTTTCCCAAAAAAGTGAAAAGGAGAACAAGACCAAGTGTAGCCCAAGCCCAACCGATATGTGTTCCAAATCCAAAAAGTTCGCGGAGTGTCGTTCCGATCGCGCCCGCCCATCCGGGCCAAATATAAAGAATGAGAGCGGATAAAAACCAAAAAATTGGAGACCATTTCAAAATCCTTCCCGATGCGGTAAAAAATCCTTCACCGGTTGAAATCGCATAGCGCGCAATTTCATGATTGATAAAATATTGTGCTGTAATTCCCGCAATCGCGAACCACAAGAGATGAATTCCGTATTTGGTAACAAGATGTGGCCAAAGAATAAGTTCCCCTGTTCCCATTGCGAGCCCCATCACGACAATACCAACACCGATCGCTTTTGCGATATTGGGCGCATGTGGCATCTCCTTTTTTTCATATTTTGGAAAATAATCCATATATAATTAAGTGTACACTTACGCGTTGATAGAGAAAAGTTTTGACACCTTAGAAAAAAATGGCGACAATACGAACAGAACATCAACAGAGGGAGAATGACACATGTCAAAAGAAACCCCTGAACCGAAATGCCACTGCGGAGGATTTCTTATGCTAAGACTTGAGAAAGATGCAAAATATCCATATAGATGTGCTAAATGCGGAACGGAATATCAAACACCCCCGCCTTCATCTGCAAGTAATGCTGAAATATGGGATCTAATCAGAAAAATTCTCGGCGTGCGAAATGAATAAAAAAAACCGCCCTCATTTTAATCCGGGCGGATTTTTATACGACATCCTCCTTCTTCTGTCTTATGAAACCGTGGAAATTTTCAACAAATTGAACAAAAACCTGAAACGGGAGTTCAATCAGAAGATTAATAAAAATCACAATTGGGTTGAAACGAGCAAGTCCGTCAATAATCACTCTACCTACCGCTACAAAAGGCATAATGAAAAGATCAAAAAGAAAAGTAAGTACGTTTGTTTTCTTTTTTTCCAAACTCATTTCGTTCGCACGATGGTGTATGCGCACTCCCGCCGCCGCGACAAGAGAAATAAAAAAGACAAGTACAGCAACATTTGCAATGTTGAAATCAAGAGGAATTAGAAGACGTGAAAATAAATAAAACACGCCGAAAAAGAGCGCAAAGTAAAATATATGTGAAACAATTTCTGCGGCCCATTTTTTCTTTTGGACGTCCATAATATAACCATGACCTTCGTGTCTGGGAAAAATCGCGGATTGTACTTCTTCAAAAACAAGGTTGAAATTAACTGGGCGGGGCATTTTTATGGAAAGCATGATAAAAAACATAAGCGCTGGGGGAACAACAACATTAAGCGCGGTGTGAAAAACAGAAAATGACCCAGTAAGCTTCATTTCCACCGGAATCTCAATGAGAAGCACGATGAGTATTTTTGAAAGGAAAAAAGAAATAACGCTGAAAAATCCTATTCTCTTCAATTTCTTTTTCGCCGCAACAAAACGAGCGACATAAGTCTCTTTTACTTTTTCTTCCAAAGATGCGGGATTTTCGGCAATTTCCGTAAATTCTTTGAATCCACCCGCACGAATAATAACGTCCGCAATCACGTTAAAAACAATCGCATATCTCCCACATGTTTTTGAAAAATGTTTTGTGAGTGGATGGTGTAAAATACTTTTTATTTTTCTCCTTATCGCAGGAATGTATCCGCCAATTCTCGGACATTCTTCCAAAGTCATTGCGTCCCAATCTGGATAAAGAAACTTTAGTAAAAGATAATTGAGATGGTCTTCATCAACCTTGAGTGTGGTACGGAGAACCGCTGAAAAAAGAAGTTCGCTGATGTCTTCGTTGCGAAGTTCAGCTCCGCGTATCACAATTCGCTCTTTCATTGTTCTGAACATAATATCCGCAATAAGACGCTCGCGGAGAGGAGGAAATAGTCTTTCTTCAATTGAACTCGCTGTGATGGAAAAAAGCCAATCAAGTCTTTTTTTGTATTTTTTCTTATCTTGCGAGGGAATATATCGGCTGAGAACAATGTGTTTGTCTATAATGTTCTGTATTTCATTTGCAACTGTTTCTGGAATTTTGTCGTTCGGAAGATGCCCAGCTCGTATGATTTCTTTCACAAGCATTTCACCCACCCCGTCTCCGTCCTGCTTTAGAAGAAGCCGCCTTCGTAGAACTCGGTTAATAAATCCTCTCCTGATGAGATGATCCTCTTTGAAATCAATGACATTTCTCGTTTTTTCGTAAAAACTTGCCACCTGTGAAGCAACTTCGTCTGTGTGAAGTACCGGAACGTTTTCCGGATATTCTAAAACGGTTTTGGCGTTTTTCTCATATTCTTTTATTGCTCTTTCAAGAGTGTGTGAAATCATATCAAGAAAAAGAGGGTGTTTTGTACCCCTTTCCCATACTTTTTATACTATCACTGGTTTACATGAATTCCAAATATTCCTCATAAAAAGCTCGTGCTGTATAATAAAAGTAGAATTATAAAAATAAAAAAGGAGGATCTGCATGCCTAAGAAAAAGCGTGCTCGGAGAAGAAGAGAAACAATCGCCGAAATACAATCGTGCATACGTAAAAAATCTCTTGAGTGTTCAATGAATTCACTTAACATTGGGCTCGCGCGTGAAGACATTGTTCTTCTTGCGCTTCAAGAGATGAAAAGAGATAAACTCATCCGCGATTACATTCCAAGTGCTCGCCTCGGAAAAGCCGACCTTGCCGGAATAGATTTCACAGTGATTGCGGTTAAAAAGAAATATGAAACAATATATATATCCGTCACAGGACCAAAATGGGTTTCTTATCATAAAGAAAAACATCCCAACATTCCCGTTCTTGCTGTGGAAAAAGATGACACTCTACAGATTATAAAAAAGAAGATCCTCGCGATCGTATACCATTCCGAAAAATAAAAAACGCTCATAAATAATAGAGCGTTTTTTAATATATGGATCAAAAAAGAGAAAGAAACATGGAAATCTCAACTGATTCCCCTATTCCGAGCCGGCGTCCATCTTTTGACAAAATCGGTTCAACACAAAAATATCGCTCTGGATCGTCGCTCCATAAAACTACATGAGATTTTTTTGAAAAATTACCTTCTAATCTCATTGCAATTCTTTTTCCGTTTTCTTCAATCACAAGTGCAGAACTTCGTATCTCAAATGCCTTTGAGTGTTCCGAAAATCCGGAATAATTTCCCAAACCAGAAACAACGAGAATATCATCAGAGTATCCGGAAAAATATGGATGAAATCCCGGATTGATAAATGCGCGATCAAAAAGACCGTCGTTTGGACGCTCAATTTTGAGAGAAACGGAAAGCATCCCTTCACGGACAATTACATTCACTTCGTGCATTAAAGACCAAGGATAATCCGGCGTACCAGCACAATCAAAAAGCATTTGTATTGAATTATATCCTTGTCCAATTATTTCTGTCGCTTCTATGTCGCGAAGGTACCCGTGTTTCTTTTCTCCAAATTCTGGCACAAGACCAAAATAAGGTGAACAAATTGGGCACCCGCCTCTTGCTTTTCCGTTTTTCTCGACAAAATACGGAAAAAGAATATCTCTTCCGTCTACATTAAAACTCAACACTGTCCCCCCAATGGTTGAAACAACCGCTTTGGTCTTACCACATTTCAAGGTGTAGTCCATTCACCCCTCCTTTTTATTTGTTAATAAAATGATACTAAAAATACGATACAACAACAAAAAGAGTGCGTCAAACACACCAATATATAATCACCAACCACACATCTCTTCTTTAACATTCCAACATTCTGCAGAATGTTGGAATGTTAAAAACGCCTCATAAACTTTGAAAATAATTCACCGTACGGAGAGAGCGTGTGTATAACTTGCCTTCCCCTATATTGCTTGTTCAACAAACCAGCACGAACAAGCTGATGTGTATGTTGGGAAATTGTTTTAAAATTTCCATTAAGAGTATCCGCAATTTGTTCAACCGTAAGACCGCTTCTCTTTTCAATCAACAAAATAATTTCAATGCGCCAATGATTTGCCGAGCCCTTAAAATACCTCTCAAGTTGTTTTGACGTTTTCATATCTTTATTATACAACATTCCAACATTCTGCAGAATGTTGGAATGTTGTAATTGGGGGAAAGAGAGAGAAAAAAGGGGTGTGTTGATTTTGTATGTAGTTTTTTTGTATACTTACTTATGTGATTTTGTAACGCAAAATCGCTTTAAAACTTAATATATTCCGGAGTAGCTC
>CAZVSK010000003.1:0-14843 GCA_964630035.1 uncultured Candidatus Saccharibacteria bacterium
CAGGCGTATATTACATCGGATGAGGTTTTGGAGGAGAAAAGGAAGAAACTTACAAAACGCACGGGGAAAACAGTGGCGTGGATTTTTGGCGGAGCCGTCGTTTTGGGACTTGTGATAGGAGCGAGTGGATATCTTAGAAATTATCTTGAGAGCTTTATGCGCGAAAGATTCATCACACAACTTGAAGAATTGAGAAAAGCGCCTGAAGAGAAAAAAACAGAAGAACGTCCGCAGGAGGAAACAAAAACACAGGCGCCTGTGGAAGAAAAGAAGGTGTCTGTCGTGGAAAAAATAACAATGCCATTTATTGAAATACTTACGGGGAAAAAGAAAGATGCGGATATGCCGGGCAATCTCGTTTCGTCAAGTTTTTCCGATTTATTTTCAGGCATTGGGTGGCTTGATGTGTCCGCAACGAATATGTATCACGACAAAATCGTGACAGCATTTACACTTGAACCAGATTTTACATGGCAGAGAATTCAAACCGATGAGGTTTCACAAGACGTCTTTCCCGTTGTTCGTTCTAAAAATGAAAGAGCAGACAGGCGGTGCATAGAATCGTCGTGTCTTGAACAGCGTGGACTTGCGCTTTTCTTCAATAACGAAGAGATTTCACTTCCGCGTGAAATGAGATCAAAAGATGTGAAAAATATCTCAGTGGGAACGCTGGAAAATGAATGGCTTGTGGGAATCGTAGCGCGTGAAAAAAGCATGTATGAAGGGTGGATTTTTTTCTACGACGGGACATCATATCAAAGAGTTTTTGGAGACGCGAACGCGCCATTTCTTTCGGAATATGAGGGAATTATTGGATTTGGAGGAACATCGGACAATTGGCTCGCAGTGTATGGGGCGTATGATGGAAAGGCGTATCACATTCGCGAAGGAAAGCCGTTTCAGGACGTATCCCAATTCTTCGGTATACGCGCGATGCGTGGAGGATTTCAGCCCGCGGTTATTCGCGCGGGAGATGGCGTTGACGCGCGGTGGTATGTTTTCAGTTTAACTAAGGGCAATCCAGTTCTTCTTAAACTTTTTCAAGATGGGACTGCAGGGAATATACGAGGTGCGGTGGATCTCACGCAACTCGTTATGCAAAACGCATTTTCCGAAGCATCATTTACGCTACAGAGTGTGCGCGGGGGAACGACTGTTCTTTCGGGGAATATGATGAGAAATGGTGGAAGCAGAGAGTTGTGGCAATTTGTTGATGAGGGGTTCAATATTCCTTCTTTCGCGCGCGTTTCTTCACTTAATTTAAATAACTATCCCGCAGAGGTGTGGGCTGCGACAATCATAGAGGCAGAAGTTTTTGAAGGAAAATCGGATATTGAGTTTGCTCTTTCAAACGACGGAAGAGAATGGGTTCCTGCGCGAGTTGGGGAATTTATTGCATTTCCAGACAATTCACAAAATCGCCTTTTCTGGAGAGCAACATTTCGTCCTGAAAGCGGAGCGCGTTTCTCCTCTCCGTATTTTGACAAGATAAGGGTGGACTATAAGGTGAAATTCCTTTGATAAGTAGTAAGTATCAAGTAGGCAGTATTAAGTATGGAAGAGACTGAACAGAAGAAAATACACTCATTTACAGATTTGATAGCGTGGAAAAAAGCGCATAGTTTAGTTTTGATGATTTATAGAATTACTAATGAATTTCCGAAGAGCGAAACTTTCGGATTAACAAATCAGATAAGAAGATCTGCTGTTTCTATAACTTCTAACATAGCGGAGGGGTTTAGTAGGGCCACAAACAAGAATAAATCGCAGTTTTACGCGATGTCTCTTGGTTCACTTACTGAATTGCAAAGCCAATTATTAATTGCTCGGGATGTAGGGTATGTCTCAAAAGAAAATTTTATGACTATATCAGCATTATCTGTTGAGGTGAGCAAGCTGTTAAATGGACTCAGGAAAATACGGAATACCTAATACTATATACTTTCTACTACTCTGATTTGGTATAATAAATATACATATCAATGAACTATACAAAACATACGCTTTTATTTGCATCCGCGGTTGTTTTGGGGGTTGTGCTTGGAATGGCGACAATTGCGCTTGCGCAGTCTATAACGTTTGATAAGGATTTGGATCTTCAGGGAACGAAGAAAATTTTAAATGCAGCGAATGTCGGTATTGGAACGGCGAGTCCCGCCGCGCATTTAGATGTCAATGGAAATATTTTAATTCCAAACAACACATATCTCAGGGCGAGGAAAAGCGATACCAATATCGCGGATATATTAAAATTAGACGGCTCAAACCATATACAAATACAAGCGCCCGGTAGAATTTATTATGATACAGGGAACGGTTCGGAACATTATTTCAGGCAAGGGGGAAACATTAAGGTCACAATTGATACCAATGGAAACGTTGGAATTGGGACTGCGAGTCCAAGTGAAAAATTAGCAATTGAATATAGTGCTGGTGTTGCACAAGGTATAGGTATTAGAGAATCTGGAGCGGAACGCGTAATATTAAAACATTATGATGGATATGGAGGATATCTGTCTATGAGAGATGATTCTGGAAATGAAGATGTTTTAATTAGAACGTATGAAACAAGTCATTTTATGGGTGGCAATGTTGGTATCGGAACTTCCACACCTGTTTACAAACTTGATGTTGCAGGAACGGGGCAGTTCACACAGCCAGTGCTTGTCGGAACGCCGACGGCAAGCGGGCACGCGGCAACAAAAAATTATGTAGATAGCGCGATTGTTTCCACGTCGGATATGTTTGTTAAAGGAAATTGCACGGGAGCGGTTACTATTGACTGGAGTGCGGGAAGAACACAACATTGTGTTCTTACAGGAAATGTGACCTTTACTTTTAGTGGAGGGCAAAGTGGTGCAAGTTATAAAGTTATATTAAAACAAGACGGAACAGGTTCGCGTACAGTGACATGGCCCGCGAGTGTACGCTGGGGATCTATGGGAACACCCTATCTCACACCAGTTCCATCAAAGACCGATTATGTCGGGTTTGTTTACAACGGAGTTGATTCAAAATATGACGGTGTGGCGTTCAATGCTAATTATTGATGAGGATTAAGTAGAAAAGTTCATAAAGTTTGTAAAGAATCTGTATTATTTTCTTCACTTTAAAGACTTTTTACTTACCAATTTAAAAACTTTGTTGTGCTATAATAAAAAAAACAAAAGATGCAAGGTCGAGAATACGGTAGATAGTATCAAGTAGAAAGTAGTAAGTATTAACAGACAGTAGAAAATATTAAACAGAGCAAAAAATACTTAATACTGACTACTATATACATAATACTAATTTAATTTTATGGAACAAAAAAAGAACATGTGGGTGTGGATTGTGGTGGTTCTTATTGTGATCGTCGTTGCCGTTGCTTTTTATTATTTCTCATCAGATGTTCCTTTTGATGTGTCCCAGAAGGAAGGAGGCGAGGAAATTACTGCCGAAGCGGGCCAACCGATGTTTAATGAAAATCTTTCAGAGGAGGCGATGAATAAGGAAGCTACAAAAGCGGTAGAAATAACAGGAGGCCCAGAAGGAAGTGCAAAAAATCCTGTCCTTACATATGAGATAAAAGCAGAAGGAGGGAAATTCATTCCTGCGGAAACGGTGATAGAGAAGGGTAGACGAGTGCAGATCGGCGTTATTGCTGTTGATGCGGATTATGATATTTCGTTTGCGGCTCCCCTTGGAACATATCTTCAGATAAAGAAAGGGCAGGCGGCTGTTTTCGGATTTGACGCAGGAGAGGAAAAAATCGGAGAGTATGTTTTCGTCTGTAAAGATTTTTGTCCTAAGAGTGGAACAATGGCTGGAAAATTAATTGTGAGATAGATTTTCACGTTTACATAATTATTAAGAATAAACAAAGACCCCGCCAGTCAATGGATTTGTGGGGTTTTTGGTTTTGATGCAGGTGCGATAGAGGTTTGGACATATCAATTTTCCTGCCACGACGAGTGTCCTGAAAGAAAAAAGACGGAAGGGAATCTCGTGATTAAGCAATCTATTTTAATTTGATGTGCGCGAGGCGATGGGCAATCGCTTCTGCGACCGCGACGGAACTTAGTTTTGTGATAATGTCATTTCGTGCTCTTCCTCCCTTTCTTCTTGCAATTTCTTGGTGATTATATATCATACGCATCGCTTCAGCGGCTTTTTCTTCATTAGGACTCGCCCACACATTTCCTTTTTTGTACGGTCCATAATCCTTTTCGAGCGGAATAAGTGTGTAAGGAATTGGGAATCCGTTTTCTTCATTTAGAAAGTCGATATTTCCGGAGTAATTCGTGGCTATAACCGGCTTTCCAAGCATCATAGATTCGGCGATTGTAAGCCCGAATCCTTCGGAACGATGGAGTGACACATACGCGTCACACACATTCATTAAACTTGATACCTCGTCGCGCGAGAAAGAGTCCTTTAAAAGGAATATGTTGTGTTTTTCGGATTCTTTTTGGAGTTTTGCGAAGTTTTCCAAATCTATTGTGTGATTTGAGGATTTTATAACAAGTCCTACGGGTTCGTCCTGACAGAATGCGTTTTTGAACGCCCGCACGATCGCAAGCGGATTTTTTCGTTCAAAGATACTGTAAAAATCAAACGTAAAAAGAAAAAGAAACATATCATCTGGCACCCCGAATCGTTTTCTTGGATATGGGCATTTTTTCATCGTGATAGCGTGAGGGATAATGGTAATGGGAATATCTTTTTTTGCTTCTCTTATTGCTTTTGCGGAAAAAGAACTCGGTGTCCATACTTCGTCCACACTCCCAAGAAGTGCCGTCCATGAAGCGGGGAGCGAGGAAAGTTCCCACGCCCAGTAGGCGATATTGTATTTATCCCGAAATTTTTTTTCTCCGAATGCGCGGAGTTCACTCGCGAATACATCTCCGTAGAAAACAATAATGTTTACTGCATACGGGTTTTTTGTGGAAAATTTCTTTAAGAATTCATTTTCTTTCCTGCGGTGCGGACAGCGTGGACTGTTCAAGAGTGCGTGAGGGATACCTTTTTGTATTACCGCTCGCGTGAGTGTACGCGCGGCTTCTCCAACGCCACTTTCGGAATCAAGGAATCCGAAAATATTCACACCGTGAGAAATAATCAATTCCGAAGACTCTTTTAATTTATCCCCACCGCCCATGTGTCGGGATCGTACTGCTATTGATTTGGCTTTTATGTTATAGAATGAATGCAGGCGAGTCGTACAATATCGCAAAAACCCGTGTTCTCTATACATTCTCAGGTATAGTTTTAGCGAGAATGGGATCTTGCCTTTCTTTAATTTTTCGTACTGGAAGCGATTGATAAGCGTATTTTGTATGCGCGATCCGTCTCTTTTCAGAATCTCGAGAATTTTTACGGGGACTATAGGTGTATTTTCCGATGCATTCACAAGACGAAGGTATCCATATAACTGAGATGAAGCATTTATGGTTTTAGCGATTGTGGTTAATTTTTCCCAGTTGATCTCCGCGCGTTTCAGATGTTGGGCGCTCGAGCGTATCTTCTCCAGCGCCCCCCACAAAATTTTTTTATCTTGGTGGAGGGGAAGTTGGAAAAAAAATACGCATGCATCTATAACGAGCCCAGACTCATTTTTAAAAAAATCCTCCTTTCGCATCATAAAAAGGTAAAAAGGGAGATATGTTGAGATAGTTTCAAAATATTCATGCACTATTTTTTCGTTGACGTGTAGAAGGACTTCTTCCGCTGGTGCGTCTCCGGGAAGTGTATTGCGCATAAGACGTTCGCGCAAAGTTTCCAGTTCACTAGGGATTGAAGCGACGGGTTTATTATCCCGTTGGTGTATTTGGGGTTGTTCCACCGCTTTTTTTAGTGTCGGAATTTTTTCTTTTAAGTGCTTCAGCCACTCTCTTACAGGAGCAAAATCTTGTTCCGCAAGGCGTATAATCGTTTCATCGTGGACAGTGCGTTCACGTTGTATTTTTTTTCGATTTCTGAGTGTACCGGGAAGGTTGATCACATTCCAGAAGAGCGCAAAGAAAGGAATACTCACAAATCCTAATTTTTTAAGGAACGGGAGGCGGTGTTTGCTTGTCTGAAAATATCCTACAATAGCAAACCAATATCCAATTAGAATATACAGTAGTGCACGAAAAACATATTTCTTTCCGTAGTTTTTGAGTGCCGCACGGAGTGCATTTCGCTTGCAATAGTATAGTTTTTTATATGGCGTTTTGTTGTAGCTTGCGCTGTGTTTGTGGTACACAATTGCCTTTGGTTCGAAAATGATCCGATATCCATAAAGACGCGCTCTCCAACTCCAATCAAGGTCTTCAAAGTATGCACCGAATGCTTCGTCGAGAAGCCCAACATTTTTTAACGTCGCGGATCGGATGAGTGCCGCGCCAAAACATGCGCTGACCACTTCGGAACTTTCTTTTCTTCCGCGTTCGCGTGAAATTCCGAAATTAATGTCGTATCCGTCCCCATTCCAATCGATTGTACCGCCCTGGCTGTTGATGATTTCCGGATGATCCGCAAAGAACATATTTGAGGTGACCGCAGCAATAGTCGGGTCTGTTTTGATACGCGCCATCAGTGCTTCAATCCATTGCTCGTCCACCGCAGTATCGTTATTTAGAATCGCAATAAATTCTGGAGAATATTTTTTGAGCGCGTGTACGATTCCATGATTTACAGTACGGGCGAACCCCTTATTGTGAGCGAGTGCACGTACTTCAACTTCAGGAAAGTTCACGCGCAGATATTCCACACTGTTGTCAGTTGACGCATCGTCAACAACAACAATTTTAAAATTTTTATATGTTTGTTTTTTTAAAGAGTTCAGGCATTCGTCCAAGAGACGCTTATTATTGTGGTGAGGAATTAAAACGATAGTTTCGTACATAATTCATAATTTTTTGTAAACTTCCAGCACTTTCGGTGTTTCATCGAATATCTTTAATTCTCCTTTATCAAGCAGGATGGTTTTGTCACAGTGTTTGGCAATCGCCTCCAAATCGTGGCTCGCGAAAATGATAGTTTTCCCGCGGTTTTTGTAACTATTGAGGATTGAAACGCAGTGCGGTATGAAATCTTTGTCGCCCACCGCAAAGATTTCGTCGAGTAAGAGCACATCAGGATCGGTTTGGACCATTGTGGCGAACGCGAGTCGGGCGGTCATTCCCGAGGAAAAATGTTTGAGTTTCATATCAGCAAATCGTTCCAAACCGGCAAATTTAAAAATTGCCATAAGTCTTTCCTTTATTTCCTTGCGCGACATACCGAGCACGGCGCCGTAGAGATATAAATTCTCTTTGGCACTGAGCTCATTGTGAAATCCAACACTAAGACTCAAAAGTGGAGCAACGGTACCCTTGATTAAAAATGAGCCGGTTGTTGGTTGTATGATGCCACCTAAGATCTTGAGAAGAGTGGTTTTACCACTTCCATTTTTTCCGATGAGTCCCACCATCTCGCCTTTTTGTATCGAAAAACTCGCGTTTTTTATCGCATATAAATCTTCGTATATGATCCGGTTTTTTAAGTGGCCAAGCAGTTGTTCAAAAAGCGTGCCCGTTTTTTCATGAGGTATTCTGTAGAATTTTGTTATGTTGTGCGCTTCTATCATAGTTAAAGCTCTTCAGCGAATCTCTTCCCGTATTTTTTAAATATAAAAGTCCCGGCGGCGCATAGCAATGCGGTAATGATGATGGTGATGATTATTTGTTTCATCTCGGGATACACGCCATCAATAATTACGCTTCGTGCGTCGATAATGAGCCGAGAAATCGGATTCAACAGATACCATTTTGATAAGGATGAGGGGACAAGTTTATAATCGTACACAATGGGAGTGGTCCAGAAGAGCATTTGGAGAAAAATATCCCATATATGACCGAAGTCTTTAAATCTCATATACAGCGGAGCGATGAAATAAGAAACCCCCGCCGTAAGCAGTACCAGGAGTGGAACCGTAAGTATGAGCATAGCCACACTTGTCATAAGATGGAGACCGAGTGCAAAAAAGAAAATAAAAAATATCCCGAGCGTTATAAGGAATGTCCAAAATGAATGAAGTACCGTACCAGCGACGACAATAAAAGGGGGTAGGTTTGTTCCTTGAAGGAGATGGGTTTTAGCGGCGATGCCGGGGGCTATGTCTTTAGTGGTATCGCTGAAGAAATTCCAGAAAATAATACCGAGAAAAAGATACACTTCATAGTTTGGAATGTTAACTTTAAGAAAATAAAAAAATACGACATAAAGTATGCCTAGCATCATGAATGGTTTCAGTAAACTCCAAAAAAGTCCGAGCGCGGAGCCGTAATATTTTAACTTGAAATCCAAACGACTCAATTCGTATATAAGGTTTAGTTTGTTTTTGAAATCTTTCATAAACTCTGAGTGTTGAGTGCATTTCTGATTTTAGGCAAATATTTATATGACAATATCCGACTGAGTGGTACTGAAATTGTTTCTGATTTTTTGTAAAGAATTATGGGGGACAGCAACATAATACCCAATTTTCTTATATCTCCGAAACCATCTTGGCGCGTGGGGACGAATGTGGCGTTGGAGAATCTTATTTTCTTTACGTTCCCATCGATGCGCACATGGACGGTGTCGTCTGTGGTGTGATATTCACGTTTAGTCACCATTGAAGAATTTCGGTAATATGTTTCTACGGTGAAAGTTTTTTTGTTGAACGGAGAGAGCATGATATCAAACTCCACACCCGTTATCGTATCTGCGTTTATGAGAATTTCCGATTGGCGGGAATTCCAAATGAAGGATCTTTTGACAATGTCGTGATATTCCAAGACATACCATCCGTGTCCCAATACTATATCTCTTTTGAAATAACCCAACAATAATCCGAAACGTTTCGTCGATTTGTTCAGAAATTTATAGAGAAAGTATCTCAGTTCAATTCTATATAAATAACGAAAATGAAGAACGCTGAATATATTGAATAAATATGGTGTGCTATTGCGAGGACTTTTCAGATCCATCAGATCTGCCATACGGAGATTATCACTCCATTCCTGGTAACAGGGGGATTGTTTGTACCACGGCTTGTATTTTCCCGCAAAATGCAGTACGGCGCATTTTATTTTTGACGGGTTATTTTGATACCTTCGTGGCAACGAGAAATAATATAAGTTGAAAAGAAATGGCATTCTGATCCATTTTTTATGAAAAAAAACGTTCAATATCGCCTGATCCGGAAAATACACCGTCTTTCCTACAAATTCGTCAGCAAGTTTACAAATATTCAGAAATGTATCTTCTTTGATAATATCGGTGGAAAAACAAAACATTCCACTATTGAATGCTTTTGCGTTTACCATCTTCTTATCTATGGTGGTTTGCGTATAGTCATCAATCTGATTTTCGATGAATGGGAGCATGTCGGTGACGGCACCAAACCCTTTTATTTGGGTTAATTTGTTAATGTCGGCTTTCACCATGATATCACTATCTAAAAAAACAACATGTTTCCATTTTTTGAACTCCAGCGTGAACACGTAAAATTTAGCAAGGATGAACGGTGAGTAATTTAAACTCCAATCGTCTTCTTTCGCATTTACGGGTGGGGATGACACATTCTTTACGAGTATTCCTTTTTCCTTAAACCAAACCAGTTTCGATTCTGGAATTTGGTAGGCGAGAAGCATATAATCTCCGTTCCATCCGCCCCTCCAATATGCCGAAGAAAAAAGTTGTCTTGCTTGATCAATGAAGTTTTCGTCGGCGAGAGTGACAAGTAAATTTTCTTTCATATCCAATTTTTATAAACTCAACAGTAATTTTATCTCACGAAAACTTTTCTGCCAACCGTGTCTTTTCGCCCACCGGCGACAACTTTTTTCTTTGGCACGGAGTTTTTTGAGATCAAGCCAGTAAATTATTTCTTCGGCAAAAATTTGAGGATTATAACAGTCGGTTAAAATACCGGTTTCGCCGTCAACAACCGATTCTTTGAGACCTTCAACAGTATTTGCGATGACAAACGTGCCGGTGGCGTTTGCTTCTATAACCGAGATGCCATATCCCTCAATACGAGAGGGAACGACATACACCCATGTCTGGCTGAATAATTTTTGTTTTTCTTCTTCAGAGACATAATCTAAAAATTTAATATCGGGATGATGTTGATAGTGTTGGAACTCCCTACCAGCTATGACATACTTCACCGCTGGAACTTTATTCTTGACCAGGGGATAGGTTTTTAGAAATAAATCAATACCTTTTCTGTTTTCCAAACGACCAAGAAAAAGAACCATCGGTGCTGGAATATAATCTTTTTCAATTGTAAACAATTTTTCATCAACCCCGTTCAATACTTTATGTACATTCTTGAATTTATGTCTCAATAATTCCTGTTTCATCCACTCGCTTACCACAATCGTTTTTTCCTTACGATAAAAAAGCAAAAACAAACTTTCCGCCAGGTATCCGATCACCGCGTAAAAAAAATTTTGCGATTTGAAAAACTGAACGCGGTTTAAGTTGTGGATTATTATTATTTTTTTTTGATTGGGGTAGAAAAAGGGGGTAAAGAATGGCAATATGCTTACGTCTTCAAAAAGAATATCCGGTGTGAGGATTTTCAGATATTTTTTGATCAAAAATGGCAGGAGAAGATGAATACGAACAATGTTTTCCGAATCCGGCAGACCAAAACGAGAAATATGTATATTGCGATACATTTCTTCTTGTTTGGCACCTGGAAACATCGCACTCAAGAGATGGACGTCGTGGTGTTTCCCGATTCGGGAAAATATCTCCATTAAGTGTTTCTCCGCTCCCCCCGCCCTAGGATGTAGGGGGCAGAATTTGTTTATTACGAGTATCGTCTTCTTCATGGGGCGTGGGTTATTTTATGGAGAACGTTGAAAGTATTGTTGCGTTGAATATCACTTGTGATCCTATGAGAAGGGAGATGAGTGTCTTGTCGAAATCAGCCTCACTTATTCCGGTGATTTTCATGATGAGTGCGCCTCCAATAAACAGAAAACCAAGAACAAGCGCAAATGAAAATCTGAATTTTTTGTAGAAATTTTTTATAAACTTATCGTTCTCGCCGAAACGTGTCGTGAGGTATGTTTTTGCAAAGAGTCCGAGAAACAGGATCTGAATGCCAAATATTGGGAAGAAAATTTTTACCGTCGCGGAGGTGAATAGCGGTGCGATTCGATGTCCCCACAAAATACCAACCATTCCGGTAAGGAATAGTATGCTTCCTGTTACGAGGTAAAAGGCAACGGGTGTTTGTATAAGAATGTATTTTAAGTGCGCGAAGCCATCACGATAGCGTCGAAGTTTTGACGTACCTACTCGTCGGGAATAATCGGTTGCAATTTCTTGTATCACGAGATTTTTTCTTTTTGCTTTTATCATCATTTCCGTTGCAAATTCCATGCCGTTCGTTTTTTGATCCAACTCGAGAAATGTTTTTTTTCTTAACGCTCGATATCCAGATTGGCTATCCGATGTTTTTATTCCCAAAAGAATAAAAAGAAGCATATTGAAAAGCGGCGTTCCAAGAAAACGATGGAGAAGCGGCATAGCCCCAGCTTCCATAGTTCCCTTGAAGCGACTCCCGAGCACTATGTCGCTTTTTTCTAATTCCTTTAAAAATTTCGGTATGTCACCAAATTGGTATGTGTTGTCGGCGTCAGCGTAGATGATAATTTCCCCACTCGCGTTCTTTACCCCCTCCTTAATCGCAAATCCGTATCCTTCTGTGTCGTGTTTTATTACCCGAACTCCCTCTGTCTCGGCGATTTTTTCCGTTCCATCATTAGATGAGTCGGAAACGATTATTTCTATCGGAAGATTGTTTTCACCCGCAATCTTTTTTATTTCCCGAATGCATTGCCCTATAGTTTCCCTTTCATTTCGGGAGGGGAGAATCACTGATATTGTGGGTTTCATTGTGTATAATTATATCATGAGTTTTCTACTCGTTCTCCCATTTATTTTCATTCCAGGGTATTTCATCACGTTTTTTCTTCCGCGAGTAAACGGGTTTTTGGAACGGATTGCCTTTTCCATCACGACGTCGGTTTCTCTTGGAGTAGTGATGAGTATAGTGTTCGTCGGATTGCGTTTCCCGCTCGCGGAAGCGTTTTTTATATGGAATACAATTATTTCTCTTTTACTCGCAGTTTTCTTGAGAAAAAAACTGTTTCTTATTCAGGAAGAATGGAAAGATACAAAATCAAAAGAAAAGATGTTCATCGTTGGCGTTCTTTTTATCTCAATACTTGCTGGTGTTTTTATTTTGGCGATACATATGGGATATCCATGGGCAATTCATGCCGATGAATGGTGGCAAATAGGGACGGTGCAAAATGTTATTGAGGGTGCATCACTAAATACACACCCGTATCTTTTTAACGACTTTTCAAATAATAAACCCGGCTTTTCAAGTTTTATTGCAATGCTTTCAGATTCTATGGGAATAGATCCAGTGAACGCATGGCCATATATGCCCGCACTCAGTGTATTTTTTATCTCTTTTGTCGGATCTCTCTTTACTTTTGCAAAAACAAAAAGTTTTTTAGCGGGGCTACTACTCCCGATTTTTCTTGTTGCACTCCGATCGAATGCGTATTCGCTCGGGTGGTGGTTTTTTGTTCCCTCGATGTTCGCACTGTTTTTTGTCCTTGTTATTTTTCTCACCTCGCAGGTTTGGACGAGACACCTACCGGAATTTTTTTGGGTGTGTCTTGTTTTTACAGCGCTCGCGCTTGTATATTTTCCGTTCGCATTGCTTTTGTTTCTCTGTTTTCTTCCGATTATTTTCAAGAGTATAAGAAAAAAACAGATAAAATTATTGATGTGCATTGGAATGTTTTTTTTGATACTGGTGGGGATGTATATCGCCCAATCTATAAGTCCGTATAGCGAATTTTGGAGGATCGCGCGTGGTATTAATCTTCCTTCTTTTTTATCGCAATCAAAAATTATCCAAACATTTTTTGTTCCGCTTTCCGCCACATTTCATTTTGCGGGAGGAATTGGTTTTTTCAGTACGGTTCCCGTTCTTCTTTTTCTGTCCGCCATTGTCGGTTTTTTTCTCACTAGAAAGGATCATTGGGCGGAGAGCATTCGCTTCGGTTTTTTTATTGGGATTGTGATGCTTCTTTTCGGAATTGTTACCGGGGTTTCACTTCTTGTATTTTATCAACGCCTATTTTATTTTGTTGGAATTATAGTTGCGATATTGGGGACGATGGGGGTGGTCCTGATTGTCGAAAAAATTCGTTTACACTGGGATAAAGAGCAGCTCCCTGTGTTTTGGAGAACGGTCGTAATATTTTTTTTAATAGCAACATTTTTTTTGGTTCTTTTTAATAAATATTTCATTCTTCCCAACGGCGCTGGTCTGTATGAATTGGTGAATAAGGACGATCTTGCCGCGTTACTATGGCTGAAAGAAAACAAAGAAAGGTTCAACGGAATGTCGGTGATAGCAAATCAAGCGGTGGGGACTCTTGTCACTCCCTTTTCTCGTCTTCCGTCAAAAGTTTCATTTCTTACTTCACAAAGCGCTGGCGCACTCATTAATCCCGCCGGGTTTATGCCGGAAGAAGAGTGGGAGTGCGGAAAAAAGGAAAAAATATTAGTGGATCTTGGCGCAAAAATCCTCTATGCAAAAAAACCACAGGAATGTGTGTTTTTAGAGGAGGTATATAGAAATCCAAGCGTATTCATCTATCTCTATGCGACATGAAAATAAGACGTTGTTTATACCTTTTGATTTCTGAAGAATATCGGATAGGATGAAAAATTTCAGAGAGTAGAGATAAAATTATTGTGAACGGTGTGGTATAATAAATAATAATCAAGAAAAACGTGAAATACACAAAGTCATTTCTAGTGTTTTTATTTGTAAGTGTTACCATCGCCACTTTTTTTGTTGCTGTGTTTTACACCGACACTGTAAAGGCGGCGTTATGGTCCGTGAACGATTTCGATTCTTTAACTCTTTCTCCTTCAACAAATTCAATTTCTCTTTCGTGGTCATTAAGTCAAATAAATGGGGGAACTCAAACGATTTATCGTAACGGGTCTGTCATTGCTTCGGTGGGTGCAGGGACTTCATCATATACAAGTTCTGGATTGGCTACGTGCACCTCATATTCCTACAGTGTATGTTCTGCATATGGATGTGCTTCTGCTTCCGCATCCACGACGGGATGTGATCCGTGCGCGGGGGTGACGTGCAATGCGTACTGTTCCGGCTCCACGGCGTATTATTCCGGATATTGTTCGGGTGGCGCGTGTTATTATTCCACAGACAACTGCGCTGTCGGATTTTGTAGTGGAATGACACCGTATCCGGGAGCAACATGCTCCGCGGGATCATGTACCAGAGTCGCGGGATCAACATGTCTTTCTTCCACATGCGGAGGATCATATGGCACCACCTATTATTACAGCGGATACTGTTCAGCTGGTGTATGCGGATATGGAGCTTCATCAATAACTGCAGGAACATGCGGAGCCGTGTGTACTCCGGGGACTACGCGAACGAGATATAATTCTTCATCTGTTGCGTGTGGAACGGCATGCGCAAGTGAAACACAAACATGTAATGCATACGGAACAGGATGGTCTGGATCATACACAGGAACGTCGTGCACAGCTTCAACACGAACAGCATATCAAGCTCTTACATCGGCGTGCGGAACATATTCATACAATAGCGAATCGCAAACATGTCAGACTAACGGCGCATGGACAGGAAGTTATACGCTCACATCTCCTCCTTCAACAACAAGCAGGACGCGTTACGCGGCACTAACTTCTGCTTGTGGAACATATGGCTCCACTAGTGAAACACAATATTGTCAGTCAAATGG
>CAZVSK010000003.1:14943-21333 GCA_964630035.1 uncultured Candidatus Saccharibacteria bacterium
CTGCTTGTGGAACATATGGCTCCACTAGTGAAACACAATATTGTCAGTCAAATGGAACGTTTACAGGAACGTACACACTTACATCTGCGCCTTCAACAACAAGCAGGACGCGTTACGCGGCACTAACTTCTGCTTGTGGAACATATGGCTCCACTAGTGAAACACAATATTGTCAGTCAAATGGTGTGTTTGATGGTACATACACACTAACATCTCCTGCATCTGCAACAACGCGTACTCGTTATCAGGCATCATCTGTTGCGTGCGGAAGCTCATGTGTGAGTGAAACGCAAACATGTCAATCAAATGGGACTTGGTCGCCAAACAACTATTCATATTCTTCCTGCAGTCCCATATCACCAAGCTCATATTGGACGGATAATGATGATGACGGTTATGGGTATGGTGGAGTACAGGGAAGTGCATGCGCTCCACCCCCTGGGTATGCGGGAAACGCGAATGACTGCGATGATAGCAACGCATCCATTATTCCCGGTTCCACACGCACTCGTTATCAGGCATCATCTGTTGCGTGCGGAAGCTCATGTGTGAGTGAAACGCAAACATGTTCAAGTGGATCTTGGTCGCCGAATAATTATTCATACACATCTTGCAGTGTCGCGACATGTCCTCCAGCAACACCAACAGGGTTCACGGCAACTGCAGTATCAGGTACACAAATCAATCTCTCGTGGAATGCTGTATCTGGCGCCACATCATACACACTTGCTCATCCAGGTGGTCCAACTATATATTCTGGAGCTTCAACAAGTTTCAGTGAAACAGGACTCACGTGTGGAACTTCATATAGCTACACCGTCTATGCTTCAAATGCTGGTGGAAATTCATCAAATGCATCAGCAAGTGCAACGACCGTTGTTTGTGCTCCTTCTGCCCCGACTGGTCTAACAGCGACAACGCTTTCTACATCGCAGATTTCTGTTTCTTGGAATGCCGTATCGGGCGCCACATCATATACAGTTGCATGGAGTGGAGGATCGCAGACAGTTACAGGAACAAGTTATACGATTAATGGGCTTTCATGCGGGACATATTATGGAATAGGAGTAACAGCAAATAATGCAGGGGGGTCTTCATCCGAATCTACTGTGACGGGAAATACAACTGTATGTGCTCCTTCATCCGCTCCTACGGGTGTGACAGCAACTCCAGCTTCTACTACTCAAATTAATCTTTCATGGAATTCAGTATCAGGTGCGACAGGATACCGTGTGTGGAGAGATGGAGTAAATATACAAAATGTTGTCGGTACATCATATTCTGATACGGGTTTAACGTGTGGAACATCATACTCATATTACATTCAGGCATACAACGCGGGGGGTACTGGGCCGAGTTCTGGGACAGTGAATTCATCAACAAATGTATGTGTTCCAGCCTCCCCCTCGTTTTCAAATGTTTGTTTGAATGGGGTGACACAACCATTTGCAATTTGGAATACATCGTCTGGAGCCACGGGATATAAGTTATATCGTGCTCCAGCTGGAGGACCTCAAACACTCGTCTATAACGGAACGAGCACTGGATTTTTGGATAGCTCACTCAATTCAACTACGGTTTATACATATTATGTGAGCGCATATAATGGATCGGGCGAGTCATCTCAGACGTCGCAATCCATTGAGACGGGGAATGGAACATTTACATCTCTTTCTGGAGAGTGGGGGGGATCAACAGATGTAGATTTATCATGGACTAATCCTAATCCATCGTGGTCTGTCGCAAACCTTATTATTTATCGCAATGGCGTTCAGATTTATAATGCAGGCGGTCCGACAAGTATTACAACATATACTGATACAGGTTTATCATGGAATACAACATACAGTTATTATGTATTTTATGGATATTCACCTCCATGCGGATTAGCCGTCAATCAAACCAGCAACGCTGTGAATGTGACAGTTCCCGTTGCTCCTCCCACTGCCCCATCTAATCTTTCCGCAGATGCCATTTCGGGAACGCAGGTTAATTTATCATGGACGGGATCAACGGGAGGCGTAGGAGATATTGGATATAATGTGTATCGTTGTTCAGGAAGTGGGTGCACGAACGATTCTTATATTGGATGGTCAGCTCATCCTACTACGAGCTATTCGGATACTGGACTTACATGTGAAATAACGTATGGATATAGAGTTAGTTCATATGATAGTCGTCCGCTTTCCGGTGGGTACACAAGCAGGGTATATGTAACACCACCATGCGATCCCACACCGCCTACATTTTCAATAAGCGGATCTGGTGCAAACTGGATGACTTCTGCGAGTACAACAGCGACGGCAAGTGATGCATCGGGTATTTCATATGTTCGTCATTGTTGGGTTGATACGCAAAGTCCTCCGCCGTGCGATCCGGGTACAACGACTACAAGCACATTCGCAAACGGCTCTACACTCACACAAACAACATCAGGATCGTCTTGGTATGCCTGTTTCAGGGCGCGCGATACCGTAGGAAATTGGACGCCTGCTCCAACTTTGGAAAATTATGCAACATATTGTTGGGGACCAGTGCGTGTTGATGTGACGGCACCAACTCCGACGCCAACTCCATCGCAGACGAGCGCTGATTTAACATCAGTGACGGTTTCTGCGGGAGTTACGGGAAGCGACGCACATTCCGGACTTAATGCAAGCGCGTATGGATTTTCAACAACAACAAACGATATAGATTACACATGGACAAGTTCAAATTCATATACATTTACCAATTTGACGTGCGGTACAAACTATACTGCTTATGTGAAAATAAGAGACGCTGTTGGTAATATGACAAATGCTGGGATGACATCTATAAATACAAGTTCGTGTGTTGTTCCGCCTTCTGCAGTTTCGGGACTTTCTGTGACAGAACAATCAGGAGGAAGTGGCTTGAATGCTTCATGGAACAGTGTGAGTGCGAATGGATACAAAGTCTATATGAAAGGAGGGAGATCAAACCCGAACACTGTAGGCTTGATTCAAACTTTAAGTAATACAAGCGTGCCAACTCAAACAGGACTCCAATGTCCGAGTTCATACACTGTTTATGTGGTTGCATATAATAATGATGAAAGCATTGGGGGAGTTGATTCAAGTTGTTCAACAACATTTTCAAGTGGAGATTTATCAACTGTAGGAACCGTTCCATCAAACGTGAAATGTTCCTCTGCACAGTCAGCGACAGTGGAAATTCGTTCATGCACAAGAGGTTTCTTCCTTGAATAAAAAGTAGTTTATGGAGAAAAAAACAATCATTCTTATTATTACGATACTGATTCTTGCGATTGCTGTTTTTATTTTTTGGGGCGGAAATGGAGATTTGATATCACAAGAAACGGAGGATAAAACAAATATAATTTCAGATGAAAACTTGTCTGATGTGGATTCATCTCTGCAAAATTCAGATAGCGGTGTATTGACTCCATATGAGCAAAAACTGAAAGCACTCCAAACAATGCCACTTACAAAAGCGGATTCTGAGGAAATTCTTTATGTGGGTTCAAAAGAAAAATTTAAATTATTCAAATTAAAAGTCACAGAGAATGGATATACGCCCGATGCCATAATTGTTGAAAAAGGCGATAACGTTCAACTTGATATTTTTTCAGAGAGAGACACAGATATTCAATCGCAGGATTTTAATTTTTATCTTTCCATTCCCGCAAAGAAAACCGTCAGTATGGGATTTTTAACAAATAATGAAGGAACATTTGTTTTTTACTGCAGAGACATGTGTTTAGGAAAGGAGAGGGTTTTTGGACACATTGTTGTTCGTCCGCGCTCCTGATATTATCCACATCGCCTTTTTGTGAATTGTAGTATAATAGAAGAGTAAAAAAATGGTCGATTTAAATTCAGATAAATAAAATTATTTCTTAATATGGCAAGGATAAATAAATGGCTTCTGTGGGTGATTATAGTGCTTATCGTCGTGCTTGTAGTTTTGGTTGTTTGGCAGATCTTTTTCACAAAGTCGCAGTATTCGGCGGTGTATCTTCAAACAGGAGAGTTGTATTTTGGAAAACTTGTGAAATTTCCCTATTTCGGCTTGAAGAATGTTTACTCTCTTCAGGTGACGGGAGATCAACAGAATCCGCTTCGCATACAGCGTTTTGCAGACCTATTTTGGGGTCCGGAGGAACACATAAAGATCAATAAGGATCAGGTTGTGTGGTACACGGAGCTCAAGGGGGAGAGTCAGTTAAACCAACTTCTCACGGCGAATCCGAATCTCATTCCACAACAGCAGGTTCCACAACAGCAGGTTGTTCCACAGCAACAAGTTCCCGTTGAAGGAAATTAAAAAGAGATTTATTAGAAATTAATCAAAAACCCGCAGAAAGCGGGTTTTTGATTTTGAAATTTAAAATTAAAGTTTCTTTATTTCCTATTCTCAAGTGAATTTCTGAGCGTTTCCTCGTCAGCAAATTCAATTTGACCGCCAGTGGGTATTCCGCGACCTATGCGCGTGATTCGTTCCGCTTTTTCTTTAAATTCCTGTTTTATAATACTGGCCACAAAATCTCCGAATGTATTTGGTCCCAGAGCTATTATAATTTCTTCTATTTTTCCATTGTGTTCCGTTTCAATTCTCTTTGAGAAAACACTCAATCTTTTTTTCTGATTTTCTTCAAGCATTCCGTCGCTCTTTAGTTCTCCAAGCACAAGATATGATCCACGATACCCGCCAGATTTTTCTATCGTGAAAACGTCCGTCTGTTTTTCTACAATCGCAACTATTTTTTTGTTTCTTTCACTGTTTTTACATACTGAACATAGAGATTTACCTTTTTCAGCCGTTCCAAAACACATTTCGCAAAGGGATAATCCGGAGAGATTTACGATTGATTGTGCGAGTTCGGAAAGCCATCGCGGATCACGCTCTGAGAGATAAAAAGCGAGGCGCGTCGCCATGCGAGGCCCGATTGATGGAAGCTTAGAAAATTTTTCAATGAAATTATTGATTTCGGAGGGGAACATAGCGTAAGTATTAAGTATAAAGTATTAAGTATAAAGTATTAAGTACAGGGATGATATATTTTCCCTTATACTTAATACTAAATACTAACTACTGTTCCGCGTGTACTGTATCAATGTTATGAAAAGAGACTTTTTCCGGATCAAAGCGGAGTTGGATGCTTCCAATCGGTCCGTTTCGGTGTTTTGCAACAATGATTTCCACAAGGTTTTGTTCTTCTTCCGGAGTGTCTATTCTGTCGCGGTCTCTTCTGTAAATAAACATAACAACATCCGCATCTTGCTCCAAAGATCCTGATTCACGGAGGTCTGAGAGGCGTGGGATTTTCACGTCGCGTTTATCCACTTCGCGTGAAAGTTGTGATAGGGCGAGTACAGGTATATTCAATTCGCGCGCGAGGGCTTTGAGTCCGCGCGACACTTCAGTGATCTGGTGGACCATACTTTCGCTTGATGTTCTCGGTTGGACAAGTTGGAGATAGTCCACAATAAGTAGATCCAATCCCTGCTCCAGTTGAAGGCGTCGCGCAGCGGATCTCATCTGAAGGAGAGTGGGAGATGGTGTGTCATCTATGTAGAGAGATGCTTTTGAAAGCTCATCAAGCGCCTGTTGAACAAGCGAGAATTCAAAGTCGCTGTTTAATCTTCCTGTTCTGAGACGCCAGAGGGGTATTTTCGCCTGCGACGCGATGAGGCGATCTATTACTTGTTCGCGTGACATTTCTATGGAAAAAATGCCAACAGATTTTCCGTGTATTCCCGCTTGTCGCGCAATATCAAGCGCGAGAGCTGTTTTTCCGAATGAAGGGCGTGCTCCGAGAATGATGAGGTCGGATTTCTGGAATCCCGAGAGCATGTTATCAAGCTGGTGGAAGAAAGAGGGGATTCCGCGCAGAGCGCCGTCGCCCTCGTGTAGACGCTCCATACGCTCATATGCGCTTGAAAGTTCTTCTTTGATGGGCACGAATTTTTGCGGACGCGATTTTTGGGAGATGTTGAAAATACTCTGCTCTACTCCGTCCAACATTTCTTCAAAGTCCGCTTCTTCAAATGCGTTCTCGTTTATTTTTGACGATGCATGAATAAGATCCCTTCGTACACTTTTTTCTTTGACGATGTTTGCGTAGTGTTCAATATGCGCCGCAGTTGGAACACTTCCGATTAGTTGCGCAAGATAATCACTTCCTCCGGCATCTTTGAATTTTTTATTTTTTTTCAATTCCGAAGAAACAGTGAGAATATCAACTGGCTGTCCTTTTTCAAAAAGAGAAAGAATTGTTTCAAAAATAGTCTGGTGGAGAGGATGATAAAAATCAGACGATCTAAGAATATCCGTCACTTTTATAATTGCGAACTTATCAATCATAAGAGAGCCGAGAACGGATACTTCGGCATCTATATCTTGCGG
>CAZVSK010000003.1:21433-38879 GCA_964630035.1 uncultured Candidatus Saccharibacteria bacterium
GTGTCCTCTATATCATATCCTAACTCGTGTATTTCTTTTCTCAAGGAGTCGGCGTGCGTAAACTGTTTATGAGTTCTGGATAACTCGCGCTCGTTCGCAAGAGCGCGCACTTTTTCAGGAATATCATATTTGCAATCGGAAAATCCGAGTGCACCGAGTTTTTTTTCAAGCATTATACGTGCTGTTTTCGCTGTTTTTGGCGAAAGAAAGAATATGTCGGGGGAAAGCGAATTCATAAGCACGCGTATTGATGCAATCGCTTCAGGAGTGTTAAAGTCGTCTTCCATTGCCTCTTTGAATTTTTTCTCATATTCCACGATGTCCGAATTCTTTTCCTTTCCGTTGTTTTTTCCGTATTTTTCCACAAAACTGAGGCGTAATAGAAAATCTTTTATTGTTCCGAAATTCGTTTTTGCGGAAGATACTTCATCATCGGAAAAGTTGAGAGGAGCACTGTAATGGTGGCTTATCACCATATATCTGAATTCATCTGGGGAGAGTCGTTCAAGCGCGTCGCTCATTGTGACAAAATTACCCAAACTTTTTGACATTTTTTGTCCATTCACCTGCAAAAATCCGGTGTGCATCCAAACTTTCACAAATGGTTTTTTGCCAGACGCGGATTCTTGTTGTGCAATTTCCGCTTCGTGGTGTGGGAATTTAAGATCCATTCCTCCACCGTGAATATCATATTGCGGACCGAAGAATTTTTCCGTAATTGCAGTATCTTCAATATGCCATCCTGGGCGTCCCTTTCCAATTTCCGTATCCCACGCTGGTTCGTATTTTAAATTATCTTCATTTTCCGATGAAGAAAATTTCCAAAGACAAAAATCTCCCGCATTTTTCTTTTTTTCACTCGTATCAATGCGAGACACGCCATCTTCCGCCTGTGCCGTTGTGCGTCGTGCGAGCTTTCCATAATCTGGAAATGTTGATAGATCAAAATACCATCCGTCATTTTCTATTTTATATGCACTTCCCTTTCTTATAAGAATTTGTATTTGGCGTATAATTTCGGGAATATGTTCAGTCGCGCGGGCATACGCATCAACAGAACGTATATTGAGCGCTTCAACCGTATCAAGGAATTTTTTCTCATATGCGCGTGCTATGTCTTTCCATGACATATTTCTTTCCTTTGCCCTCGCGATGATTTTGTCGTCTATATCGGTAATGTTTTGGAGATAAAAAACTCTGAACCCTACACTTCTCATATATCGCACAATTGCATCAAACGCGACAAACGTGCGGAAATTTCCGATATGTGGTTCATCAAAAACAGTCGGTCCGCAAACAAACATGTGTATTTTTTTCCAAAAAAAGGGTTTTATGATTTTCTCTTTTTTTCCGGAGAGAGAATTATGGATAAACATAGGTGAGTTTATAAAGTTTGTAAAGTTGAAAGTTTATAAAGCATACAGTAGAAATCAGAAGATAAGGAGTTGAAAGTTTATAAAGTCTATAAAGTGGGTGTATTTCTCTTTTTACTTTATGAACTTTAAAAACTTTATGGACTATTCTAGGGGTTCCAATTAAGAATGATGTCGTCTATTTCTGGTGTTTGTGTTTGTATAAGATTGCTTGTGAGGCGGACTTTATAACGTATATAGCGGTAATTCACAAAGTCGCTTTTATTAACGCATATTGACGTGTCAGGTACCGCGCACCCCGTTCCACCAAATGGATTGCTTTCACACGGAGCTCCATAATATGATGTTTCATCTCCTGACGGGCCCTTGTATTCCCATGGACCAGATGCGCTGTTTGATCCCGCAAATTGGAAATCAACACATGTGTCCGTGGGGGATAATCCCTGCCATGTGACGCTATTCAAAAGAGCTCCTTCTGTTTTTTCCGTGTCAAAAATAGATGACTCAAGATATCCGAGTGTGCTTGTTGCGCGCCAATCTGTATTCACTTTAAATTCGGATGATGCGCATGAAGAATTATTCGCGCAATTGAAACTTATCCATCCTACAACATCATTCCACGCATATCCTCTGAAATCTCCTCCCCCGTCAATATAGACGCCGTAATCTCCCGCACCGGATCCTCTGTGACTACATCCCTCATCGTGATTTTTGCAGCTGAAACTTATCCACCCAATCGTATCATTCCATGCGTATCCCGAGAGATCTCCGCTTGCGTCCGCGTCCGTGCATGTTCCATCTGTATTGTGCGTCGTATTCAAACCGTTACATATTCCATAATTAGAACTTGAACATATATTTCCGATTGGAGTCGTTGCGCAATCAAGCGACATTTCTCCGACGGTTGAGCTTGCGTATCCTTCCACCCTGCTTCCCCATACATATACACTTCCCGTTGAATAGAAATCCCACCATCCTGACACATCATCCCATGCGAAATGATCTGTGCTTGATGAATTGATGTTTGTGTCGGCATCCGCTGTTTCAAAGAAGAAACACAATGCGAAAATAACCGCACACACAAAAAAAACAGACATTGCGAAAATCTTCCGCGCGTTCATACATTTTAGTATACTATAAGAAAGCAATGTCGGATATGCAGGATAAAGGGTTTTCACGCATATCCCGTAAGAAGGTTTTTATTTACGGAGCGGTGTTTTTCTGCGCCGTTTTTTCTTTATTTTTCCTTTTTGAGGGGAACTCAATCCATTCATTTGGCGCGAAGATGATTTCAGTTGCCGAGGAATCATTTGGTATGCATGAGGAGGAAATAGGATTTTTTCCTCTTCACTCGGGAAAGGAATCTGAGGAGGTTAATGTTTTGTCATATTCTTTAGAAGAATGCGCATTTGATACGTTGGATATTCCTGCACGAAAAAGCGTCATACTTAATGAAATTGCTTGGATGGGAAACACGTCGGGTGCGGATGGTGAATGGATTGAATTGAAAAACATTTCAGGTTCTGAAGTGAATCTCGGCGGGTGGATGATTATAGATAAAGATGAACAAATCAAGATGCGCATAAAAACATTTTCACTTCCCCCGCAAAAATTTTTTCTTGCAACGAGGAAAAATGATGTTACATCTATGAAAGGAGATGCGGTGTATGAAGGATCTTTGAGAAATGATAAAGAGGGATTGCGTCTATTTAATTCATCATGCGGGCTGGAGGACGAAATCATTGCTGAAAAATGGCCGGCGGGGGATAACAAAACAAAAAAAACAATGGAAAGAAACGCGAATGATTTTGGATGGCATACATCAGTTTTTCCTGATGGGACACCAAAGAAGGAAAATTCCAATCCGCCAGCTGGCGGACAAATCTCTCCGCCAAAGGCGGAAAATTCCAAACAAATTCAAAATCAAAAAACCGAAAATGAACAAATGCAAAAAACTGAGGATAATACAACAATAATCACAATTACAACAACGACAGCAAACAACCCAACATCTACAGAAATTATTCCTACTTCTTTACCAACAAAAATAGAAGTAGAGAAAGATATGAAAGGTGCGGTTTTTATAAGCGAGGTGTGCGCAGGAACGGAGGAGAATGCAAAATATGAATTTATTGAACTATATAACCGTTCGTCGCAGGCGATTGATTTGACGGGATGGACGATTAAAAAAAGAACATCCACGGGGAATGAGACATCTCTTGTGTCGGCTGTGCGTCTTGATGGAAAGGTTATTTCTCCACATAGTTATTTTGTTATAGGAAATGAGGGTGGATATAAGAGTTTGGCGGACGCGTATTGGGCCCAGTCCTATACGCTTGCATATTCAAATAACGCCGTCGTGTTATATAAGAATGGAGAAAAAATAGACGAGGCAAGTTGGGAAGATATTCCAAAAGGAATGAGTATAAAAAGAGTGTCGTGGGATAGCGATGTATTTTCCATTTCATCTCCAACGCCGGGGAATTGACGCAATGAATAAAAAGCGGTATTCTATAGACATATAAGCATATTAAAAAATAGAAAAAGGAGATGCGGTGGAGAAGAACGTAATAAAGAAAAAAGAGCTTTCACTTCCGCAAACGGAAGAAAGCAAAAAATTTCTTTTGCCGGAAGAAATTAAAGAAATGGAAAAACCAATTGAAGTTATTTCTTTTTCTGAAGAGGAAATACACGAATCGCAGGAATCTTCTCTTGTTAAAGCAATTATGCTTCAGTTGGGCGGAAAAGAAATAAAAGAAGTTTAGTAAATAATAAAGGGTGTTATGTTATATCACAACACCCTTTTTTCTTTTGTGTTTTGTATAGTTTGTATAAAAAACAAATACATTTTTAATGTATTATAATGAATTAATGGTGGTTATACTTCACAACATACGGAGCGCGCATAATGTGGGATCAATGTTTCGCACAGCGGATGCCGTAGGAATTGAAAAAATATATATTTCCGGAATCACCCCTATTCCACTTGATCGTTTCGGAAAGGTGCGTTCCGATATTGCAAAAGTGGCTTTGGGAGGAGAGACGTCGGTTCCTTGGGAACATTCAAAATCCATTCTTCGTCTTATAAAAAAGCTTAAAAAGGAAAGATTTTGTATCGTTGCGCTGGAACAATCAGACACATCAATTTCTTATCGCGATGCATCTCTCAAGAGGAAGAAAAAAATTGCTCTGATTGTGGGAAATGAAGTGAAGGGAATTCCCCACAATATATTGGAGCTTTCGGATATAGTTATGGAAATTCCGATGAAAGGAAATAAAGAGTCGCTTAATGTGTCGGTGGCATTTGGTATTGCGGTATATCAACTAACAACCTAAAACAAACAACTTACAACCCACAACAAACAACTTAAGACCTACAACTTACAACAGACGACCAACACCTAATTTTATGAATATAAAAAAAAGACAAGTATTATTTTACCTTTTTGCGATTGTGTGCATTGCAGGAATTATTTTCTTTTTTGAAAAAGGAGGGGATCCGAATGTTGATCGTCCATATGTGGATATAGGAGGAGAGATAATATTTCTTGAAATCGCGGATACTGATTTCGCGCGAGCGAAAGGGCTTTCCGAAAGAGAGTCTCTGGAAGAGAACGAGGGAATGCTCTTCCTATTTTCTGAAAAAGGTAGATATGGATTTTGGATGAAAGATGTGCGCTTTCCGATTGATATTGTGTGGTTGGATGGAGATGGGGTTGTGTGGATAGAAAAAAATGTGCCTCCGGAGATTGGGATTCCGGATCATAGGCTCAGTGTATATGCACCCGATAATGATGCGGATAAGGTTCTTGAAATAAGAGCCGGAAAAGCAGATGAGACGGGTTTGAAAATAGGCGACCACGTGACACTAAATATATAAGCACACAAGTTATAGGATTTTCTGTAGAGATTTTTTTGTTGGAGAGTGTATAATAAATACACATATACGATACACTATGAAAAATATAGCAATTAACGGATTTGGGAGGATTGGGAGGCTTTTTTTCAAAAAAGCATTTGAAGAAAAAACATTAAACATTGTCGCAATAAATGACTTGGGTAATGCGGACAATCTCGCATACCTTCTTTCGTTTGATTCCGTGTATGGAAAATATGATAAAAATGTAAAAATTCAAAAATCAAATCTAAAAACTAGTTTAATTATTGATGGAAAAGAAATTTTATTTTTACAAGAAAAAGATCCGTTGAAGCTTCCATGGAAAGAGTTGGGCGTGGATGTTGTGATTGAAGCGACTGGCGTGTTTGAATCATTTGAAAAAGCAAAAGTGCATTGCGATACGGGAGCTAAACGCGTTGTGATTACAGCGCCTGCGAAAGACGAAGATGGAAAACTTGGAAAGACAATTCTCATGGGGATCAATGAGGATGAAATGAAAAATTTTAAAGTGACATCAAATGCATCATGCACGACAAATGCGGTGTCTCCCGTGATGCAGATTCTTCACGAAACAATTGGAATAGAGAAAGCGGTTTTAAGTACAACACACGCATACACCGCGACTCAGTCAATTGTAGACGGGCCTATTCCTTCAGTTGGTGGAGGAAGTGATTTCCGCCGCGGACGTGCAGCGGCACAGAATATCGCCCCATCAACAACAGGCGCAGCAATCGCCGTAGGGCGCGCGCTTCCTGATCTTTATGGAAAATTTGACGGAATAGCGATGCGCGTTCCAACTGTGACTGGCTCAATTGCTGATATCACTTTTATAACAAAGAAGAAAACGACAGTGGAAGAGATTAATGGTCTATTTCTGAAAGCGGAAAAAGAAAAAAGGTGGGAGGGTATTTTCAAAACTACGAATGATCAGGTTGTTTCTTCAGACATTATCGGCGAGCCGTATGGGGCGATAGTGGATCTTTCATTTACGAAAGTTATTGACGGCAATCTTGTGAAGGTTCTTTCATGGTATGACAACGAGGCGGGATATGTCGCGACCCTCGTCCGCCATGCTCTTTTATCTTCCGAATGCGCCGAATAGAAAACTGCATATGAGAGAAGTGGCAAAACAAGCCAAAAAATACGAATATCCGCGTTCACACGTTTTTATTTTCATCGCGCTTGGCGCGCTGTCTCTTATTGTGTGTGCTGGTTTTTTTTATCTTTGGACGATTAATACAGAACTAAAAAATCTGAAATCAATTGAACCGGTTGTTTTTTATTCCGCCCCGAAGGAGAGTCTTTTTCTTGATGCTACTGGGTTTGTGGGAACAGATGCGGGAGAGATTTTTCAGACAGAAAAAAAACGTCTTGTGAGTGCGAAGGGGGATTTTATAGAACTTGATCTCAAAGCGATGAAACTTTTTGCGTATGAGAAGGGGGAGGTTGCTATGCAATTTCCCATACAAGCAAAAGGGAAGCCGGGGAGTTGGTGGGAAACAACAACAGGAGTGTATTCCGTTGGTGCAAAAACAGCAAAACATTTTTCTTCTATCAGCAAAGTGTGGATGCCGTACGGAATTCAATTTTACGGAAATTTTTTCATACACGGATGGCCATACTATTCAGACGGCACGCCACTTCCCTTTGCTCATTCGGGAGGGTGTATTCGTCTTCTCACTGAAGATGCGGAGAAAGTATATGAATTTGCGAAATTTGAGATGCCGATTTTGGTGTATGACGAAAAACCAGAAGCGGCCGCCTATCAAGCGCTTCGTCCGATTGATGAGTCCGTCATTCCGTTAATTTCGGCAACAAACGCGATTGTCGCGGATTTGGATACGGGAGAGATTCTTATAGGAAAAAATATAGACACAGCGGAGCCGATCTATGGGATAACAAAGCTTGTAACGGCACTAACTGCGAGTGAGGTTATAAATTTAGATCAGTATGTTACTGTGCGTGAATATATGATTGCACCTTCCGAAGGATTCATTCGCGCGAATGAGCGATATCGCGGATTTGATATGCTTTATCCGCTTCTAATTGAATCATCGGATACGGCAGCGCGCGTGCTTTCTTCGTTTATCGGCGAAGCAGGGCTCATTGAGCAGATGAACAAAAAATCTCAGGCAATCGGCATGACAAAAACACGTATTGCCGATGCGCAGGGACTTTCCAAGCAGAATATAAGTACACCACTTGATCTTATGAAGCTCGCGAGATATATCATTGGGAAGAGAAGTTTTATTTTTGGTGTGAGTAGGGGGGCATATTATCCCGAAGAGAAAAACGTTGTATTTGAAGGAATTATAAAAAAAGATGGGGTTTTTATGGATGACAATGGGTTTATCGGGGAAATTGCAAAGGAAAAGGGATATAAAGGAGGCCTTCTTTCTGTGTGGAGATTTCAGACAGAGAGGGGAATATGGAGGAGGGTTGGTATTTTCGTGTCGGGAGAAAAGAATATTGAGGACACACAGTCAATTGTGAGCTGGTTTAGAAGCAATTTTCCTCTTAAATAAAGCACCTTCAGGTGCTTTATTTATTTTTTTTGATATAATAAATGTGTAATATAAACGTCGCACAATTTTAGCGCTATTCTTTCTTATAAAGAAAAAGTCGTTAAATAAAAAATATGAAAAAAATATTTATTTCTCTCTTTTGTTCTTTGATTGTTTTAGGAGGGATGTTCTCAGTCGCGTCTGCTCTAACGGCTCCTGCTGATGACACAGTTGGCACGGATTATACCACGCTTCAACAGCAGTTAGATGCTCTTTTAAAACAGGTTTATGAACTTCAGTGGCGATTAGGTCTCAGCGGGAGATCATCAGTTACTCCAGGAAACACAACGTCTCCTGCGCCAACCACAGGAAGTCCAGCATATTGGGTACCGAGTGTCATTGAAGATTCTCCGGATCAGATTATTCCCAATGCTCCCATTGGTAATGCTCCACCTTCAGATAATGGACTTTTAAGAGTTATTTATCCAAATGGGGGAGAAAAGTGGGACATACATACGGGATTATATATTAAGTGGTTTAAAATGAGTGGTTTGTCTGATGAATCGCTTTCTTCTTCAGCACGCCAGACAATTTCCATTGTAAAAAATAACACCATCGTTTGCAAAATTGCCGATATATCAGGACGAGGAACACTTTATTCGTTTCCAAATTTAAAATCTGTGTGTCCTGCACTTCCTTCTGGAGATGATTATAAAATTCGCGTTCAATTTTCCGGAGACGGAATGAATGTATCAGACGAGAGTGATAGTATTTTTTCAATAAGTACAAATATTATTCCTCCAACAACGCCAAATTCTCCCCCAACACCAACACCCACACCAACACCACCAACTGCGAAATCAATTACTCTTATTTCTCCCGATAGTAATGTATATACATCTGGTTCAAATGCAACCGTTTATATACGTTGGAGTTCTTCGGGAATTAGTGGAAACGGGACACTACTTCTTCTTAAAAATAACGCATCTTCAAAAACAATTGGAACTGTTTCTATGAGTGCAAAATCTTTCAACTGGAAGCTACCGGGAGATATTGTTACGGGGAATTATCGCATTTTATTGAAAGATGATTCAGGAACAATCACAAGTGGAATTGATGAAGGGATTTTTTCAGTTGTTTCACCATCTCAAAATCCTCCTACATCTTCTGGGGTGAAAATTACATATCCAAACGGAAGAGTGAGTCTTAAAATTGGAGAAACATATGCTGTGAGGTGGCAAGCGTTGGCCTTCAAGAGCACTGCTGATGTGAGTATTACTCTTATCAATCAAGACACATCAGAAGAGGTGCTTATTGCAAATACGAAAAATTCCGGATCTTACAAATGGAAAATTCCGGAAACTTTAGGTGGAATGAATCTTTCTGAAGGTTTAGATACACTTTATCGTATAAAAGTCAGAGTGGGAAGCGATGTACAAAACGATTTTGATCTGAGCGACAATGCTTTTTCTATAATTGATTCACGAGCGTCAAATGTGAAAGTAACGCGCGCAACAAACACGCCAAAATCACGTGATGTACGAACAGGAGAAAAAAATGTTGAATTTTTGAGGTTTAGAATAACAAATAGTGGAAAAGAAACTGTGAATATTGTGGGTGTGAAGGGTGGTATTTTCACATCGCCAAACGCAGATATGGTCGGATTGGATAAATTTAAATTGTATGAATTTGGTGACATTTCCAACAGTATTGGAGAAAGTGAGTACATTGGTAGTGTTTCAGGTCACTATTTTGAAATGATACAGATATCTCCCACTACTAGCATTATTCCTGGTGAAATGAAGGAATTCACAGTAAAAGCGGATGTCACAGATCATTCTTTTATAGAAGGAAGTAAAATATACATCAATATTCAAAAAATTTCTTTCTCCATCGGAAGCAGATCTTTTGAAGCGAATGTAACTGGAGTAAATGGAAATGCAATGAAGGTTGTTTCTATTTCTCCCACAACCAATAAACCAATCATTAAAATCTCTGCTCCAAACGGAGGAGAAACGTTCAAAACATCTCCCGAATCGGATATGGGGACGCAAATACGATGGACAAGTACGAATATGGGATCTCTGAAGGTTCGTATTGATCTTATTGGAGAAGATGGATTAGTGCGCAATATCGCATCCGGAGCATCCAATACAGGATACAGATTTTGGCACGTTTCTATGGATATTCCCACGGGGAAATATAAGATAAAAATTGCATCAGAAGATCAGGGAGCGAGTGCAGTTGATATGAGTGATGGGTATTTCAATGTTGTAAATACAAATATTATAGCAGAAGTTCCGTCATTGCCGGCTCCAACCGGAGTTAATGCGACAGCAAGCAGAGAAAACACTTCTGTTTCATGGAATTCAGTAAGTGGAGCTACTGCTTACTGGATTTATAGAGCTTCAGGAAGCACGATTACTGAAAGATCAAAAGAAAAGGCTGTTCTTATTGGATCTGCAGGGGGAGTAGGTGCTACGGAGAAAGTGAGTTATATAGATGAAAAGCCGAAATGCGGAGTGACTCATGCGTATTATGTAAAGACACACAATGCGACTACAGGAAAAACATCTGATATGTCGGCAAGTGCGGAAACGTTGATTCCGTGTCCGATTGTTCCGGGAAATACATCTCCAAAAATCACACTCACAAATCCGAATGGAGGATCTTTCAGAATGAAGGATATTCTCAAAATCAGATGGGATGCGGAAAATTTGGGAGCGGTGAGCAATCAAAAAATTGAGCTTATGGTAGGAGAGGCTCCAGTATGCACACTCGCAACTCCAGCAATAACAAACGGAGAGAATGTATATGAATGGGAAATTTCTTCTTCTCAATGCTCATATGTCGGTCCTGGGCCAGGATATAAGATACGCATATCTCTCGCAAGCGGGTCAACTGTTGTAAGTGATACAAGCGATTCCGCTTTTACAATTCTTTCTTCAGTAGATGCACCAACATTAACCATAACATCACCAAACGGTGGGGAGATGTTTGAAAGAGAAAAAACAATGGAAATAAAGTGGAGCTCCACAAATTATACGGGGAATGTGGTGTTAACACTCGTTGATAGAAATCGTTATCCGGTTATGCAAATAAAAAGCGGAATTCCCGCATCTACAGGTTCATTTGTTTGGACAATTCCTAAAGCAAATATCTATGAAGCAAATTATAAAATTCTTATCCAAGGAGATTTAGTGGCAGGATATCAAGCTCCTCTTGATTACAGTGACAACACATTTTATATTTCCGTTCCAACAACAACGAGCGGAGCGCTTGGAAAACCGACAAATTTCGCGTTCCTCGGATACGAGATGAGCGGAAACACAGCAATATCAAAATTTGAGTATATGGATAATGCAGTTGGAGAAAGCGGGTATTACATATATTGGGACGATGGTATGAAGGGATATGTTTCTCCAACAACTGTAACATCCGATACGGGAAAGAGGACTTCATACATAGGAAGGATCTTTGATTGCACGAAGATTCCTAAGACTGTGTATATCAGGGCATTCAAAGATTTAGATCTTTCAGAACCATCCAATGTTGTTAGTACTCCGACTCCTCCCGTATGCGAAGCTCCTGTTACGAAAGTTCTTTCTCCGAACGGTGGAGAATTGTATAAACAAGGCGATTCAGTGTCTATTAAGTGGACGGCGACTAATTTGGGGAGTAGCAATAGTGTTGCGATAAGTGTGTACAAAGCGCGATCAGACAATAATTACTATGGAATTGCACCTGATTTTGGTTTGACGTTCTACAATAATGTAAGCGGAGGAGTTGTTCAGGATGAAGGATCATACACTTGGACTATTCCGCAGAATTTCACCACTGGTCAATACGTAGTTTTTGTGGCTGGGGCGAAAGGGACGTATGACACAAGTGATGCTCCGTTTACAATAACAACAGCTTCAGGAGGTGTTTCAGCAAACATTCTTGATTCCGTAAAGATTCAATTAGATGGATTAAAAGAACTGCTCATGAAGTTGAGATAAAAAAAGGTTTTCCCCGCCTCTCTTTAGAGAGGCGGTGGTTTATAATAAGAAGAGGAATATGGAAGAAAAGAAAACAGGAAGAAAATTCATATATGGTGTTATTGCTTTGCTCGCTTTCGCGCTTTTTTGTGGATTTCTTTTCTATATAAGGATTGAAATACAAAAAAGCATTTTTACGTCCGTTCAAGGATCGCTTCGTCTTCGCGAAGTTGCCGATTTGCGTCATAAAACAATCTACAAAAAGATACAGAAGTGGATTCATGATTCGGAAGAGACAACACTTATATTTACGGGAGACATTATGCTTTCCCGCGGAGTTGATTTGAAAATGAGAAGAATTGGTGATTATACATTCCCATTCTTTTATATTGCGAGCACAACACGCATGGCAGATGTTGCGTTTGGAAATCTTGAGGGCCCAATTTCGGCAAGAGGAAAGAATCAGGGGAGCGAATATTCTTTTCGCGCCAACCCGAGAGTCATTGAGGGACTTGTGTTCGCAGGACTTGATGTTCTTTCTCTTGCGAATAATCACATATGGGATTGGGGAAGTGATGCGCTTTCGGACACAATTGATATTTTGAAGGAGAACGCAATTGTTTCCGTGGGTGCAGGCAGAAATGCGGAAGAGGCGAACAGGCCTGCAATTATAATGAAAGGTGATAGACGAATTATCTTTTTTGCGTATACGAATCTTTATCCTCCATCACTTTCCGCGGAAGGCGATCGTCCTGGCGTCAGTGATTTCAAAGAAGAGAAAATTGCTGAATATATCAGGAACGAAACCACACATAGTGACATCGTTGTCGTTTCCATGCATTGGGGAAATGAATATGAATCTTTAGCGAACGAAGAACAAAAAAGGATTTCCCGCGCGCTGATAGACGCAGGGGCGGATATTATCGTAGGACATCATCCTCACGTATCTCAGGAAATAGAAAGATACAAAGAGGGTTGGATTGCATATAGTTTGGGAAATTTTGTGTTTGACCAGAATTTTTCCGAAGAAACAATGAAAGGTATTGTTCTCCACGCAAGCGCGCGTAGGGGGATTGTGGAAAAAATGGATGTGAAAGAGATTAAAATAAACAAAGATTTTCAGCCCGCATTCTTGGAGTAACACAATCATTGAGTCGGAGAGAGAATTTCAGTTCGGTGCGTGATATAATTAAATATATACTATGGTTATTTACATTGGAGCAGATCATCGGGGTTTTCGTCTTAAAGAAGCAATCAAAAATTTTCTCCGCGACAGGGGATATCAGATTTTTGATGTGGGAAACGAGACATATGATGAACAGGATGATTATGTTGATTTCGCGAAAAATCTTGCGAGGAAGGTTAATAACGATTATGAAAACAGCAAAGGAATCCTCGTATGTGGAAGCGGAGTAGGGATGAGTATTACGGCAAATAAATTCCGTAACGTTCGTGCCGCACTTCTCACGACTCCAGATCAGGCATTTGATGCGCGCAATGACGAAGATGTGAATGTTCTCGTTCTTCCAGCGGACTATCTTACTTCGGATGTTGTGAGAAAAATACTTATCACATGGATTGAGACGCCATTTTCAAGAGAAGAGCGTTTCAGGAGGAGATTAGACAAACTTCAGCGCATTGAAGAAGGTTTTATAAGGAAATTTTCAGATGTGGAGAGAAAAGAAGAATTGTAAAAATGGTTATCATTCCCGTTATTAATTGCAAAGAAGAGTCATGCGTCCGCGAAAGAATTGCAATCGCGGAAAAACTGGCGTGCGAATGGGTGCATATTGATGTTGCTGATGGAATATTTGCTCCAGTTCTATTGTGGAAAAATGCCGAAGATTTTAAAAGCGCCATAGGAGACGGTATTCGCGCGAAAATAGAGGTTCATCTTATGGTATCGGAACCGGAAAAAGTTTTACGCGATTGGATTGCTATTGGAGCAAAAAGAATTATTATCCACGCGGAATCACATTTTGATTTTTCTTCTGTCAAAGAAGAGTGCGATGCGCATGGGGTTGAGTTGGGTATTTCAATTATGGCACACACAGATGTGCGGACGATTGACCCATTTCTCTCACGTGTGAGTTTTTTTCAAGTTTTATCTGTTCTTCCGGGATTTTCCGGAGGCGTATTTAACAATTCCGCACTTTCACACATTTCATACATAAGAGCAAAAACAGGAAGTGATGTTCGTATTGAAGTGGACGGTGGGATTGATGCAGATCGCGCACGACAGACAAGAGATGCGGGATGCGATATTGCAACATCAAGCACATTCATTTTTTCTTCACACGATCCCAATGAGGCGCTTTCCATTCTTAAAAACTCATAAAAATATGCCAGAACTTAATGACAAAAAAATACAATATCTTGAAATCACAGCGAATCGCATACGTGAAATTGTGATTGAGACCCTTTTAAGCGCAGGTTCCGGACATTCTGCAGGACCTCTCGGTATGGCAGATATTTTCACGTCACTTTATTTTCATATTTTAAATCACAATCCAAAAAAACCTAATTTACCAGATCGTGACAGGATCGTTCTTTCCAATGGGCATATATGTCCGGTTCAGTATGCGACTCTTGCTTACGCGGGGTATTTTCCTTTAGAGGAATTAAAAACTCTTAGGAAAATAAATTCACGTTTGCAGGGACATCCCCATCGTGGATCACTTCCAGGGATTGAAACAACATCCGGTCCTTTAGGTTCGGGGCTTTCTCAAGCGATTGGTATCGCTCTTGCGGGTGAAATGGATAATAAAAAATATTGGACATATTGTATCGCATCTGACGGGGAGCATCAGGAAGGAAATTTTTGGGAAGCAGTTATGTTTGCTGGTAAGCAAAAATTCTTAAATCTTATTCTTATAGTGGACAGGAATAATATACAAATAGACGGATATACAGAAACCGTTATGCCTTTGGAGCCTCTTCGGGCAAAATATGAAGCATTCAATTGGCACGTGATTGAAGTGGATGGGCATAATATTGAAGATTTCATAGACGCAGTGAATGAGGCGAAGGCAATTTATGAAAAACCAACAGTGATTATTGCGCATACTATTCCCGGAAAAGGGGTAAGTTTTATGGAACGCGATTATTTATGGCACGGGAAGCCACCAACGCCCGACGAAGCGAAAAAAGCTCTTAACGAACTTCGCACTATGGGAAAAAGAATAGAGTCGGAACACCAGTAAGACTAATTTTAAATTTTGAGTTTCGAATTTTGAATAAATATCTCAATTCAAAAATTAAGTAAATAAAAATTCAATCGAAATTCATATGTCGTTATTCGAAATTAAATTATTATGTTAAACGAACAATTAAAACTCAATCAAAATGTTTTTGATTCGGATGTGGAGCAAATGCCGACACGGAACGGATACGGAGAGGGTCTTGTGAAGGCAGGAGAGGAAAATCCTCACGTTGTCGTTTTGTGTGCGGATCTCACTGAATCAACGCGTTCTGATGCATTTGCCAAAAAATTTCCCAATCGTTTTATCCAGACGGGCGTTGCGGAACAAAATATGGCGACAATTGCGGCAGGACTCGGCATAAGCGGGAAAATTCCTTTCATTTCCTCCTACGCGACTTTTTCTCCCGGAAGGAATTATGAACAGATTCGGACAACGATTGCTTATAATGACGCGAATGTGAAAATTGGCGGGGCGCATGCAGGTATTTCTGTGGGGCCTGATGGCGCGACTCACCAAGCAACGGAAGATATTGCGATTATGCGGGCAATTCCGAATATGAGAGTTGTGGTGCCGTGCGACGCAATTGAAGCGCGAAAAGCGACCATTGCATCGGCGAAGATTTGGGGTCCCGTCTACATTCGTTTCGGGCGGGAAAAGAGTCCGATTATGACAACGGAAGAAACTCCTTTCACATTAGGGAAGGCTGAAATTATGTGGATGCCTAGTGGGACAAAAAAGAAAGTGGACGTTGCTGTGATAGGATGCGGAATGCTCTTATACAATGCTCTTATTGTCGCAAAAGAATTAGAAAAAGAGAAAATATATGTTTCCGTTTTGAATAGTCATACAGTTAAACCCCTTGACGAGAAAAAAATACTTGAAGTTTCAGAAAAAGCAGGCGCAGTTGTGACGTTGGAAGAACATCAAATAGCCGGAGGATTGGGAGGTGCTGTTGCAGAACTTCTCGCGCAAAAACTTCCTGTTCCAATTGAATTTGTGGGAATACATGACACATTTGGCGAGTCAGGAAAACCTAACGAGCTTATAGAAAAATATGGAATGGGCGTAAAAGATATAAAAGAAGCGGTTAGGAGAGTATTGAGGAGAAAGCAATAAAAAGTATTTAGTATAAAGTAGTAAGTATAATAAAAATTTCCAATTCTTAATTTCTAATTTCCAATCAATTTTAAATATACTAATGAATCAAGAAATCAAATAATATCAGAACTGTCTGCCCGAGGCGCCCGCCTGCCGGTCTGGCAGGGATCAGCCTTGGGCTGATAAATATTAAACTTATGAATAGAGAACAAAAGATATGCCAAAACCCGCCCAACCAAATAGATTTGGTCATTCGGGCAAGCTGTAAAACAAATCTATGAAAGAAGAACGAACGTGCCAAAATTGTAAATTAACCTTTTCCATTGAACCTGAAGATTTCCAGTTTTACAAAAAAATGGACGTTCCTCCACCGACATTTTGTCCGGAGTGTAGGTTAGTGAGAAGACTGACATGGAGAAATGAAAGAATGCTAAAAAAAACAAAATGTAATTTTTGTAAAAAATCCATGCTTTCAATGTATGGAGAAGAAAGTGGGATGAACACATATTGTCAGGAATGTTGGTGGTCTGATAATTGGGATCCGCTTTCCTATGGAACGGATTACGATTTTTCCCGTCCTTTTTTTGAGCAGTTTAATGAGCTTTTTCACAAAGTTCCTTATATGGGATTGCAAATAAGAAATTCTGTTGATACTCCCTATGCAAATTTTGTTGCAGACGGAAAGAATATATATATGTCATTTTCTACCGTAGAAGGGTCTGAAGATGTTATGTATTCAAAAAATATTGATGGATCAAGAAAAATTGTTGACGGGTTTGAACTCTCTCGCTGTGAAGACTGTTATCAGGGGATAAAAGGAGATAAAAATTATAATTCACATTTTCTTTATGATTGTAGAGGGTGTATGGATTCTTGGTTCCTTTTTGATTGTTCGAATTGTCAGAGTTGTTTTATGAGCTCCGGACTGAGAAATAAAAAATATTATTTTAGAAATAAACAATACACAAAAGAGGAATACGCAGATCTTTTAAGCGGAATTCATTTTGGTAGTTATACAACAAAGTTTGCTTTGGAAGATGAATTTCTAAAAGTAAGGAATGCAACAATAAGAAAATTTGGAAATGTTGTAAATTGTATACATTTTTCTGGAAATGATCTAAGAGACTGTAAAAACGCATATTATGCATTTAGCGGATATGAATATGAAAATGTAAAATATGTTTTTCGTTCCATTGATACAAAAGATTCAATGGATACAGTGAACGCCGCACATGCGGAACTTTTTTATGAATTTATGGCCGGAGGGGGAAATGGGGGACAGAGAATACGATTTGTTTTTGCGGCGCTTCCCGCTCTTCGCAATGTTGATTATGTTCATTATTCTGGTTTTTCCTCCAATCTTTTTGGTTGTGTTTGTCTCCGCAACAAA
>CAZVSK010000004.1:0-7386 GCA_964630035.1 uncultured Candidatus Saccharibacteria bacterium
CCACCAGATAGAATTCAATCTTTTTATTTGTGCATTCTTTTTTTACTAATTGAGTAAAACCCCCGCTTTTGGCGGGGGTGTTTTTATAACTAATGAAAACACTCTGAACAACACTGACCGACTCCGTCAACATAAAAGTCTCTCATATCAACAGGCGTGTCGCGTTTGTATTCTGTTTCTACTCCACACAAAACACATAATTCAACTTCCTTTCCTGTTATTTTAGGAACCCCCTTTTTTTCAAAATAGTTAATTCTTTCTTGAGAACAAAAATCACATGCATAGACTACGGAAAACGGAGGAACACAACCTCCAGTGAGGCGATTATTCGCTTCAGAGCCACAATCAATACAACGTACTTTTTTTATTTCACCCATAATTTCCTCCTTTCTGTTGTTTTAGTTTTTTAAAACCTTCTTTCATTTTTTCACTCATTCCAAAATTTCCCGCGGAAAACCTGTATGGAAGCCATTCTGTCGTATTTGTTCTATACGCTTCTTTTGCTTCTCTTTTTTTCTCGTCAAAAGAAATAATGAATACTGGGATAGGTGTTTTGTGGTTTCCCCTCATTGAACCAATTGCTTCCGCGAATTCCATTGCGTGTTGTCTGTCTTTATATAAAACATCTGGAACGTCTGTTTTTGAAACAATAACTATTTCTTTCACAAAAAACCTTTCCGGATCATCGCTCGAATTCCTGAATGTTTCTATTGCGCTTGAAATTGGATATACCGAATGATAAGACGCGTCTTCTCTTAGACTCCCGCGAAACACTAATCCGTTTTCTGAAACAATTGCTACGCCGTATATATGCTTCTTTGTTTTGCTATATATGTCATATGCAATATCAAAACCACAAAGCGCAGATAAAAATCCTTTTGATTGTAACAATCTTCCGATTTCATTTTTATCTGGATGAGAAAGCTTCCTCACGTCCTTGAAAAAAATCTTTCCTTTCACAACAATTGCCTCCCCTCCGTTTTTTTGTCCTTCAATGACGACGAGTTTGTGGAGGTTTGTGTATGCATATATAGCATCTCTGCAATTCCCGCAGGGGCTTCCTATTCCCGCATTATAATCAGTTGTAAACGCAATAACCTCAATTGGGTCGTCCGGCCCAAATTCGTCAAGTGCCCTTGCAATAACCGCCTCTTCGCCGTGAGTTATTGTTTCAGCAATCCCTATTTCATGGTTGCCCCCAAAAACAACATTTCCTTTTTTTGTTGTCGCTCCCGTTCTTACAAAATATCCCGATTGATTGGGTGTTGGGTGCGAAAATAAAGAAGCTTTGAGGGACTTGATCCATTCTTTTTTGGCAACAATCGGGAGCCCCGACATCCCGTCTTTAAATGTCCAGTGCAACATGATGATTCCTCCTTATTTGTTTTTCAATGGTTCTTATATAACCCTAATCCCGCATATGGCACGCCGTCAATAAACGCCCTATTTTATTTTTTAAAAAGATGTGTGGTATAATTCACTCATAGAAAACAGAATCAATAATCAAATAATCGCCCCGGAGCTCCGTGTCATTGATGAGAAGGGAGAAAATCTCGGCATAGTAAAGCGCGAACAAGCGCTTTTTCTTGCGCGTGAAAAAAGCCTTGATCTTATTGAGGTCTCCTCCTCAGCGAATCCTCCTGTTGCTCGCATTATGAGTTTTGATAAGTTCAGATATCAAAAAGAAAAAGAAGAAAAAAAACAAAGGCAGGCACAAAAAAACAAAGAGTTGAAACAAGTGCGCATCACACCACGTGCCGCATTAAACGATTTGAGAATAAAAGCTTTAAAAGCAGAAGAGTTTTTAAAAGAGGGTCATAAGGTGGAAATAAATCTTTTTTTAAGAGGAAGAGAAAAAGGAAATAAGGAGTGGGCTCTTCAAAAACTCAATGAGTTTCTTTCTCTTATTAAAGAACCTTATCAAAAAACAATGGATCCAAAACAGGGTGGAAGGGGTTTTAATGTACAAATAACAAAAAAGTAGCGAGAAAAAAATAGGCACGCGCAGAACGCGGGGTTGCATTATTCTCAAAAAAGTGTAGAATTTTTCTCACATACGGATTATGAAAAAAAGTGTTTCAAAAAGAATAAAGATTACAAGAAACGGAAAAATGAAGCGGAGAGCGACGACTCTCGGCCACTCAAGGAGCAATAAAAGCTCAACTCAATACAGACGAAAGAAAAAGGGTCGCGGACTCAATATGGATATAAACAAAGTAAGAGTACATCTATGACACGCGTAAAAAGAGGTGTAATCGCGCACAAAAAACGCGAACGCCTTTTAAAAAAAACAAAAGGATACAGATGGGGGAGAAAAAGTAAGGAGCGCGCCGCAAAAGAGGCTCTTCTTCATGGTCTTTCACGATCTTTCAAGGGACGAAAGGAAAAAAAGAGAAATTATCGCTCATTGTGGCAAACACAGATTAATGCCGCAGCAAGAATGAATGGAACAAAATACAGTGCTCTTATAAGCGGGCTTAAGAAAAAAGGTGTTGTTTTGGACAGAAAGGTGCTTTCGGAAATAGCAAAAACATATCCCGAAGTATTCAAAAAGATAGTGGAATATATAAAGTAGGTTTGTTTTAAATATAAAGAGGGGTGTCAAAACTTATTTGACACTCCTCTTTTTCTTTGCTTTTATGAGGGTAGATTTCACTCATTAAAAACAAGGGGGTGTGTAATGGAACGTAAATACGGAAAAGGCGGAAAGTGGTTGGGCGTTTTTTTTATTATTATTGTTTTTGTGATTTTAGTTGTTGTTAACGTTTCTCAGGGCCCAAGTCCTGAAGATCTCAAAAAATTCAACGATTTAAGGATTGAATCGGAAAAAATTGAGGAAATGCAAAAAGACATATGGGAAAAAGAAGGAGAGATTTTACTTCTCCAAGAGAGGTTGAAAAAACCGATCAAAACAACAAGAGAAAAACGCCGAGTGTCGGCACAATTGGCTCTTCTTACAGAAAAAACCGACAGTCTTAAAGAAATCTTTCTGGAAAAATATGAAAAATATGAAACGGAAAGATTGAAAATTCCAAAAGAACTTTCTGATAGTCTTAAAACATTCAAATAATTTAAAAACCTCTGCAAAAACAGAGGTTTTTATTTTTGAAAATTAAAAAGATGTTTTTTAAATTTAATTTTCCCACTTTCCACCAAAACACCCTCGCGTTTCAAAATTTTTTCCTTTTCCATGCTTCCAAACACATATCCCCCGATTTTTCCGGACGAGAGAATGACGCGATGGCATGGTACATTTTTGTTTTTATTCTTATTGAGTGCGTTCCCCGTCGCGCGCGCCGCTTTGGGGTGCCCTATTGCCTCGGAAACGCCTGCGTATGTAGCCACCCTTCCCCGTGGAATCTGCCTGACGACTTTGTATACCTTTTTTTCGAATAATGAGATCATATGCATTCTTAAGATTTTTCTTGAGATTTTGATGTATAAGCATGTGGAGTGCGTCTCTATAAAGAAACCACCCATACCCTTGTTGTTCCGGATCTGGCGAAAGTCTCACAGAAATCTTGTGTGTTTCCGCGAGATAATAACTCACCACCTTAAAAACCTTTTCTTTGTTTTTAATAAACGTAAAGCGATCTTGTGCTTTAAACCAATCAACAAAAATAAGGTCTTTTTTACCTATTCCTGTTTCCTCATACACCTCTCTTAGCGCAGCAAAAAAATTCTTTTCCCCCTCATTCAGTTTTCCTTTGGGGAAATTCCAGTATCTCCCTCTGTGATAGAGGAGGAGAAATTTCGGCCCCTCGTTTGTCATTCTATATATAATAATCCCCGCGCTCACCTCTTTTGTCATATTTGTCATAGCTGTATTATTCTACCACTTTAAATATAAATTCCCCTTCTTCTAAGGACACGAAAATAGAGTTTCCTCTCGCGATTTCTTTTTTAAGTATTTTTTCCGCAAGAACTCCCCTTATCTTCTCAGAAATTACCTGCCTGAGAGGTCGCGCTCCGAAAACGGGGCTAAATCCCAATTCTGATATTCTTTTAATTGCATCTTTTCCGACAGAAAGAGAAATTCCGTGTACGTTTTCCAAAAGCTCACACACATCTCCCATGAGAAGTCCTGTAATTTTTTCTATCTCATCCATTGAGAGGTTCCGAAAAACAATAATATCGGAAAACCTGTTTATAAGTTCCGGCCTGAAATACTCCGTAAGTTTTTTCTTTAACTCTTCAGCTATATCTTCTATTGTTTTTCCCTCTTCTATTTTCTTCTTTATGAAATCTGAATGTGCGTTTGATGTAGCAATAATAATTGTATTTTCAAAATTAACAGTTCTTCCTAAGCTATCACTAAGTCTTCCGTCATCAAACACTTGTAGAAACAGGTTTAAAACGTCCGGATGCGCTTTTTCAAATTCATCAAGAAGTATGAGGCTGTATGGCTCCTTCATTACAGAATCTGTGAGCGAACCTGTTTTTGAACCATCAGGATTTCCTATAAGCCTGAAAATGCTCTGTTTGTCCTGATATTCCGACATATCAAAACGATGCATTGCGTCTTTTGATCCAAATTGAATCTTAGTAAGTATTTTTGAAAGCTCTGTTTTTCCTACGCCGGTAGGTCCAACAAAAAGGAATGATGCAATTGGGCCCCCTTGGCGCGAAAGCCCGCTTCTATATTCTCTTAGGGAGCGTGCAACAGCCGATACGGCGGTGTTTTGATTAATAAGTTTTTTATGTATTTCCTCTTCAAGATTAAGAAGTTGATCAACTTCCGTACCTGATGCTTTTTGTATAGGAATTCTACTCTGCCTCTCTGCAATCTCTATAACAATTTCGGGTGTTAGAATCTTTTCTTTTATATCCTGTGCATAAACAACGGCTTCTTTAAGAAGATCAGACGCACTTCCTGGAAGTAGTTTGCTTCTGAAATACCTGTGCGCAATCTCAACCGCCTTTCGTATAGCACCGAACGTGATAAAAACCTTAAACTCTTTTTCCAAAAGAATACTTCTGTATACGAGAAAGCGCACAGCTTCCTGTTCGGATATTTCGTTTATCTGTACAACATCAAACTGGTTGAGGAAGTCGCTTCTTGATTCTATGTATGTTTTAAATTCTCTCGGATATGTGTCGCCTATTACAGGAATCTCTCCATTCACAATAAGGGGAAGAAAAAGATCCATAGCATTAATTGATTGTGTGGGGGATGTCTTAAAAAGATTGTGTATGTCTGGTATAAAAAGAACGATGTTGCCCGCGAGAAGAATCTCTTCAACTATTTTTCGTATGCGTCCCGCGAGCTCTTCTTGTACGGCGCCAGACACAAGTCTTGTGATATCCAAAGAAATAAGTCTTTTGTCAAAAAGCACGCTTGGCACATTGTCTTTGTTCATAGAAAGCGCAAGATGTGCAACAATTGTAGATTTTCCAGATCCCGCCTCACCAACAAGAAGCGCGTTTGGTTTCCCGGGGCGCGATACAACCCTTAATATCTCCTCATATTCCTCTTTGTGACCTATAAGAAAACCTATTTTCTCCCTTTTTGCCATTGCTGTCAGATCTCTTGAATATTCATCCAGTATTGGGGTTGGGCGAGAAGTCCAAGCTCTGTTAACAACTCTTTTGCGAATTATTCTTGATTCATACACAAGCCCTCCGAGAAAGGCTGGAATTCTTCTTAGTTTTGAGAAAAACTTTGAATATCGTCCAAAAATAATCGCTTCTGATATGTCGTTTTCCACAATATTAAAAAGATTCATAACTTTTTGCATCTTCATCCCGCCCCCAGAAACAACCGCAGAAAAAATATTTCTTGGCTCAACAAACTTTTCGTGTGTGGTGACGGCATTTTCATAAGCTATTTCGGCAATTTTGTTGGTGATTTTCAAAAGTTCCTCTTTTTTTCTTTTTTCTGTCCCTTCTTCCAAGAACCTTGTAATTTTTTCCCTGAATTCCCTATGATCAATATTTAGACGAGCGAGAACCCCATGAATTTCTCTTTTTTTTAGGAGCTCGCTGGCAAGAACAAAATATATATCTTCTCCTGTGGTTAAAGACCTTCTTAGGCACGCGCTTAAAATTCTGTAAGACGTCGGAGTGAAAGCAAGTGCTATATTTTTATTTTTTAACCTCTGTAGATCACCTATAGATTTTTCTCCCCCTCCAGCACGAATCACTCTGTCAATAAGAAAAAATCCCAAAAGAAGAGATGCCCACCTAAGCGATTCTATGTCGGACAAAAACATAACAACACATGCAGAAACGAGAAAGATATAGGACGCATAAGTTGTTATGCGTACAATTGATTCTCCAAACCCCGAAAGAAAAAGTCTGTTGTCTTTGAAATATGATTCCATGTTTATGAAGAGAAAATCTTATAGATGATAAAAATAGGAATACAAAGCCATATAATATAAATCAAAATAGCAAATAGAAAAACCAGCGCATACACAACTGTTGTTATTATCAACCTGAAAAAACGAAAAAGAAATCCAAAAACATACCCAACAAAAGAATAGTCGCCGTATAGTGGTCTAAAAATATAGCGCGCTGTGATTTTCCACGCGAATGTCTTATCAAGCCATTCAAAAACATTTATAACAAAATTAAGATATGTGCGCGCGCTACCAGCATACCAACGGCGTGCAAAATCAAATAATCTGTATGTAATTCTCCCAAAAAGATATGTCACGGCAAAATGCATGCAAAAAATGCTTTCACTATTTATTATAGCCGACGGGGCAAAAAAGCGCATCCGTCTATAAAAAACTTGATTGAGGACTATTATTTTCTTCCTTTTTTTTGGTTGATTCTTGAATAAGAATCTGATGCTTTTTCACAATAATTGGGAGTTTGTGGAAGCTTTGTGTAAGACCCTTCAGCATTTCCGTTGAACGAAGGCCTGCGGCTGGGTGAAACAAAGGAATTAAAAGTCTTTCTTTTCCGATTCTGAAAATCTTCCCCTGATCTCGTGTAATTTTCGCCTCAGGAAGAAAATAATTCATTGAAAATCTTCCGAGTGTAGCGATAATTTTAGGATTAATGATTTCTATTTGTCTTGTGAGATATGGTTTATACGCTTCAATTTCTGATGGGATTGGGTCACGATTCATGGGCGGGCGTCTTTTTACGATGTTTGTGATATAAACATCGTCTCTCTTCCACCCAACTGCTTCAATAAGTTTATCAAGAAGCTTTCCAGCTCTTCCAACAAAAGGGCGTTTTAGTTCGTCTTCTTTTTGTCCTGGCGCTTCTCCTATAAAAAGAACACTACAATCAGGGTTTCCCTCGCCAAAAACGAGATTAGCTCCTTCGTAGAACGGAAGTGTTTTGTCTTTCGCAATTTCTTCTTCAAGTTTTATAAGCTCCTCTTTTTTCTGCATACCACCTTTATTATAACTTAACAACTTCTTCCTCTAA
>CAZVSK010000004.1:7486-15859 GCA_964630035.1 uncultured Candidatus Saccharibacteria bacterium
CTCCTCTTTTTTCTGCATACCACCTTTATTATAACTTAACAACTTCTTCCTCTAAGTTTATGCCAAATTTTTTCTCGGCGCGTTTTTTTAGTTTCTCCGAAAGCTTGATTACGTCGCTCGCAGTTGCATTTCTTTTGTTCACAATAACATTCGCATGAAAATGAGCAACTTCTGCGCCACCTTCGCGCATTCCTTTTGCGCCGATAGATTCAAGAATATACCCAGCCGGAATTTTACCTTCAATAATTTCAGATTGATCAATTTTTTTCATTGTTTTTCTTGAAATATTTTTCACAAGAATGTTCTTAAAAAAACTTCCGGGACATTTGATTTTTGGGGGGTATTTTGCCTTTCTCACACGAATAATACGAAGTGATTCGGCGCGAAGAATTTCTTTTTTCTTTTTTTGAAGCAAAAATTTCGCACGGAGAATAATCCATTTCTTTTTTTTGAAAATGCTATCACGATATCCAAATATCGTCCTTGGTGTTTTCATCCAAAAAATCTTTTTTCCATCATATATTTGCACCTCGGAAACACTTTCCCCTATAGATTTTCCGTATGCACCAGCATTTCCATAGATTGCCCCTCCTACAGTTCCAGGGATTCCTGATAGTGTTTCCAAACCACCCAATCCTTCCAGTATTGATCTTTGAACAAGGCGCGAAAGAGAAACTCCGGCATCCACACATAATTTACTTTTTTCTTTTTTTATTTTTCCCCCGCACACACGCACCGTAAGTCCTTTTTGTGTTCCGTCTGAAAAAAACACATTGCTCCCTCCTGCAAAAATACGAAACGCAATTCCGCGCGAATTTGCCCAAGCAAGCGCATGAATCACGCTCTCAGGCGTTTTAGCATTAAAAAAGAATTCTGTTTTTCCACCAATTCCGAATGTTGTGTGTTTTTTGAGAGAAATATTTTTCTGTACTAGAAGACTTTTGGGTGATTTCTTTCTCATGTATTTATTTAAACACCACAGAGAAAAATCATCCATACGTGCAGATTGGTTTGTGCCCTCAAGAGGAGTTCCCGCCTGCAGTCGGGCAGGGAACCCATATTTCCAGTTTTCCACCAATAGCGGACAAACTCAGGCTTGTGCCCTCGAGGGGAGTTGAACCTCTATTTCCAGCTTCGGAGGCCGGCGTTCTATCCATTAAACTACGAGGACGCACTCGTATTATTCTGAAATTGAGCACCGAATACAAGACCTAAAAAAACCCATAACATTAGGCGTCCCGCTTGAATGGTCCAAAGAAAATGATCAAAAAGACCAAACAAAAGAAGAGATAAAAGGGCTGTCGCGGAAAACAAGTACTCGGGTGGTGCGTTTTTTAAAAAATTCAAAATTTGCCCAACACGAAAAGATGGGAAAAAAGAAGAAAGCAAAAAAAATAAAAAAGACGCGATTCCAAATATTCCTGTCTCTGAGGTAATGAGAATAAAAAGGTTATGTATCGGCTGAAAATCATTCTTCTCTGTAATTCCATGTTTTTCATATAAACCCCGCTTTTCAGAAAAAATAACCTGACTACCGACACCAACACCCATTGGTCTTTCCGAAATAATATCTTTTCCGATTTGATTATAGAGAATACGATAATTTACAGATGGCTCTGTGAGTGAAAGTGATGCTCTTGGAAAAATCGCCCACCCAAGAGAAAAAAATAAAATAGTAAGCGAAAAGAGAAAAACAAGGAGCGCGCCCGCCGTTCTTTTTCTTGTTTTTTTATAAAGAAATCCCAATAAAAAAATGAGTGTTGTGCCAAAAACTGCGACAATCCAACCTGATCGGGAAAATGTGAGCGCAAGTCCTATAAGAATGGAAAAAAGAGATAAAGAAAATACAACAGGGAAAAGGATCTTTTTTTGTAAAAATTGGGCCCGCGGAAAAAAATATATTTCTTCTTTTTTTGATATCCATAGATAGAGACACGCGAAAAGTCCGAGCGCAAGAAACCCAGCGAGAATATTGGCGTGCGCCATTGTTCCGTATGCGCGCAAAAATGGGGCACCAGAAACAAAAATTCTCGCCACATTTTGGGAAAACTCGTAAATAACGGACTCCCCCAAAAACCACGCACCGACGCTTTTTTGTAAAATAAATTGAAGAAATCCGAGTACAGACTGAAAAAGCGCGGAAAGCACAATGCTCCACGCAAAAAGGCGGTAAGAAATAATTTTCTTTTCAAAAAGGAAATAAATAAATAAAAACTGAATGCTTGAAAAAAAGAGACGAAAAAACGCATATACCCCCAAAAGAGGGGTTGGTGAAAGAAAAACTGAAAAAACAGAAAAACAAAGAAAGAGAAAAAGCCAAAAGATTTTTCTTTTGTTTATAACAAAAGAAAGTAGGGCAGAAAGTGCATTTTTTGGCTCTCCGTATCCTAAAATAAAAAAGAGAAGGATAAATATAAAAACAAAATCGGAAGCAAAAAGAAAAAGAGAATCAAACTCACTCGTCCCATCACCAAAGGACATAATAAATTTTTTTGTCCCTATTGGAATTGAGCAAAAAAAAGCGAAAATTGAAAATTGAAGAAAAAACGTTTTTATCTTTTCTTTTTTGTGCATGTTCTTATTTATTGAAAATGAAAAACAAGGTTGAATATTTCATATATCGCCGCAATGAGAAATATTATATATAAGACATATGCTGGTCTTCTCATTGGGTGGGCGCGAAAAGCATTTTGCCACATGCGCACAACAAAAATCCCCTCAAGCGCGATAAAAATTCCACCAACAAGACCAAGAACAAAAATAAAATTGTTAAACCCCAAAAAGAAAAGGGTGAGTGGGAGAAAAAGAGGAATAATAATCCCAATAAACCTTATTTTTTTAACATCATATACAATGATGTCGCGTATGTTTGTCGCAATCATTACATAAGATGTCCAAAGCGCCATAAAACCCAAAAATCCAAGAAGTGTTTTGATAAGGGGGGGCAAAAAAGAGAGACCACCAAGCGCATCAGGAGAAATATCACCCCCAAGACGAAAAATACCCAAAACAAAAAAGAGATAGACGAGCGCTGGGAGAATTGTTCCTAAGATAATTGTATTTTTGAGTGAAAATGTGGCTCCTGATTTTTTTGATTTTTTATACTCCTCAATAATTTTTGAAATTGCGGGACGTCCAGAAAAAGAAAAAAGGAGGGGTCCGAATGGAAAAAGCATTATTTTCCAATCAAATGAATCGGGAAATGTTTTAATGATAAAAAAGTCGTTTGTAGAACCACCAAGAAAGAGTATAAAAATTACTATCGCCACAATTGAAAATACCCCAATAAGTTCTGCAATCCCAAGCCAATCAAGTTTTGTAAATAAAAAAATTGACCCTATTAACCAAAACGCAAAAACAGGAAGAATCCCACTTACTCCAAAGCCAAATTCTAAAAAAGACACGGAAAGAGAAAGATACACAACAAGTGCAAAAATCAACTCTCCTAAAATAATGAAAGATGCCCATTTTGAAAATTTACTGGGTAGATACTTTTCGGCGAGTCTGAAAAAATCGTGTTTCCCCTCTTCCTTTAAAAGTAGAGATGAATACATAAAATAAAAAGATATATATACTCCAGCAAAAACAAAAAGATATAGAACACTCGGAATAAAACCGATTTTTGAAAATATATAAGGAAGAGAAAAAATGCCGGCACCAATTATAGTACCGGCGAGCAAACCCACCGAAAGAATCGCCGATTTTTTCATATCAAAAGTGTTTTTTATTCGGCTTCAAAAACCTCATCGCCTTCGCGAACCTTATCTCCAACTTTGATTCCAACTTCTTGCCCCTTTTTGGCGGAATCTATACTTTTGTGATCATACTGCATGGATTTTATCTTTTCTGAAAAATCAGTTGTTGCTCCCTTGAAGTGAACTGTTTCCCCAACCTTAACCGCTTTATTGAATTTCACAATGGCAACGTCTATACCCCCAAAATAATGAGTCACAACGCCTATTGGTTTTTTCTCCGCTGTTTTTTTTGGCATGTGTTTAATAAAAAATGTTCGGCCTTTTATCTTTTTTCCTCTGATTCAATTATATCAATTAATTTATCTAAAAGCTCTTTTGGTGTATCTGCATAAGCAATTTTCCCAGGCCCTTTATGTGCGCGCTCAACAATTCCTTTTAATTCGTCAGCAATTCCGCCCGTACCCTCGAGCACGCCTATTGGTTTTTCATCTTCAAAAGCAATAGTAAATTCGTTCAGGGTTCCTATTCGTCCACAAATTGCAACAACAGCATCTGAAGAGCGCACCAAAAGAAGGTTTCTGCCAGAATAATTAAATCCGGTATATATGATGACATCATGATAATCGGTGGGGAGTTTGTATGTTTTTATGTGTGCTGTTTTTGTTGCCGCTGGCGATATCCCTATGACCATTCCGCCTTCTTCTTTTGCTCCTTTTGCCGCCCAATATGGAGTTCCTGTTGTTGCCCCCGTCACAAGAACACACCCTCTTCTCGCAATCTCTCTCCCTATTTCTTCAGCTTTTTCTCTGGTCGTCTCGGCGCAGTGTCCTGTGTCTGCAGCTCCAGACACGCATATTTTATATCTCAATCTTCCGATAAAATCGGTTTTGTTTTTATCTGATTCCTTTTGTGTGCTTTCTCTTTTTTTTCTCAGCATATATTTTTCAGAATTTTATTATATCATCACAGATTCACCAAAAGAAGGAACACGAGAATCAAGAGAAAGTTCTTTTTTTATTTTATCTGAGAGAGATTCTGATTCATTATCTTCCCCTTGAACCACAAAAACTTTTTCCACCTTATTCATGGAAGAAAGCCATCTCACAAGTTGTGTTTGATCTGCATGAGCAGAATATCCACTTATTGATTCAACTCGCGCTCTTATCTTTATCTTTTCTCCACCTATTAAAACTTCTTTTTCGCCTTCAAGAATTCCTCTCCCTAACGATCCTTTCGCTTGAAACCCAACAAAAAGAATTGTATTTTTATCGTCGCTTAAATATCTTTTTTCGTGTTCGCGTATTCTCCCCCCTTGAGACATTCCGGCTCCGGCAATAATTATTTTGGGTGGTGGTATTTTAGATATTCCCTTTGATTCTTCTTGTGTCACTGTCATATGAAGGTTTGGGAAATTAAAAATATCATCTCCCTCAAAAATTTGTCCGAGTGCGCTTTCATTAAAATAATTAGGGTCGCGAGAGTACTTTTGATAAACTGAGGTAAGTTTTATGGCGAGGGGGCTGTCTATATATACAGGAATTCTTGGTACAGACCCGTTTTCTACAAGATCATTCAACTCAAATATCATCTCCTGCGTACGTTCAAGCGCGAACGCGGGAATTAGAAGCGTTCCAGATTTTTTAGCTGTTTCCTTTATTATTGTCTCCAACTCCGCTTTTCTCTCAAGGAGTTTTTCGTGGATTCTTCCTCCATAGGCAGACTCAATAAGAACCGCGTCTGCCTTAATAGGAACGTCCTCAATAGGTTTTATAAATGGCGTTTCAATATTTCCCAAATCTCCAGAAAAAACAATAACTTTTCCCTCGGCGCGAACAACAACAGAGGCGGATCCAAGAACGTGTCCGGCGTCATATAATTCAACCTCAAAAGGTCCGAGTAAAAACTTCTCGTGATAACTCTTTTTGTGCCACAATCCCATTGCTTTCACAATATCAGTTTCTGTATATATGGGTGGGAGAGATCTTTCATTTGCTTCCTCGCGAAGAATGTTCTCGGCATCAAGCAAAAGAAATTCCGCCACGTCTTTTGTTGGGGGTGTTGAATAAATTTCTCCGGAAAAACCACTTTTAACGAGTTGTGGAACTCTTCCCAAGTGATCTATGTGCGCGTGCGTGATGCAAACAAAATTAATATCTTTCGGATTATAAGGAAAGGGTTGAAAATTAAGATCTTCGGAGTAATGCGATCCTTGATGAAGACCGCAATCAATGAGTATTTTCGCATCCCCCGACTCAAGAAGATAATTTGCGCCAGTTACAGATCGAGCGCCTCCGTAAAAAGTCAATTTCATGTAAATAAAATAAGATGTGTCTATTTTTGTTTTCCAATTTCTTTCAGAGCTCTTTTTAACCTGTTCTCAAATCCTTCTCCTTTTTCTGCTCCTATCGCGCCAAGAGCTTTTTTTGCCTCTTTTTCACTATATCCAAGACCCACAAGCGCGCCTTCTACGTCTGCATCAACATCCATCTCTTTTGTGATCTCAGAAGAAGATCCGAGGTGGAGTTTGTTTTGGAGCTCTATAATAATCCTCTCCGCGGTCTTCTTCCCTATTCCTGGTGCACGAACAATAAGGTCAACCCTTTTTTCAAGTATTGCCGCTGTGATGTTTTCCACAGAATCAACATCAAGGACGTTGAGCGCTGTTCTTGGGCCAACACCAGGAACTTTGTTTAAAAGAGTAAAAAGAGAAAGCGACGGTTCATCAAAAAAACCAAAAAGTAGGGGTTGGTTGTCTGAAAAGTGTAGGAAACAAAAAACGCGTGAATCCTCTTTTGTGGGTCGTAAATTCTCAAAAGACCGCGTGTTTGTATATATTTTAAATCCGATTCCCCCCACTTGTAGAATAAAAAATCCAATTCCTCGCTCTTCAATTAATCCCTTAAGTGTGTGAATCATTTGTTTTTATTATATCACGATATAATTTATTGGGTTGTATGAAAACTGTTATTAACGGTGTCGGTCGTGTGTAAAGAAAAAATTGTGGGGAATATAAAAAAGAAACCAAATATAGAATATATATGCGATGCTTGTGTGTCTCATTTATATTATATAAACCAAGATCGCGATCTACCTACCCAAAAAAATGCTTTTGTTTGTGTGTGCTTATGGTGGGGTTGACGATTCTAATATCGTAGTTTAGTATTGTATCGCTATGCCAAGAACATCATCTGCACAAAAAGCCCTAAGACAAAATGTTAAAAGACGAGTTGTTAACGCCGAAAGAAGGGCGAATATGAAGTTTATTATAAAGAAGTTTAAAAAACTTGTTGATTCCGGAAAAAAAGAAGAGGCAAAAAAATACCTTTCCGAGGTTTATAAAAAAATAGACAAAATGAAAAAGGTGCGCCTCATCAAAAAGGGTAGGGCAAACAGAATAAAATCAAGGTTTTCAAAAAAAATAAAATAATCCCCGCTTTAGGCGGGGGTTTTTAATATAAAATCACTTCAAGAAATTTTTTTTGTGCTCAAAATAACGTCAAGAATCGCCTCCTCATACCCAATTTTTCCGCTTTTCACCGCAACATCATGATCTGCGAGTATAATTGCAGAGCTTCCTTTTGCAAGTAAAGACATGAGGTTGAAAAGATGGGCAGAAGATTCCTTTTGCAGAAGAAACTTCTCAAATGCATTGATTTTTGAAGCAATAGATACCCCGTATAGAATGGTCTTCGCAAATGAAAAAACCTCTTCTTTCATATCGTTTCTCACATATATAGAAACACCCTCCTCTTCAATCGGTGTTCCTTTTGGAAAAGCAAGAGAAAGTTTTTGAAGAGCCATTACGGCGCGCCAAGATCTGTTTTCTTTAAAAGAAGAAAGTGTTGATATGAGGCGTTTTTCAGCAACCTCCTTGAAAATAAGGCCCAAGCGCCCCGCCTCTTCTCTTACAAAAATTTCAAGGTTGTGGCCATATAATTCTGCAAACTCTTTTTTTTGAGTTGGTGGTTTTAATAAAAAAGAAAAGTCCCCTGATGGTGTTTCATTTTCGTAAAGAAATATGAAAGATTTTGGTCTTTTTAGGTGCGACTTAAGAACAACGGCCCATTCTTTGTTTTGATCTTTTGTTCCGTTTTTTGCAACAAGAACCTTTGAATCAACAAACATTGAGGGTTGATTCAAAAAATCCCTCGCCTCTTTCCATGCGTCTTCGGTTTCCTCAAAATCTATCTCGCGTATGTCCGTATTGTCATATTTGTTTTTATAGGGGGCGAGAAGCTCTGTTAGTTTTTCTCTGCGCCGATATGAATCTGGACCGTAAAGACAGAAAATCATATGTGCATTATAAAACAAAAAACCCCGATATGCATCGGGGGTTTTTAATAATATCTGAACACAAGGGAGCCTTTTGAATACTCAAGAATCCATGTTTCGTGATTGGATTGGTATCTCCAACCACTTACCATCCATCTTTTTATCGCAGACCTTACTTCAGGATATTTTGAAGCAATTGCGACAACGCTTATCACAATTTCCCTATTGTCTCCTATAAAACCGGCGAGTGGGATAGAGTAGATAATTTTACTTGCATTTGAGCATATATAATGATTTCCATTAAAATCAAGAAGGCAATCTATTCCACTCACATTAATCACTGTGAGTCTAGCTTCGCGAAATGTTATTCGCTCACCATTTAAAATTTGTCTTCCTGTGTTTTTTA
>CAZVSK010000004.1:15959-32586 GCA_964630035.1 uncultured Candidatus Saccharibacteria bacterium
GCTTCGCGAAATGTTATTCGCTCACCATTTAAAATTTGTCTTCCTGTGTTTTTTAAATCCTCACTGGAAACAGTGAGTCTGTACCAGCAGGAAGATAAAAACAAAGAACAAAACAGGAAAATAAAAAAGCGCTTCATTTCACGCCTCCGTTTTTAATTACCTAACAAAACAATAATACATTAAAAGAAAATAGTCAATATTTTTCTTCTATGCGCGTTTTATAAAAAGAGGTAAAATAATAATAATGTTTCTCGCGAAAAAACTTCAGGAACAACTTCAAAAACAAAGAAGGTTGGGAGAGGAAAACGATGCGAAAAGACGCGCGTCAAAACTTGGTCTTCCCTATCTTGATCTTGTCGCCTCCAAAACACCAATAGAGTTAAAGGCGTTTGAAAAAATAAAAGAAGAAGAAGCAAAAAAGGCGCTTCTTTCCCCCTTTCAAATAAATCAAAAAAAACTTTTTATTGTCGCTTTCAATCCGTCTCTTCCTGAGTCATCGGCTTGTATTGATTTGTTGAAGAAAAATTTTGACGTTCATATTGCTGTTTCGTCTATGGCCTCGCTACAACATGCTTGGTCATATTATCAATACGTCACAGAGGTAAAAGAAATATCTGGAAGCGTTGAAATAAACGAGGCGCGCATAGTTGAATTTCAATCACAAATAAAAAGTCTTTCTGATTTTACATTGGCAATAAAAAGTTTTAAGAGTCCTTTTACTTCCCAAGTACTTGAACTCATACTTGCTGGTGCTTTGTCAATGAAGACCTCTGATATTCACCTTGAGCCGAGCGAAGAGGGAAACGCGCTCCGCCTCCGTGTTGACGGACTTCTTCATACAATCTTTTCAGAATTCACCGAAGTAATTTATAAATCGGTTGTAACAAGAATAAAACTTCTTTCAAGTTTGAAATTAAATGTGCACGATGAAGCACAAGACGGACGATTCACTATAAAGTTAAGTGGGCGCGACGTTGAGGTGAGAACGTCTGTTATTCCTTCCGAATTTGGTGAGACGCTTGTTTTGCGTCTTCTTGATCCGCTTTCTCTAAAAGCAAACCTTGAGGAATTGGGATGGAGAAAAGATGACCTTGAAATCATAAAAAAAGAAATTGAGAGGCCAAACGGTCTCATATTAAACACTGGGCCAACAGGATCTGGAAAAACAACAACGCTCTACGCGTTCCTAAAATTTATTACAAACCCAGAGATAAAAATCATAACAATTGAAGACCCAATTGAATACCATCTTGAGGGAATTTCTCAAACACAAGTTGACTCCGACGCGAATTACACATTCGCAAGCGGGCTTCGTTCAATTTTAAGACAAGATCCGGATATTGTGCTTGTTGGAGAAATACGCGACAAAGAAACCGCGGAAATTGCCATGAACGCGTCTCTTACGGGTCATCTTGTTTTTTCCACACTCCACACAAACGATGCGGTCGGAGCAATCCCCCGCCTTATTGATCTTGGCGCGAAACCACAAATTATCGGCCCAGCGTTGAATCTTGTTATCGCTCAACGTCTTGTGCGCGTCCTATGTCCTAAATGTAAAACACAGGTTTTACTCACTGACGCGCAAAAAGAAAGGGTAAAAAGATTTATTGAAAATCTCCCAGCGCGCGTTAATAAATCGGAATATGAAAATATTTCTATGTATACACCAAAAGGATGTCCCGAATGCGCCGGAATCGGATACAAAGGAAGGGTTTCTATATTTGAGCTTTTCTCTATTTCCGAAAAGATGGAGGAATTAATTTATAAAAACCCAACAGAACTAGAACTTAAATCCGCTTCGCGAAGCGAAGGAATGGTGACGCTTCAAGAAGACGGGTTTTTGAAGGCGTTAAAAGGAGTAACAAGTATCGCGGAGGTGGAGCGTCTCGCCGGAAAAATTGAGTGGTGGGGGGAATAGAAATTAGATTTTTAGATGGTTAGGTATTAGATTGTTAGAGAAGAAAACAAAAAACGTCGCAAAGCTTTCGCGACGTTTTTTTGTTTATTTTTTGTATAAAATTATTTATTTCTCCTATTAAAAAATCCCGATAATAAATCCGTGGGCAAAAAGCCGTTAGGCCGTGTAAAACACAATTTCCGAAATTATATTTCAGAAAAAGACTGATTCTTCCGAGGAGTTATCGAGCCGGAGCAGGATAATCCTGAAGTTGTTTAAGAAGGAATCCGTTTGCCCACAGGTTTATTATCAGGATACTGGTATAATTCTATCACACTATAATATATTTGTCAATAGCCCTCAGGGGGTCGCAAAAACCCAGCGTTTTTCAATGAAAAACAGCATTTTTGGAAGATCTAACTCTGCTAATCACAAATAATACCTGCCAAAAAAGAAATGTCAATAGCGAAAAATGTGTTGTGTGAAGCGTCTTTTTAATAAGCGAAAGGATACACTTTGAGGACAAAGTGGTTTAAAATATATCTGTATGCCAAAGAAAAAAACCACAGAGGACGAGGAAAAGAGTGTGGATGTGGCGCTCAGGCCAACAACGTGGAGCGGGTATATAGGACAAGAAAAAGCAAAAACAAACCTTCGTCTCATTATTGATGCCGCAAAAAAAAGAAAAGAGAGTTGTGATCACCTCCTTTTCTACGGACAGGCTGGACTTGGGAAGACAACGCTTGCATATCTTGTAGGAAAAGAAATGGGCGCAAACGTGAGATCAACAACTGGGCCCGCGCTTGAAAAAGCAGGAGATGTTGCCGCAATTTTGAGTAATATAGAACCACACGAAATCCTTTTTATAGACGAAGCACATCGTATTAATAAACTTGTTGAGGAGGTGCTCTATCCCGCTCTTGAAAGCAGAAAACTTCATTTTATTGTGGGAAAGGGGCCGTCTGCGCGCACGTTTTCTCTTGACCTTCCCCCATTTACAATCATCGCTGCCACAACAAAAGTGAATCTCCTCTCAAATCCGCTTAGGTCGCGTTTTGGAGCAACAATAAAGCTGGATTATTACACACACGAAGACATAAAAAAGATAATAAAACAATCCGCGCGCATGCTTGGAACTAGCGTTGACGATGAAGCTGTTTCTCTTCTTGCGCATGCCTCACGATTCACTCCTCGCACGGCAAACAGGCTTCTAAAAAGAGCCCGTGATTATGCGGAGGTATATCACAAAGGAATGGTTGATGGAGATATAGCTCAAAAAACACTGAATTTGCTTGAAATAGACGCACGGGGACTTGAAAGGGTGGACCGTGAATTTCTTGAAATACTTATAAAAAGATTCCGCGGTGGCCCCGTTGGAATAAGAGCTCTCGCGGCTGCGCTTTCTGAAGAAGTTGGAACAATTGAAGACGTGTATGAGCCGTTTCTTATGAATGTCGGGTTTTTGGAAAGAACATCTTTGGGAAGGATTGCAACAAGAGATGCGTACAAACACTTAGGAATCCCTTTCAAAGAAAGTGGGTTAATTTAGGAAAAGTGAAATGAAATACAAAACATTTTCTGCTCGGGAAACGCTGGATCTTGGGGAAAACATCGCACAAAAAATTCTCATAAAAAGGGGGTTGGGGCATGCAATTGTTTTTGCTCTTGTAGGAGATTTGGGTTCTGGAAAGACTGTTTTTGCAAAAGGATTCGCGCGTGGTCTTGGTATAAAAACAAGAATTGTAAGCCCGACCTTTACTATAAAGAAAAAATATCGGGTGTGTGGTGGAAAAAATTTTTTCGTGCACATGGATGTTTATCGCATACAAAAAACGAGAGAATTGGAATATGTTGGTTTTTTTGAAGAAACGAAAAACAAAAAAAATATCGTCCTTGTTGAGTGGGCGAGTACAATACGAAAAGAAATTCCTAAAACCGCGACATGGATTTTTTTGAAACACGGAAAAAAGGTTGGGGAGAGAATAATCACAATAAAAAAATGAAAAGGGTTCTTCTTATAGATGCTCATTCGCTAATTCATAGATCTTTTCACGCGCTTCCCCCTCTTGTTTCAAAAAATGGGGAGCCGACAGGTGCGTTGTATGGAACAGCGAACACACTTCTCCGGGTCCTTAAAGAAAAGTCGCCTGACTATGCGGTTGCTGCGTTTGATAGACCTGAACCAACATTCAGAAAAAAAGAGTTTGAAGAATATAAAGCAAATCGCCCAAAAGCACCAGACGAACTTGTTTCACAAATAAAAAAATCGCGTGAGCTTTTTACAAAGTTTGGTATTTATACATGTGAAGCCCCAGGATATGAAGGCGACGATATTATAGGAACTTTTGCGCGTATATTCACCGAACAGAAGGGATTTTTTGTCACAATACTAACAGGAGATCTTGATACACTCCAGCTCGTCCGTGATGGATTTGTTGAGGTAGAAACATTTAAAAAGGGGGTAGGAGAAACATTGATATACAACGAGGAAGGTGTATATGCAAAATTTGGTGTTCCCCCCTCGCGCATTCGCGACTACAAGGGCCTTGTGGGAGATCAATCTGATAACATACCAGGGGTACCTGGTGTTGGACCAAAAACAGCGTCCCTTATTATCTCCCGATACGGAACACTTGAGAATGCTTTCGAGCAAACATCTCTTTTGGAAGACCAAAAAATGAAAAAAATTGGGGGGTATAAAGATATTGCGCTTATGTCAAAGAAACTTGCAACAATAGAAGATTGTGTTCCGATTGAAATAGAAGATTTGGAAAAAACAAAATACACTCCTCCTGATTTGGGAGAATTAAAAAAATATTTCTTGGATCTTAATTTTGAAAGCCTCGCTCAAAGGATTGTAGAAAAAGAAAAAAAGGTGGTGGAGAAAGACGAATTGGGTGGTGTATATGAACGCGATGGAATTGTTGTCTCATATGATATAAAAGAAAAAATAAAAAACGGTGAGATAAAGAAAGGTGATTTGAAAAATGGTTTTTTTGATATAAAAATAGCCGCATGGCTATGCAATCCGGACGAAAAAGATTTTTCTTTGGATTCAATTTATAGAAGATTTGGAAAAAACAACGACATATATTTGTCTCTAAAAAAAGAAATTAGTGAGTTGGGGTTGGAAAGGGTTTTTTATGAAATAGAAACACCTATTATTCCCATTCTTGCGGAAATGGAACTTCTGGGAATATGTGTGAATATTTCCGAGCTTTCTCAGTTGGAAGAAAAAATAAAAAAAGATTTGCGAAACTTGGAAAAAGAAATCTTTTTAATGTCCGGGGCGCCATTCAATATAAATTCTCCACAACAAGTGTCGGACGTTCTTTTTTCAAAACTTAAGATACGAGGAAAAAAGAAAAAAACAAAAACAGGTATGAGCTCCACCGCAGAATCCGTTCTTTCTGAATTGCGAGACGAACATCCTATCATTGGAAAAATTCTTGAATATAGAGATGGTATGAAAATGCTTTCAACATATGTTGTTCCACTTGGAGAGTTTGCGAAAACAAGTGGAGATGGGAGGGTACACACAACATACCTTCAAACAGGCACCTCCACAGGAAGGCTTTCATCGGAGAAACCAAATTTGCAGAATATACCTCAAGAGTCTTTGTGGTCAACATACATAAGAAACGCTTTTGTTGCGGAACAAGGATTCTCCCTCTTGTCTTTTGATTATTCACAACTTGAACTCAGAATACTCGCCCACGTCTCAAAGGACGAAAAATTGGTTTCTGCTTTTTTACAAGGAAAGGACATACATAATGCAACTGCGTCTCAAATATTTAACATAGAGGAATCAGTGGTCACTCCAAAGCTGCGTCGTATTGCAAAAACTCTCAATTTTGGCGTTGTTTATGGCATGGGTCCACGTGCTTTTTCTGTTTCAAGCGGGGTTTCTTTTGAAGAGGCGCGGAGATTTATTAATGAGTACTTTTTTGATTTTTCGGGGGTTCGTGTCTGGCAAGATCGCGTAAAAAAAGAGGCTGTTGACCACGGTGTTGTTAAAAACGAAAACGGTAGAGCGCGCTTCTTTAAAAATAGTTTTCAAAATGAGCGCTTTGTGTCAGAAATAGAAAGGGCTGCGATTAATATGCCAATACAAAGTCTTGGTGCTGATATTATGAAAATTGCCCTCGCGCGCGTACAAAAAATAATAGAAGTGGGTGGGTGGAAAGATATAGTAAGACCAATTCTTACAATACACGACGAATTGATATTCGAAGTGCGCAATGATATCCTAAAAAGTGTTGCGGGGAAAATAAAAAAAGAGATGGAAAATGCATTTCCTCTTTCTGTTCCCCTTCTTGTAGATGCAAAAAGTGGCGAGTGTCTGGGAAAAATGGAAAAATATGAATTTCCCCAGTTTTAAAAAAATAAAAACACATCTCGGCGGACATCTTTTGGTTTTGGGATTCTTTATTGTTTTTTTGTCGCTCCTTGTGGGGTTTTTGTGTTTTTTCGCCGAGTCCCCTTTTCTTATTTTTTTTCCTACACTTGTTTTGGTTGTTTTTTTTGTTCTTTTTGTTTTTGCAACATCCGCACGCGTCTCGCGAATATCTTTTGATTCTTTTTTAGATAAAGAAAAGCTTTTTGTTATCACAAACGACCTTGAAGATGGGCTTGTAATCTATTCTCCCGCATTTGAGGTTTTTTTCTTCAATCGTGCGGCGGAAAACATTTTTTCTCTTCAAAAAGACAAGGTTGTTGGAAAAACTCTCGCCCCAGAACTCGGAAAGGAGGAGGGTTTCCGTACACTTACGCAGGTCATATTCCCTTCTCTTGCATCTTCTATATCACAATTATCGGAGGTGGGTACGTGGCCTCAGGTGGTTGATGTGTTTACTGAGCCGGGTGGTAGAAAATTTCACACTGTTTTGAGTAAAATTTCTGACGAAAATGGAAGGGTTGTTTGTTTTTTAAAAATTATAAAAGACGAAACGCGAGAAAGGGCAATTATTCAGAGTAAAAACGAGTTTATAAATACTGCGGCACACCAGCTTCGCACACCTCTTACCGCAATAAATTGGGCGCTTGAGAATATTGTAAAGCTCTCCGAGGGACAATCTTCTGATATACACTCAGTGGCTACAGAAGCTGTTCTTGTTTCAGAAAAAACTCTAAAAATAACAAACGACTTGCTTGATGTGGCAAAAATAGAAGAGGGTAAGTTTGGATATTCCTTCAGAAATGTGGAAATGGTTTCTTTTATAAAGGATATTGTTGAAACACTATCACCATTTGCAAAACAAAGATCAATGTTTATTGTTTTTTCACATGGTGGGGTGGAAAAAATAAACGCAACAATAGACCCTGATCGCTTGGGTCTTGCTGTTTTCAATCTTATTGACAACGCGATTAAATATAATACAAGAGATCATCCGGTAGATGTTGTTTTGGAAATGAAAGGAGAAGACAAAATAAAAATATCTGTGAAAGATTCTGGTGTTGGAATTCCAGAAGAAGAAAGGCAAAATATATTCGGAAAATTTTATAGAGCAACAAACGCAGCACAAGTTGAGCCAAACGGAAGTGGTTTGGGTTTGTTTATTGTAAAAAATATAGTAAGGAGACATGGGGGTGTTGTTGGTTTTGAGTCGGTTCAGGGAAGAGGAACAACGTTTTGGATAGAAATTCCATTAAAAGGTGGCGGTGAAGATTCCAACACAAGTTCTTTTGGTTTTGCAATATAAATTATGATTTTTTTGGGAATAGACCCTGGAACTGTGCGTGTTGGAATAGGGGTTATAGAAAAAACAAAAACTGGTCCGCGTTATAAAAATGCGGATGTTTTGTTTTTTGAAAAAAATAAAAAAGATAGCAGTGCCCTTCTTAAAATAGAAATGGGGTTACGCACAGTTATAAGAAGGTGGAAACCTGATGTTATATGTGTTGAAAAAATTTATTTTTCCAAAAACAAAAAAACAGCAATCGCTGTTAGTCAGGCGCGTGGAATTATTTTAAAAACCGCTGAGGAGTTTGATGTGAAAATCTTAGAGGTTTCTCCAAACGAGGTTAAGGTTGCTGTTTCTGGAAATGGAAGGGCAACAAAAAAGGATGTTGCAAAAATGGTTGGTCTCTCTCTTGGAATAAAAACAGAAAAATTGATCGATGACGCAACAGACGCTCTTGCGATAGCTCTATACGCATACTATACAAAAAAGTTTTGATTTTGTGTTGGGCTGATTGTTGTGGTTGTGCTTCTTTATTAAAAAAATCTAACGTGGGTGGCCCGGAATAACGACAGAAAATGTGGGTGTTTTCGTGTGTTTTTTTTATTTGTTTTTCTTTCTCTAAAAGAAAGCGGGTTTCGGCCATTTTGGTTTTACATTTTTTTAGTTATGAAAACCATTATTAACAGGGTTGACTTTGTCATAAACGCGCGATAATATCCTAAACAAACAAATATTTGAGGTCGTAAAAGGTCGTATTTTTACGGGCGCCGAAAAACATATAAATCGGCGCGGGCCCAAAAGACAGATGAAAAAAACAAAAGACGAGGATGTGTTTGTAGAAGAGGGGGGAGAAGACGAAGATTATGGCGCGTCTTTTCCCGGAGAAGATCAAAAAATAAGTGAAAGGGATGATGAAATGAGTGATTTCTTTCCCGAAGAAGACGAGGAAGAATCTTTCTAATTTTGAGACAACCCCGCAAAAAAGAGGGGTTGTCTTATTATGATTGTTTTAAAGTGGTAAAATAATAAAGAGATGGTAAGAAAAAAGAATAAATTGATGAGAAAGAAAAAAATCGCTTCTGTAGCGTCTTTTTTTGTTTTTGGATTGTTTGGTTTTATTGTTTGTGTTTTTGTTTACATTGCTTTTCTTGCACAAACACTACCCTCTCCAGATCAGTTTAATGTAAAAAGGGTTAATCAATCCACAAAAATATACGACAAAACGGGCGGTGTTTTGCTTTATGAAATACATGGGGAAGAAAAAAGAACACTTGTTCCTTTTGAAGAAATTCCTGATTTTATAAAAAAAACAACACTTGCTGCTGAAGATGCAAATTTTTATAACCAACCGGCGTTTGATTGGAAGGCTATTATTAGGGCTTTTTATAACAACTTGAGGGCGGGGCGCATTTCTCAAGGTGGTTCAACAATAACACAACAGCTGGCAAAAAATGTTTTTTTAACATCGGAGAGAACTTACACAAGAAAAATAAAAGAGCTTATACTTGCTGTACAACTTGAGTCAAATTATTCAAAAGATGATATATTTTATTTTTATCTAAACCAAATTCCTTACGGCTCCAATGCTTATGGAATTGAGGCGGCAAGTCAGACATATTTTGGAAAATCTTCCCGTGAAGTCTCCTTAGAAGAAGCAGCTGTGTTGGCGGCGATGCTTAAGGCGCCGAGTTATTTTTCCCCGTGGGGAAACAACAAAAAAGATCTTTTAGAAAGAAAAGATTTTGTTTTAAATAGAGTTGCTCAACTAGGGTTTTTTTCAGAATTAGAGGTTGAAAAAGCAAAAAAAAGAGAGGTTGTTTTTTCTCCTCAATCTCTTGGATCAATACGAGCTCCTCATTTTTCCCTTATGGTTCGTGATTATCTTATAAATAAATACGGAGAGGAGTTGGTAAATTCTGGAGGACTAAAAGTTATTACAACGCTTGATTGGAAGATGCAGGAAATAGCCGAGAAATCTGTTTTGGAGGGCTCAAAAAACAACGAGGTTTTATATGGAAGCAAAAACGCGGCGCTTGTTGCACAAAACCCAAAAAATGGGCATATATTGGCGCTTGTCGGATCAAGAAATTATTTTGATCCTCTAATAGATGGGAATTTCAATGTTGCTGCAAGCGGACTTAGACAACCAGGATCAGCACTAAAACCGTTTGTATATCTCACAGCATTTAAAATAGGATATTCTCCACAGACAATCATTTTTGATACAAGCACGGAGTTTGATGTTCGTGGAACACAGGAAACAAGTTATCGTCCTTCAAATTTTGACGGAAGGGTGCGTGGGCCGGTGCTTCTTGAAAACGCCCTTCCTCAATCTCTTAATATTCCAGCAGTAAAACTGCTTTATCTTGTAGGAATAAACAACGCAATAAAGACAATGCATGATTTTGGAATTGGAACACTAAAAGAAGCTTGGAGATATGGGTTGTCTCTTGTTTTGGGTGGGGGTGAGGTAAAACTCACAGATCTTGTAAATGCATATTCAACTCTTGCTGAAGAGGGTGTGCGACACGAACAAAAAATTGTAATAAAAGTGGAAGATCCGGAAGGAAATATTTTGGAAGAGAGTTCTGATAATTCAATTCGTGTAATTGACGACCCACAACCTATACGCCTTGTTACACAAATGCTATCAACCCCGGAACTACGAGCTCCTATTTTTGGAAACACACTATCCCTTACTTTGTTTGACGGGTATGATGTTGCTTTAAAAACAGGAACATCAGAAGATCATAGAGACGCTTGGACTGTGGGGTATACACCATTCATTGTTGTTGGTGTGTGGGCTGGAAACAACGATAATGCTGCAATGATACGTCAAGGTAGTAGTATACTCGCTGCGGTTCCTATTTGGAGTGATTTTCTTAAAAAAATAATTGGTGATTTTGAGCCGGAATTTTTTTCAAAACCAGAACCAATACAAAAACCTCAAAAACCAATGTTGAATGGAGAATATATTTGGAAGCCGGTTGTTGATGGAAAAATCCTCCCACAAGTGCATTCTATTTTGTACTACATAGACAAAAAAGATCCTCTTGGGCCTAAACCAAAAAATCCTAGTCAAGACGAACAATTTAAAAACTGGGAGGAGAGTGTTTTGTTATGGGCGCGCTCAAACATACCGGAAATGTATTTATGGAATCAACCGCTTCCTGAAGATGTTTCTCTGAATAATGTTTTGTATGGGGAAACAAACGATGGTGTGGGTGTTTTGGGAGAAAGTACATCTATAAAAATAATATCTCCTAAAAACGGGGATTTTGTCTCTTCTCCATTTATTATTCAAGCTGATATAAAAGCTGGAAAAAATAAGGAATTGAAGCGAGTTGAATTATATATAAACAAAAGGCTCATAAATGGTTTTGATATTGAGGGTTTTTCTTATAAATATCAATATTATTTCAACTCTCCGCTTGATTCACAAAATATGTTTGAAATAAAAACTTTGGATTCTGCTGGTTTTTCTGTTTCTTCAAATTTTATTGTTTATAAAAAGAGGTAGTTTGGGTTTTTGGGTGGGGGGATGGTCTGTTTGTCATAAAAATCGCAAAAACAGCGTATTTTGGCCCAAAAACCCCGCTTTTAGCGGGGTTTTAATAAAAACTTATACCTTTGTTTATATTAACTTTTTATAGGCATAACAATATAAAAAACGGATTGTTCGTTTGAATTTTTAAGAATAACTGGTTTATCTTGTGTATTAACACCTATTACAACTTCGTTGTTTTTCAAAATCTTAAATCCATCCAAAAGATATCTCCAATTAAAGGTTAGTGTGAAACGATCGCCTTTTACGTGTGCGGATATCTTATAAGTATTTTCGCCTAAAGCGCTGTCAGAAGATGAAATTTCTATATATTTTTTATTCTCTCCAACCGAAAGGGTTATATCATTTCCTCTTCCGGAAAAAGCGCTTGTTAGTTTAATAGCGCTTAAAAATTCCTGACGAGAAACAAGAGCTTCTGTTTGAATTTGTTTTGGAATAATAACCTGATAGTCTGGAAAATTTCCGTCAACAAGACGAGAAATAATTTCTATTTCTTGTGTTCTAAAAAGAATTTGTGTAGAGTCAACAAAAACAAAAACGTCTTCATCTTCTTTGTTTGAAAATATTTTTGATACCTCTTCGGATGTTTTTAAAGGAATAATAATTTTTGTGTGTTCGGTAAATGTTGATTTTACAGAATTATAATCAACTTTTTTTTCTGAAAGACGGAAACTGTCTGTTCCTGCAAAAATAACACCTCTATCTTCTATTCCAAGAAAAACACCGCTTATTTCTGGGCGAATCTCTGAATATTGTGTAGCAACAAGAGCGCTTTCAAGTGCTTGAGTAAGTGTTCCTGAGGCAATTTGAAGATTTTGTGTTTTGTTATGTATTGACGGTATAATTGGAAATTCTTTTATCTCTTGTGTTTGTATAAAAGCCTCATAATTATCTGTTTGTATCAGAAGTTTTTTACCTTTCGTCTCTAATGTTATTCTTTCTGATGTTATATTTTTTATTATTGTGGAGAATAAATGAAGAGGCACGGCAATTTCCCCGTTTTCTATTATTTTTCCCGAAAACACATGCGTAATTGCAAGTTCAAGATTTGTTGTTGTGAAAAGGATTCTATTATCGTCTGTTCTTATGTAAACACTTTTAAGAATCGGAAGGTTTGAATTTTCTCCAACCGCCCTCTCAACAATATTTAGAACTTCCACTAATTTATTTTTTAGTATAATGAGTTTCATATAACTATTATAAGTTTATTTTAAATAAAGAAGTAGCAGTAGTAGGGGTGTGCATATGTGGAATAGTTGTTTTTATTGTTGTTTTATCTGTTTTTTTACCATCGTATTCTGTGTTTTGTTTTCTCAAAAAACACACGGACAATATTTTTTTATATTTTTTATTCCTTTTTTTCCACAAAAAACAAAACCTTTTTCACTTTTATTCCACACTTTAATTATTTTTTACGATTTATAAAGACGGTCCTTTATCATTAATATTTTTTGGCTTGTTTTTTGGTTTTTATTAACTTCTTTCTCTATTTTTTCACACGCATGTATTGCTGTGGTATGATCTCTTTTCCCCAGTTTTTCCCCAATGTGTGGGTATGAGAGTTTTAGAACATCACGTAGAAGATACATTGCAATTTGTCTTGGTTCAACAACCTCTTTTTTTCTGCTTCTGTTTGTGAGGTCGGCGACCGGAATTTCAAAAAAATCAGCAACAGTCTTTAAAACCTCATTCACAGTAATGTTTTTAGAAGACACTTGTGTTGTTTCGTCAATTATCTCCTCCAGTTTTTTAGGATCAATACCCCCTTTGTGTTGTATATAAAACACAACTTTGTTTAAAACACCCTCTAACTCGCGAATGTTTTTTTGTACTTTTGACGCAAGGTGTTCAAGTGTTTTGTCGTCTATAGAGAAACCTTTTTTTTGTGCTTTTGTTTTTAGTATTGCAAGGCGCATTTCATAATCAGGATAACTAATATCAGCAATCATACCACCCTCAAAACGCGAACGAAGACGCTCTTCAAGTGTTGGAATTGCAGACGGCGGTCTGTCAGAGGAGATAATTATTTGTTTATTATTTTCGTATAGAGCATTGAATGTGTAGAAAAACTCTTGTTCAGTAGCAGCCTTACCACCTATAAATTGAATATCATCAATAATAAGTACATCAACATCTCTATATTTTTTTTTCATATCTTCTATTCTTTTGTTCCTCAAAGCAGAAACAACGTCGTTGAGAAATTTTTCAGAAGTAACATAAAAAACACTCACACTATTTTTATATAATTTTACAATTTCGTTTCCAGTTCCTTGTATAAGGTGTGTTTTTCCAAGCCCAACACCTCCGTATACAAAAAGAGGGTTATACTTCTTCCCAACATCTTTTATTACAGCCTGCATAGCCGCATAAGCGAGTTCGTTTGAAGAACCAACAACAAAAGAATCAAGTGAATATTTTGGATTCAGATTTGTTTTTGGGTCTATTTTCAATTCAAGAGGAAGTTGTGGCCCACTAAAATCTTTTTCTGAAGAAGACCCCCTTTTGTTAATTTGTGGTGCCGAAAAAACACCAGAAGATTGATGAACAACAGAATAATCAACGTTTTTTATAGATGGATCAAAATTTCTAAGAGATCCCAGTATTATCTTGTGATATCTGTTTTTTACCCACTCTTTTGCGAAGTTGTTTGGAAGCCCGACAAAAGCAACACCACCCTTCTCGTCCTTTCCTATAAACTCACTTTGTTTTAACCAGGTAAGAAAATTTGGTCGCGATATTTGCAACTCTATTTCTCCCAATACCGCCTTCCAAAGCTCTTTGTGTTCCATGGTCTTATGATAAGTATATTCTAAAACGTTTCAATATTGATTCATAGTTTTTTTTGTGCTTTAATTGTTTATAAGGTGTGGAGAGATATTATTCTTAAAAATAAAAAAACATGAGTAGAACATACCAACCAAAAAAGAAAAAAAGAGCGAGAACACACGGTTTTTTAAAGAGGTCAAAGAGTTCTGGGGGGAGAAACGTTTTGAAAAGGAGGAGGGCGAAGGGGAGAAAAAGGCTGTCAGTATAAAAAATGAATTTTTTTATTGTGAGAAAAAAAAGAAGCGGAAGCCAAAAAAACCCGCTTTTTATAGTTATTCGCGCGTCAGAAATAAGGGGTGCAGCAAAAAGAAATCTTTTGAAGCGAAGAATTAGGCCTCTTTTTAAAAACAAAAAAGAGAACGACTATATGGTGGTTGTAAAAAAAGGCGCCGACATGGTATCATTTGATGAAATGAAAAAAAACATAGAGAACCAAATGTAATATGAGCGAACTTTTTCATACATATTTATATGAACCCATTTTGTGGGGTTTTGTGTTTATTTATGAAAATCTCGCATTTCATAATCTTGGTTTTGCCATAATACTTCTCACAATATGTGTGAGAATTATTCTTTTCCCAATTTTTTATAAAAGCGCAAAAGACCAGTCCCTTATGCAGAGAATTCAGCCGAAATTAAAAAAAATTCAGGAAGAGCACAAAAATAATAAAGAGGAACAAGCGAAGGCAATGATGAGGTTGTATAAAGAAAACAATCTAAATCCGTTTTCTGGATTTTTATTACTTCTTGTTCAACTGCCAGTATTCATAGCTCTTTTCAAAATTTTTTCAAACGAAGTTTCATCAACAATATTTGACAACCCACTGTTTTTCGGCTTAATTAATTTAGGAGAGAAAAGTATTGTTATTGCGGTTATTGCTGCAATAGCACAATATGTGCAAGGAAAACTTTTACTTCCTCCAAAAACAAAAGATGGGGAGAACGAGAATCAGATGGCGCGCGTTGGGAGGACAATGACGATTCTTGGTCCCGCGCTGACATTTTTTATTCTTACAAACCTTCCTTCCGCACTCGGTCTTTATTGGATAATATCTTCTCTTTTCTCTATTGCTCAACAGATTTATATCAACAAAAAAATACCAAAAGAGACATAAAAATATGCAGGAAATATTTGATAAAACAAAAGAAATAATAGAAAAAATGGGGTTTGTGGGGGCCGAGGCATTGTTTGATGAGGAACACAAAAGGATATCTTTGGTTGTTGACGATAAGCTTGTGCATGAAAATATGGCCGTTTTTCTACCTTCTTTAGACCACCTTTTGGGCCTCCTTTTTAGAAAACACAAACAAGCCCCATTTGTGCTTGATGTGAATTATTATAGAAGAGAGAGGGAGAGGCTTATTGCTGAGCTTGCGAGGGCCTCTGCAAAAAAAGCTATGATAACAAAAACAGACGTAGAACTTCCACCAATGAATGGGTACGAAAGACGCTTGGTTCATATGGAGATTACAACACACCCAGAGCTAAAAACTGAAAGCGTTGGAGAAGGAAAGGATCGAAGAGTGGTAATAAAACACATAGAATAACCCCGCCGATCGGCGGGGTTATTTTTAATACATAATTTTATAATAAAAACAGCTTTATTCAATTCCGAGTTTATATAAAAAGCCATCATATCTGTTTTTGAAATACACATAATTATCCCAAACAAAAACATGATCCGCGTCTGTTTTGTAGGGAATGGCGCGCGCGGAAATAGGAACACCAACTTCTTTGGAAGAAAAATCAAAAGACATAAAAGTGTCGTTTGTGAGAATCTTTCTCAACGAGTAATCATAAAAGAAACTTTGGGTATTTTTTTGTTCTTGCGGAACAAAACAATATGTTGTGCTTGCAAAAACATCACACTTTTCTGGAATTGTGAAGAACCCAGACGAAAAAGAGGTTTTCAGATCATTTTTTGTAATAGAAAGGGTTTTTGAATTTGGAAGGAGAGAAAAAACATATTCTTTGTTTTGAGACAAACCAAAAACACCACCTTTTTCTCCTTGAATAACAAGAGAAAGTGTTTGGTTTTTTGGTGAGAACTCCCAAATTCTTGGGGAATAAAACCAAGACGCTTTTTCCGAGAAAAAAATACGTCCGCTTTGTGTCACAAAAGGAACAACATTATTAATAGAGAAATTTTTGTAGAGTGTTTTATATTCTGCGGGGTTTTTTTCTATATTTACTTCCACAAACGATCGTCCCACACCATCATCTAAAAAACCCCAAAGTTTCTTTTCTTGTGCGCCCCACGTAAGAAAAGAAGTATTCGCTGATAAAGGCGCCCATGTTTTGTCTATCACATCAAAAAGACCGGCTTTTTTTACACCATCGTCATTTAAAAAAGCAACTATTTTTTCTCCTGTGGAATTTTGTTCAGCATAAGAAACACTTCCTATATTTTGCTCCGAAAGAGCAACGTCGTCCCCGTTTTTTGCCTGAAAAACACCCCCGCTATTAGTTATATAAAAAACCTCGTTTGTTTTTTTATTTATCCATGAGAAAAAAATCTCTCTATCAGATATTTTTTCAAGTTGAGGAATGTCGTTGTTGCCCTGAATAGAGGCCCCCGTCTCATTATCGTCTGCGCCAACTACCAAATCCCCTTGATTCACAACACCACCAACAGACGGAGATCCGGACGAAGG
>CAZVSK010000004.1:32686-36083 GCA_964630035.1 uncultured Candidatus Saccharibacteria bacterium
CTTTTTCCGCTCGCATCATCATAACCCCACCCACCGTCTTTACATGTTGCAACACCACCGTTTTGTGTTACAGCAACACAACAACTCTCTTTTTTTGTCTCATCCCACCCCCACACTTTTTCATGTGATAATTGTGATGAACCCATAAATTGTGGTGCGTCCGGCTCTCTTAGTTCGGTAAGGCGCGGGTTAATTGTATTTAAAATAATATATGCCCCAAAAAGTAGGGCGAGACCCCACAAAGCGGAGAAAATCATATCCTTCCCCTCGTTTTGCATATCCGGCTTTCCCGCGGAAACTGTATAAAATATCCCTCCAGCGACAATCATTCCAACGGCAAGTATGCCGGAGATTCCTATCGCGAACTGATAAACCCTGCGTATATAGTTTGGAATACTTTGTGATGTGTCGGCTGTTTCGCAGTCGTCATATCCAAGCGCCTCTGTTCCAAATGCTGTGCAAGGAAACTTCACATCAACCGCCGCGGAATACGATTGTTGCGCAAAAAAAAGAAGAGAAAGAAAAAAGATAGAAAAAACAAATATTTTTTTCATATTTTTATTGTATTGTGAAAACACGTTTATCTGACCCCGACTCAAGTTTGTTCGTAACGTTTTGACCCACCACCTCAATAGTCATCTTTTTTTGAGATTCGTTTTTTGGGGTTCCTATGTTTACAACAATTTCCGGATCTGTGGTGATATCTTGTTTTTCATTGTTTATTTTCCAAAAGAAGAAAACATTAGATTTGGTTGATGTGTTGAAAAAATAAGGAAAAGCCCTAATAAGAGTCGATTCCCCCTGCTTCAAAATATTGAGCGGGTGCGCGTTTTCTATAACAACAACAGGATTGAATATGGGAATTGATATAAGGCCTTCGTAGTTTTGAGATGAGGCTCTCGCAACCACACGGACAGAATGTGAGCCACCACCAATTTTTGTTGCTGGAAAAGAAATTGTTTGAAGCCCAACACCTTTTCTAAAAAACACACCATCTATATACCAAGAAATTTCCAAAGAAGAGGCGTTCACTATTTTTTTTGAAGACAAAATCTCAACAGAAGCGCGTATCATACTGCCATTTACAGGAAGCGCCCTTCCTCTAAATTCTTGAGGAACATAACTTTCCACTTCCCATGTAAGGATTGCCTCATCGCCCTGTGTTTGTCCGTACACAAAAAATAAAGGAAGCAAAAAAATAAGAGAAAAAATGATGAAAAAACAACGTGTGCGCATTTCACTATTATTATACACCATAATTAAACCTTTTTAACCGCAGATTTTGGTTTTCCGCTTGCGACAGATGCAACCCTTTCAAGTTTAGGGTTGTTTTCTATAGCAACAATAACAAACCACGCAAGAATTAGGAGTGGAAATATTTGAAGAAGTGGTACGCTGTTTGCGAGCCACCCGGCAATACTTGTTGCCCATGCGGAAACACCACGCGCTCCCTTGAAAAAAATATAAAGCTGAAAAAATGCGCCAACAACAAAACTGAAAAAACTCCCCAAAATGGAAAGAACCTGTCCTATAACAGGAATTGGAAACCCTATGTTCATAAGAAAATCAAACGCCTCGGCAAATAAAAGAAGAAGCGTCACGAATATAAATTCGCCGAATCCGAATTTTTTTTGATCCCCACCCTCTTTTTCAGTATTCTCACGATTTGTTTTTTCTTCCGCCATATTTTATATGGAAGCTATTCCTTTCGCTTGGAGTACTTGCTCTGGATTTGTTGTAATAATCTGATCTTCTGTATATGAAGCGATAATTTTAATTGCAACATGTTTGAGTCCCGCAAAAAACAAACCCTCTCCCACACCCGCCTCAAGGAGCAGTGATTGTTCTCCTCCGGTAAGATCAAACGCCTGTGTTACCGCGCCTATACTGGAGGGTGATTGTTTTAGAAGAAGTTGTATTGAGGAGTTTGTGACAATAGGTCTCCCATATTCGGATTTCAAAAAATCTTCCACATCTTGTGTTATGGTTGTGACACCAAGATAATATTTTCTTGCCCTTTTCACTAATCCAAAAAGGAAAGAAGCACTGTCTTTGTATTTCATCATCCACCACGCTTCATCAACAACCAAAAGACGTTTCTTCAATTCCGATCTAACTAAATTCCAAACGAAATTAAGAACAATATACATTGCTATTGGTCGTAGCTCTTCCTCAAGATCTCTGATAGAGAAAACAATAAGTTTGTTTTTAATATCAATGTTTGTTGGGGCGTTTGTGAATCCTGCGTATGACCCTCGTGTGAATTTTTCAAGGCGTTTAGCCATATTTTGTCCACCTTCTGTGTTTTCCAAAACAACCTGAAGATCCTCTAAAAGAGGCGGATTAAGGTCTTTAATTGTTCCAAAATTTTCCGCGGTTATGTCTCGCGACGCATATGTTTCTATAATAGCCCGATCAAGTATTGCATCCTCCTCTGCACTTATTTCTTTAAGCATAAGTTTCAAAAGGCCGCTGATATTTAAAACATGCGACTTAAAGACATCAGCCGGCTCTTCTCCCTCGGGAATAATTGGGATATCAAAAGGATTTACGTGGTTTTGCGATGTAAGTGATATCTTAAAATAACTTCCCCCAATAGAATTAGCCAAATTTTGGTATTCGTTTTCAGGATCTATAACAATAACATTTGTTCCCATCATGAGAGATCTGAGTATCTCAAGTTTTGAGGCATATGACTTTCCCGAACCCGACTTTGCAAAAACAACTGCGTTGGCGTTCTCAAGGGAAAATCTGTCAAAAATAATGAGGCCGTTGTTGTGCATATTAACACCAAACATAATTCCTTTGTCCGACGTAAGATCGGGCGAAACAAAAGGAAAAAGAGACGAGGCCGGTCCCGAGTTGAGGGGGTTATTAATCGCAAGCGCGTCCTTTCCTATAGGAATAACCGAATCAAAACCCTCTAATTGTCTAAATAGAGCTGGTTTTATATATACCAATTTACTATCCAAAAGCGATTCAAGAGAGTTTTCAAGTTTTGCGAGCGCCTTCATATCTTCCCCGTATATTGTTATATACACACCAATTTGAAAAAGTTTTTCGCGGGCCTGTTGAAGAGAATCTCGGAGATTTTCTATATCTTCATACGCCGTTTCAAGAACCGGGTCTCTAACAATTCCTTTATCTTGCTTTTCATTTATTTCCGCCTCCACTTGCGCAACTTTTTTTCTCAAATTTCTCAAAGCAAGCCCTGTATCCATTGGGTGTGCGAATATAGAAACATCCATCATTTCAGAAAGGTTGATGATCGGAGAAAACCACCCACTTGAGAGAAATCGTGGATATGTAAACACAAAAAAGGTTTTTGCGTAATATTCCCCAATTTTTAAATAATTTGAACCAACCTCAACACCTGCCGGAGCGATGATGTTTGAAA
>CAZVSK010000005.1:0-10800 GCA_964630035.1 uncultured Candidatus Saccharibacteria bacterium
CCAACATCAGAACATTGATTTACATCCCAACATTCGTAGAGTCTTTCGTCGTCAATACCGCTTCCTGCACCCACGTCATATGAATCTTTCATTGTTGCGTATACCCACGTAAAAAATTTTCCGTCTTCCACACCACTTGCGTCAAAACAAAATTTTGCATTTTTGGAATTTTTTACATTGTCACCCGTTGTTCCTACACAACTCACTAAATTTGCAAATTTTCTTGGAAATTCCTCAAGTCTCTTTTTGAAACTCTCTTTAGCCGTTTTTAATCCGCTGAAACCTTCAATTCTCATCTCTTTGATTTTTTTATCATAATCTTCCTTTAGATAAGGTTCGTTGAAAATATAATAATTTTTATTCCTCAACCCAACACATCCAAAACAACTCTGACAATTCGAACAATCAAAAAGAAAATATGAATCAATACAATCTCTTGACTGTGTACTAAAACACACACGAAAGCAGTTTGTGCAATTGACACACTCATAACAATTCTGATTTTTGTCGCTGATATATATATCGCAGGAATCCTTCGTATATGCCAAACGATTACCATAAAGGGTATTTTCATTCTTCCCTGACGCGGAAATCATATAACAACCCTTGTCCCATGCAGAAACATTACAATATGCGCTCTGCACGTTGTTTGTAACTGAAAGACCAATAAGAGGTATTTTTTTAAGAAACTGCTTATACTGCTCAAAAAATGGAATAGAGAAATCATAAGAAACTCCATAATTAAGCGGATCCCATTCATCTGACCACCAAAAACGATCGTCATACACAACGTGTCCTTTTTCCGATGCATACATTGAGACCATCTCTTCGGTGTGTCCCGGAACATCGCATTTTCTTTTATATAAAGATCTCTCATTTCTCCATAAATAACGTCTTATAAATCTACACTCGGGGCAAAACGTCGGTGGTGGCACGTCTATTTTTTTGTAGAATTGAAAATCTTCAGGTTCAATGGAAAAGGTTAATTTACAATTTTGGCACGTTCGTTCTTCTTTCATAGATTTGTTTTACAGCTTGCCCGAATGACCAAATCTATTTGGTTGGGCGGGTTTTGGCATATCTTTTGTTCTCTATTCATAAGTTTAATATTTATCAGCCCAAGGCTGATCCCTGCCAGACCGGCAGGCGGGCGCCTCGGGCAGACAGTTCTGAAACATCTTTGTTTCTTGATTCATATAATTTTTATACAGCTCCGACTTTTCAGTCGGAGCTCCGACATTGTTTCATAATCGTCGGAGTTCTGACAGATTTTTTTATCTATGTTTATCATTTTCTCTCATCTACACCTAATATACAACAAGTCTTCTGCGCTTGCAGAAGATAAAAAAACCACGTTTTTCGTGGCAAAAATTAAACACCTTCGGAATCCCCCCATTTGCTGTCATCAACCTCCTTCTCTTCGCCTTCAAGTTTAGATACAATTTCCTTCAAATCTCCCAATTTATGCACCATAATACACACCGATGCAAAGAGGATCACAAAAAGCAAAACAAAAGTTCCAACAACCCACAATGAAACAAACATTTTATTATTTTAATTATACCACAAATAACAAGATTTGAAAATACCCGTCCAATCGCATTTTTATTCGCCCACAACTCATTATTTACGCCTGTGGAAAACTTTTCTCCACTTTTTCATACAATTCTAAATGCAAAAATCCCAAGCACATCGTAACACGATGCGCACACATTGTGGCAGTTCCATTACACAACAGTCGCCATCCACTCTTTATATTCTCTATTAATTCTTTGAACATTCACGACGCCAGCAAAAGGAACGGCGTATTCGCGTATGGATGAAATAAGATCTTCTATCTGCTGGACTTTCGTATCAAGTGTCTTGATAAGCACAGCAACTTCTTTTTCTTCCTTAAGCGCTCCCTCCCATTTGAAGATGGAACCAATCCTCCAGATATTCACGCACGATGCAAGTTTCTTTTCAATCACTGTCGCGGCAAATTTTCTGGCTGATTCTTCATCGTGGCATGTGGTATAAACGAATACCATGATGTTTTTATTTTATTCTCGACCTTTCCCCGCACATTTTCACAACTCAAGACTGCGGGAGATTTAGCGAAATTTATATAAGTGGCTCCAGATTTTTCTCTTCAACGGAGGAAGGTTCCGAACCTTGTGATTTTCCTCCTCCTGTAATCATCGCTTTTTCCTGGGCGCTTCTGATTATAGACGCTTCTTCTTCCTGCATGAGTTTTTTTGCGGCATCTGCTGGAATGGAATATTTCCTCCTAGACGCTTCTATAATCTCCTGGCGATATGATTCATGCGGAGGAGGAAGAACACGCAATGTTTCCGCTGAAAATGGATCATATGTTTCTCCATCAATCGTCATTTTGATATAAATCTGTCCCGTTCCAAGGTTAATCATATCCTTAACGTCAAATATCGGCTCCATTTCCGGTTTAAGTTTCACAGCATCCTCACCTCCCACGCGGAAGATGATAATTGTTCCGGTATTTCCTAAAACCGCGGCCTGCACTTTAGGCAAAAGCTGTCCAACATATTGGTGTGCGATCGTCAAACATAAGCTGTATTTACGAGCCTCTGAAAGGAGGTTTTCAAATGTATCGGTCACAAGGTTTTGAAATTCGTCAACATACAAATAGAAATCGTGGCGTTCAGAATGTGGAAGAGACGCCCTCTCCATTCCCGCCTGCTTAATTTTTGTGACAAACATAGATCCGAAAAAGCTTGAATTTTCTTCACCTATCTTTCCTTTGGAAAGATTGATGAGTACAATCTTCTTTTCTTTCATAAGCGACGCAAAATCAATCTTGTTCTCTTTTTGCCCGAAAATATTCCGAAGCATCGGATTTGAAAGAAATTGCCCAAGTTTGTTCACAAGAGGAATAATCGCTTCCGTATCAAATTTTTCAGACCAATCCGCGAATTCAATTGCCCAGAAACGCTTTACCATATCATCTTCAATGTATTCAACAACTTTTTGACGATAATTTCTGTCGGACAAAAGAGAAATCATTCCGCGCATCGTGGCGTGCGGATAATCCAAAAGAGCGAGACACGTGAAACGAAAAACATGTTCAAGACGCGGAGTCCAGTTTGCGCCGAATTGACGTTCCATAACTTCAATAAGACCTTGTGTAAGTTGATGTTTAAAAGATGGGTCAACGTTAGCAAGCGGGTTGAAGGAGACGGGAAATTCAGAATCTGAAGGATCTATAATACACACATCATCAATCCTGTTTTTAGGAATAAATGGCAAAATATCTTCAATTGTTTCTCCATGAGGATCAATAAGGCAGAGACCATATCCGTATGCAATGTCTTGTCTTGTAAGAAGTTCCAGTAATTTTGATTTTCCGACTCCGCTTTTCCCGATAATATAGGTGTGTCTTTTTCTGTCTACACGCTTCAGACCAAAAATGAAATTTTTTGTTTCAAGCGCCGCAACGTAGTTTGTCCTTCCAATGAAAGACACATCTTTTGGATCCATCTGTCCGTAAATAGGAAGGTCCGGTGGGGGCGGAGCATATTTTATTATTTGTATTTTTGTTCCTTTTCTGAGTGGGCTCATAATACGTTTAACTCTTTAAGAAATGTCTCATAAGCCCTGAGAACATCTTTCGCTTGCGACTGCGAAACATTGAATCCGTGTGAATGCACAAGGTTATTCCTAATGCGATGCGCGCGCCATACGTTTTCAAGACTTTTTGGATCCATTGTTTTTCCTGCACGTTCAAGACGCTCTGCAATAAACTCGCCTTCAAAACCAAGATTTTTTAGGGCGGTGTCTAAAAGTTTGTCTGCCTCAATAATTGCGACGGTCGGCGCATCTCCACCTCCAAGTTCAATATTTCCAAGTATCTTTTTCCATTGCGGTGAAAAATCAAATTTTTTCGCTTTTTCTTTTTTCTTTTTTGATTTTTTTCCACCTGGAAATGCAACAAATTTCGGTCTGAACTTAAGGGCGCGAGAAAAAACCCAAACAAAAACGATTACTAAAATGATATCAAGCACAATAAAGACTATTCTTATGAAATAAAACACACTCTCCCAATCTATGTCTTTTATGAAATTAAGTATGCTTTTCAATTCTTCCATAGGCTATTTATTTTCGTTGTAAAAACGATCTAATTCTCTATCTTCTCCGAAAATTGCGATCCCAGCTGGAGGTCCCGCTTTCTTACTCTCAGACCTCTTGATATGAGGGGCTGTGAGAACAACAGATGTCGGGAAATGGAAAAGCGTCGCAAGACATTCTGTATTCATCAAAAAACGTTTCGTCGCAAAGTTAAAATTAAAAAGATATGATGTGATTAGACGTCCCATCCACGTTTCTGGAGGAAGTTCCCGTATGAGAAAGCTCCGGAGAAGCCTCTGTTTTCTATATTGGTTCCTTAATTTTGGGAAAATATGGGGCCAATTCCAAATCTGCGTCCTCGTACTCACCATGTAATTCTGTTTGAATGAATTGAGATTGAGAGCCGCATACTGATTGAACGCTCCTACGAGCCCCCTCCGCGCAAAGCTATCGTAATACGTCGCTTTAGGCGACATGTAAATGAAACGAAGCATCGTGCTGAAGGCTGGTTTTGAAAGATTTCTTTCCACAGCTTCTAAAATATCAATCTGACCGGGAGTACGCGAAACTGAAACTTTTCTGCTTCCCCCATCATCCGATTCAATATCGGCGGTCATCGGCTCTTGGAGTTTTTCCAAGTCGCTTTCAAATTTGTCCTTCCATTCATTTCCTGCGGGGGCGATCAGAAATTGTATTCCCACGATTTCCTGCTTGTTTATTTTTCCCAAAACTTCCAAGAAAACAGAAATTGGATCAAATTGCTTTTCTTCTGCTTCGTGCTCAAAATCGGAATATGTCTTGATTGGATAGACCGCTGGTTTTGCAAGAACCATTTCTGTTCCCCAAAGATCTTTTTCCTGACTATATACTTCTTCAAGCGTCTGCGGAAATTTTTTTACATAATCTTCCACTTCGGCGAATTCAACATCCTGATAATAAGAGAAGAAAGCCGACTCAACGAGATTTCTCTGCTTTTTTTGGCATCGGATATAAAAATGTATTTCTCCCCCGAAGCTTATCATTTCCAATCCGAATGGTACGGTAATTTCCCCTTCATAGTATTTTTCCTTGACATCTCCAGGAGCATTGCGAAGTGAGTGGAGTGCCGCAAGAACCTGTTCCATCGCTTTCGGGCTTTTCTTTATTTCTCTCGGAATGACGACTTCAAGCAATATGAATTTGAGATCTTTCTTAAATTCTTCGTTTCTCCAAAAAATAAGTACGGAATTTGTAATTGGAAGAAGTATGAGAAAAAACCAAAACCACCACGTGTATGAGAGAAATAGAAGAAGAAAGTCCAAAATTTCCCAAGGAGATACTTTTGGAAGGGCAATAACAAGAGCTCCGCTCAGACCAACAATAAAAAGAATAAGCCAAGCCTCCTCTTTCTTGAAGAAATCTATAAAAATCTCCCCTATTGCACCTAAAAATTTTCCTATCATATACAACAAAAAAGTCCGATAACATATCTATTATCGGACTTTTTCCTAAAAACTTCAACAAAGAGAATTACGCTTCCTTTACATCATATTTTCCCCCATCAACACGTTTGAAGTGTTTCCTGTTTTGAAGATTTAAAAGAATAGTATTTTCCTTCAAAAACCTCTGCTGATTAACAAGTTGAACCACATCAGAAGAATTGAGAGGACCTTTTGATTTCAAAAGACGGAAAATGACTTCGCGCACAGTTCCCGGTTCATATCCGTGTTCACTAAGCGCATACACCCCTCTCCCCACAAGAACAAATCTTTTATCTTTAATAAGCTCATTATGCACCGTCTGCACATGCGCTGGTTTTCTATCAATTCCAAGTTTTGAAATATGTTTAGCAATTGCTTCAAAGTGAAGAGGTTTTCCTGTTTTCTTGAGTGCAAGATATGCTTTATCGCGTATCGTTTTCGGCTCAATGTGCGCCCAAACACGCAAACCAAATTCTCCAAAAACGTTAACACCGAAATGTTTTGAAATTGAAAAAAGATGACATGACGCAAGATCTTTGCACTGCGAAGAAAAAAGAGGATCTTTGAATATTTTTTCCTTTTCCTCCGCTTCAAGGGCACGCATGGAATTTTTTATGAAATCAAGAAAATTTTTCTCATCTTTCTTATCAATAAACCAAAAGGCATAAAAATCGTCATCTTCTTTATGATAAAGGGGAGATCCGGACGCAAGATAAATAAAACGAAGTTTCGTATCCCAATGTTTTGATTGGGTAAATCCAAACCTCTTCCACATGTCAGAAATGAATGTGTCGTCTTTACACACACCACCAGAACCAGAAAGATATTTCCCCGCTTCGGCAAGCATATCAGAAGCTTCTTCTTTTATTTTCTCGCGGAGTTTTTTCACTGCAAGTTCTTCAATTTGGCGCACACGCTCGCGCGTAATACCAAGCTCGTCCCCTATTTCCTGAAGCGTTGCACGCTCACCGGTTTTGAGGCCGAAACGTCCCATAACGACTTTTTGCTGTTTTGGAGAAAATTCCAAAAGAAGCCTGTCTATAAATTGGTCTATGTTCTTTATCATAATGCCTTTTTTACTTCATAAAGAGAGTAGCATTTTTTGACTTTTGAGTCAAGTGGCTCCTCTGTCAAGCCTGATTCCGCGAAGACCAACGCTCCCATACATACAAAAGAGGGCTTGCCACGAAAATAGAGGAATATGTACCAAAAATCGTTCCAACCATAATTGTAAGCACCATATAGAAAAGCGGTTCTGGGCCAAAAATGAGAAGTGATGCGAGAACAAGAACAAGCGTAAGAGATGTATTTATAGAACGAACAATTGTTTCTTTTATGCTGAAATTTATAATATCCTTCAGATTGATATTTTTCCCGCGCGAGAGGAGAATGTTTTCCCGTATTCTGTCAAAAACAACAATCGTATCGTGCACAGAAAATCCCATCACAACGAGAAGAGCCACTATGAAATTTGTATCAATTTCAATTCCACTTGTTTTACCCAAAATCGCCAAAAGCCCTGTTGGGATAACAACATCATGAAAAAGAGTAATGAGTGTTGATACACCATACTTCCACGATTGTATGGGGCGCGAAACTTTTCTGAATGCGAATGCAATGTAAAGGGATATTCCGAGGAGAACAAGAATAACTGCCCAAATCGCTTTCGCGCGCAATTCCGATCCTATTGCGGGTCCGATGCTTGAAAAACTTTTTTCCTCAATTTCTCCGAATTTGGAATCAAGCGCATACACATATTGTTGGTGAAGTTCTTCGTTTGTATCAGGCATGCGAATTAAATAACTCCCGTCATCCGCTTCTTTTACAAAAACTTCTTTTCCTCCGACAGATTGTATGACTTCTTTAATTTGGGATTCGGAAGATTCCTCATTCGCAATGCTAACATTCCACTGTGTTCCTCCTACAAGATCAATACCCGACTTCAATCCAAAAACAAAAATTGCGACTAAACTCAACACAATTAGTATTCCAGAAAAACCAAGAAATATTCCGCGTTTTGAAATAATATCCATAAACATTTATACGTTCACTACACCAACTTCTTTATCTTTCATACTATTCCTTTTGTCCTTTACAAATACACGAAGCATAGTCCTTGTGATTGTAATTGCTGAAAACATACTCACCACAACTCCTATAAAAAGCGTAAGAGCAAATCCCCTCACAAAACTGGACATGAAGAAATAAAGTATTCCCGATGTGATGAGTGTGCTCACATTTGAATCTCTTATAGACGTCCACGCCCGTTTAAAACCCTCCTCAATTGCGGCCGTTCTGCTTACACCTCTCCGCAGTTCCTCTTTCATGCGCTCAAAAACGAGAATATTCGCATCAACAGCCATTCCTATGGAAAGAATAAATCCGGCAATTCCCGCAAGTGTCATCGTTACCGAAAAAAGTTTGAAAATAGCGAGTGAAATCGCAACATACATGAGAAGCGCAATTGACGAGTAAATACCAAAAGAGCGGTAAAAAATGAGCATGAAAATAATAACAAAAAGAGTTCCAAGCGCCCCCGCAAAAATCGCCTTGTCCAGAGAATCTTTTCCAAAATCAGAGCTAATTGTCTGCTGATTGACGAGGGTAATCGGGGCTGGAAGGGCTCCTGCGTTAAAACGCTCAACCATCTTCCGTGCTTCGTCAACCGTGAATTTTCCCGTGATTTGGGCTTTCCCTCCAATTATTTTCTCCTGCACCGTCGGCATTTCAACAAGTTCGTTATCTAAAAATATAGCGAGTGGTCTTCCAACGTTTCTGCCTGTGATATCGGCAAATAAATCACTCCCCTCCCCATTGAATTCAATACTCACCTGCGGTGTTCCTGTAATTGAATCAAATTGGAGTTGCGCGCCTTTCACATGTCTCCCGTTCAATTCTGTTTGTATAAAAGAAATTGTGCTTGTTCCCTCTTCTGCAACTTCTCTAAATTCCAAAAATGGTGTTTCGCCAATCTGGGCAATTGCCTCGGATACGTCTTTCACACCAGCAAGTTCAACTACGAGACGCGTTGAATCTCCAGCGCGTTCTGTGTATACCCTCGGCTCACTAATACCAAAAAGGTTTACTCGTTTTTCAATCACATCGCGCAACCCCTTCACTACAAAATCACTGTCTGCCGAACTCACCTGACTGAGGTCTATTTCATAAGTCAGATAACTTCCGCCCGCAAGATCAAGCCCAAGTCCCCATGGGCGAAAAGAACTCACTTTCTTGAAAAGTGGCTCATACGCAAAAAATCCTGCCACAAAAGACAAGATGAATACCGTAATCAAAATAAGCGAAATATTTCTCCTATTATGCATGACTAAATGAAGCTTACATCACACACACACTTTTGTCCATCACACGCTCATTCCGCGCTTCCGCATCGCCGATTCAATAACAAGCGAAAGAAGTTTTTGCATCTCAATTCCTGATACGAGAGCCGCTTTCGGGAGGAGACTTTCTTCTGTAAGTCCAGGAATTGTATTAATTTCAAGCACATAAATGTTCTCCTTCTTATCCATAATCATGTCGGTGCGCGAAAAACCACTCGCCCCTATGATTTGATGCGCCCTGAGCGCGGTTTTTCTTATCTTCTCAATTGCCGACTTTGAAATGTTTTGCGGGGGTGTCACTTCATATGCGCCTTCTTTTTGATATTTTGACGCATAGTCAAAGAACGTTCCTGCGCGAGGAATAATCTCTGTGGGAAGAAGAGGAAAGGCGCTCTCAGGCCATCCATGATCTAAGACCGCACATGTCATCTCCCTTCCCTCAACAAACCTCTCGACAAGGACTTCTTTGGAAAAACCAAATGCTTCATTAAGAGCGGATTTTAACTTTCTCTCATTTTTCACCATTGTGATTCCAAAACTTGACCCCTGATCGTTTGGTTTTGTGACAAGTGGAAATCCGAGATAATCTTTAATTCTCTTCATAATGTCGTCAGAAGACACCCTCCATTCAGCGCGTGAAATGAGTATGTGCGGAGACACGAGAAGCCCTCCGTCGCGGAATGCGCGCAAAGAGAGAAATTTATTCATTCCGAGCGCGCTTGAGAGTGCGTCCGATCCCGTATAGGGAATTTTGTGAAAATCTAAAATTGCTTGCACCGTGCCGTCCTCTCCATACGTTCCGTGCATCGCCACGAAAGCACAATGCGAAAATTTTTTCACTTCCTCCGGAGAAATACTCCATTCTCCGTTTTTTTTCACAACAACGCGTATTGGCTCGTATTTATTTCTATCAAGATTGGAAAAAACCATCTCCCCGCTCTTCAAGGAAACTTCATGTTCGGGAGATGGACCCCCCATAAGAATTGCTATGCAAAGAGGTTTTGCCATTATCTTTACTATATACCAAACGTGGGCGCGCGTAAAAACCCCGCATTAACGCGGGGTATGTGTACTAAAAATTTTTATGCGGGCGCGTATGTGTATATAAACGCATGGAAGGAAATTTCGATTCCCAGCTTCCATTTTTTGTAAAAGATAAATAAAGAGCATCCCCCTTCCCATTTCTAAAATCACGAAAATGTGATTGGAAAGGATCACCAATAACATCAAATATATTGCTCTTTAACAAAAAATAAATACGTGGAAATGGGGTGTCCGGAAATCGCGAAACAAGGGCTTTTGCTTTTCTCAATTCCAAATTTCTCTTCTTCTTTCCTCCTTTTTCCACAAAGAATATGTTTACAATATTTCCTTCATGAAGCTCTTGAAGTGATTTCTTAACCTCAACACGTATATTACATGGAATGCTTATGTAATCAGTATTCCCTAAATTGAAAAGCGCGATTTCTTTGATTTTGAAAATCATATGTGCCTCACTTGATTGTGTAATAACTGAAAACACTATAAGTCCATAGAAAAACAAAATCAATCGGCGTGCCGATTGAGTGATCGTGTTTCTTGCGGGGATGCCAGGATTTGAACCTGGGTACCTGGTTTTGGAGACCAGAGTCCTACCACTGAACGACATCCCCAACAAAAATATTGTATAACGAAAATGTGTAAAAAAGAAAGGAATTCTCAAGAGAAAATTCCTTACTTTTTTGATTCTTTATGTGGAGTGTGTTTTCTGCACCATTCGCAATATTTTTTGAATTCAAGCTTCCTCTCCACAGTTTTTCTATTTTTGTGTTTTATGTAATTGATCCTCTTGCACGTCCCACAACGCAATTTGATCAATCCTTCGGTAAATTTTCCCTGTGCCATATAATTCTTATATCATACTAAACCTACGATAAAAT
>CAZVSK010000005.1:10900-23308 GCA_964630035.1 uncultured Candidatus Saccharibacteria bacterium
TGAGCTACATTAGCAATATTTTAAAAAAAACTGGAGCCACCTCTCGGATTTGAACCGAGGACCCACGCTTTACAAAAGCGTTGCTCTACCGCTGAGCTAAGGTGGCAACAAAAAAATAATACTTGAATATAAATAACATTTCAATAACTGCTCATAAATCAAAACCCCGCCTATCTGTGGATAGGCGGGGTTATTTTATTTTTTCTTTTTTCTCAAAAATGCGGGTATCTCCCACGGCTCCTGCTCTCCCATCTCCCCTCTTTTGTTATCTCGATCATCTTTCGCTTTTTCCTTTTCTTCTTTTGTGTGTGAGACTTGTTTTTCTTTTTTTCCGATCGGCTCTTCAATTGTTATCGTCTTAAGTGGTTCTGTAGAGAAAAATAACGTCGGCGTATTGAGACGCGATCCGGAAAGCACACCGCTAAATCCCGTCGCAATAACCGTCACTCTCATACTTTTTTCTTTAAGTCCTCTATCCTGATATGCTCCAAATATCACCTTCGCGTTTGGATCAAGATTTGTCGTCACTGCCTTTGCGACATCATTCACTTCAGACATCTTAAGATCCTTTCCTCCCGCAACGCTGAAAAGAACTCCTTTCGCTCCATCAATAGATATTTCCAAAAGAGGAGAATTGACGGCTGTATTTACGGATTTAACACTTCTGTCCTGACCAGACGCTTCACCAATACCGATAAGGGTCATTCCAGCGTCTTTTAAAATGGATTTAATATCCGCAAAATCAACGTTGATAATTCCTGGGGCATTCACAAGGTCGGAAATTGCGCCAACAGCCTGTTTCAACACGCCATCAATAAAACCAAACGCCCTAAGTAGTGGTGTTTCTTTATCAACAAGTGTGAACACGCGATCGTTCGGAATAACAATAAGAGAATCAACTTTGTCTTTTAGCCGGTTCAATCCATCCTGTGCAATCGCCATTCTTTGAGATCCTTCAAAAGAAAAGGGTTTTGTTACCATTGCAACCGTAAGAATACCTCTCTCGCGAGCAATTTCGGCAACAACAGATGATCCAAGAGTCCCGGTTCCCCCTCCCATTCCTGCAACAATAAAAACAATATCGGCGCCGTTTAAAGCTTCTCCAATTTCCGAACGATTTTCTTCAGCTGCCTGCTTTCCGATTTCCGGATTCATTCCTGCACCAAGTCCCCGTGTAAGAGCTTTACCAATATAAATCTTTCTATGCGCATTCACTCTGTCTAAATCCTGCGCGTCTGTATTTATGGAAATGAATTCCACTCCCCGCATCCGCTCTCCCTCCATCATTCTACTCACTACGTTTCCCCCACACCCTCCAACGCCCACAACCTTAATGCGTGTTATAGAAGTTTTTGGTTTCGCTGTTCTTTGTTGTTGAAACACTTGCTGTTGTTTTGTCTTTTTTTGTTTTTTCATTTTCTTTTGTTTCATATATTTATGGGAATAGGTTTTTTACAAATTGTTTTACCCAATCGCTTGCGCTTGCTGGAAGCATTTCTGCATCATTTCCATAAAGGACTAATCCAAGCGCTGAAGAAAATTCCGGATCGTCAAGCATATCCCTGTGTGTGGGATTCATAATTTCAAAAAATCCTAAATCTGGAAAGCCAACCTGCACGTGAAATTTTAATTCCTGTTTGACAAGCTCGCTCATGCCAGGAAGTTTTGTTCCTCCTCCTGTAATAACCACTCCCGCGGGAAGCTGAACACTCCTTCCAAGCACCTTCAGCTCATTATTCACGAGTTCTAGCATCTCGGCAAGACGCACTTCTATTATTTCGGAAATAAAACGTTTTAAAACCTCTCCTTTATTCGTTGGATCAAAATCGGAAAGTTTAACAACATCCTTCCTTGATATTTCTTTCGCGAACGCGTATCCGTGCGTTAATTTCAATTTTTCCGCAGATTCAAATGAGATTTTAAGACCCATTGCAATATCATTTGTAATATGACGCGCACCTATTGGAATAGTTTTTGCATATGAAACTTTGTTTTCTTCATAAATAACAAAAGATGTTGAATCAAAACCAAAGTCAATAAGAAGAACACCTAATTCTTTTTGTGACTTTGTAAGTACGGACCGTGCCGCAGCGAGTGGATTAAAAATAATTCCCCCAACACGCATGCCAACTGATTCAAGTGTTTTGGAAAGAAGTCCTATCTGTGGAGCAAAGGCTTCAACAACAAGAGTGCTCACCTCAAGACGATGCCCAGTCATTCCGAGAGGATCATAAATATCTCCAACATCATCCACAAAATATTCTCGTGTAATATTGTGTAGAACCATATAATTTGGCTGAAGTTTTACGGCTTGTGATGCCTGTATCACGCGATCCACATCGTCTTGTTGTATCTCACGATCAGCGCGCGCAACAGCAGCGATACCACGAGAATTACGAACGCGTATCTGCGCGCTGTTTGCGTTCACAAAAACATTCTGTGTTGTTTTTTTTGAAATACGCTGAAGATCTAAAACAAGCTCTCTTAACACACGAGTAGATTCTTCGCGATCTACGAGAACCCCCTTCCTAAATCCTGAGGATGGTTGTTTCACAACAGCAAGAACGGAAAGTTGTCCATCTTTCTTTTTTTCACACACAACTCCTTTTATTTGTGAGGATCCAATATCCAATCCGGTGATAATTGCAGACATAGAATGACTCTATAAATATGTACTTATTATACCCAATCCGCGGGGAAAAAAAACGGGGGTTAATCCCCCGCTTTAAAAAGCTCCATAATTTTTTTTTCCGTTATTTCCATTTTTTTCGCTTCGGATTCTTTCATATGGTCATACCCCAGAAGATGAAGGACTGCATGGACAGAAAGAAAGGAAATGTCCTCTTTTTTCCTACATATAAACTTGGGAGCAAGATATATCTCGCCAATATACGAAGTGTCTTTGAGTGTTTTTTTTTCAGAAAAACGCGGGTATTTTGAAGATTCAAAACTTAAAACATTCGTCGGTCCTTTTTTCCCTCTGAAAAGAATGTTGATGCGCGACATAGAAAAATCGTTAAGAAGATATATGTTAAGAGATTTATTCTTTTTTTTTGTAAAAAAAAGAGCCGTAAAAACAGCGCGCGCAATACGGGGGGCGAACGGACTAAAAGATGCGGATTCCCAATAAACTTTAATTGTGCTTCTAAAAGCGCTAAATGTGCGCATTCCTTTCATATATATTACGAAAGAAATTTTTTAATACACGCGCTCACACGTGCCCCATCAGCTTTTCCTTTCAACTCTTTCATTGCTTCAGTCATAACTTTTCCAAAATCTTTTTGTCCGGAAGGATTGATTATATCAATGGACTTTTTGACTACTATTTCTATTTCCTCATCTGAGGCCTGCGTAGGAAGATATTCCTCCACAATAGCAAGTTCTTTTTTTTCTTTTTCTGCAAGATCGGATCGTCCTCCTGCAAGAAAAGCTTCCGCTGATTCTCTTCTCTTTTTTGCCTCCTTCGCAATTACGTCAAGCACGTCTTCGTCAGACAACTCTCCCTTACCCTGCCCCTTCTTCTCTATCATCTTCGCGTGAATAGAAGAAAGGAGCATGCGGAGCGTCCCCGTACGCATTTCGTCTTTTTGTTTCATTGATGATTCAAGTGCGTTACGAAGATTTTTTTCCAGATGTGTTTCCATATTTTTTGAGTTGTGAAAGCGACTTCAGTTTTGAAACGCGGTATAGCGCCGCGGATCTCCTTTTGTTTTTGTTCACGTTCCTTGAAGTAAATTTTCTCTTTTTCACCTCTTTCATAATTCCGCTCTGCTTCACTTTTTTATTGAAGCGGAAAAGGAACGCACCTACGTTTTCACCCTCTTTTTTCCTTATTTCCAGCATATTCTAAGATGTGATTTGTTGATGTATTTCATCGAGCGACTTTTTTTCTTTTTGTTCCACAATACTCTGTATACACGAACCTCCGTCATTTTTCCAGCGCGGAATTATATGAACATGAATATGTCCCACTTCCTGACCTGCGCTCTCTCCGTGATTTATACCAATCGTAAATCCATCCGGAGAAAGTTTATTTGAAAGGAGGGAGGTAATATCTCTCACAAGAGTAAAAAATCCAGCAATATCTCCATCATTCATATCCGTAAGTGCGTATGCGTGTAGTTTAGGAAATACGACTGTATGACCTAAAGCTCTCGGATGAATATCAAGAATTCCGATTCCATGCTCGTTTTCTTTAACTACTTTTGCGGGAATTCCCCCCGATGCTATTGTGCAAAAAATACAATCCATACTCCTATGATTTTAATTTCTTTTTTACACACTCCACAAGACCTTCAAACGTCGCCATTTCCTGCGCACCAGTTTCCATTTCCCTAACAATCGCAGTTTCTTCAAAAACCTCTTTTTGTCCGATGAGAACAGATACGGACGTTTTCGCTTTTTCTGCCGCCTTTAGTTGCATTTTGAGAGATTTTTTACCAAGCGCTTCCATTGTGACAATTCCATTTGATCTCAAAAGATGCATGAGACGTACACTCGCTTTTTTTGCCTGATCTCCAACAACAATAAAAAACACTTTTGGTTTTTGTTTTGAGAGTATATGACATCCCTGGGTGTATATCATTTGTGTAAGTTTTTCCATAAAAAGAGATACACCAACCGCGGGTACTTGTTTTTTAAAAGCTTTTTCCGCGAGATAATCAGACCGTCCTCCGCGCGCAAGCTCGGTCCCCCCTGAACGAACGCTAAATGCAAGCCGATTTGCTGTATCTTCTTTCCGTATAAGAGAGGGTGTTAGTTCATAAATAATATTGTTGTCTTCAATAAGCTCAAGAAGGTTCTTAAAGTAATTGTTACAACTCTGACAAAGGAAATTAAGAATTGTCGGAGCATCCTTTCTCACTTCAATGCATTTTTCAGAGACACATTCAAGAAAAAGAAATGGGTCTTTGTCTTGTTTTCTCATACATTGTCCGCATATTTCCCCTTTTTTTGAATTTAGAAATGATTTTATCTTTTCGCGATATGAAGCTCTACATGTTCTGCACCCGTTTATATTGATGTGAAGAGATGTGTCTTTGATTTTGAGCGCTTTCACTGTTTCAAGTGTTGCATGAATCACCTCCACATCATAAATCGGATCGTTGTCACCTATAATATGAAAAACCCACTCACGTAGGACATTATTTTTTTCATCCCCTGATTTCATTGAAAAAGTCTGTCCGTATGAAAACACTTTTAAGGGCGAAGAGAAAAAACCAAGGTGATGCTCAATATAACTCCTTAAAAAGGGTGTTGTATAATCCTTTCTCATAGCAAGGCGTTCTCCTTTCCCCTTTACGATATAGGGCCGTCCTCGTTCTGCGCCATCTTTTTGTTTTGTTTCAAAAAATTCCGCGCGTTCTATTGCGGGGGTTTCCATAAAATGGAAATGATGAAGTTCCGCAACACCAAAAACAGCCTTCGCAATCTCTTTCCAAATATCCCCGTCTTTTGGATGAATGTCGCAGGTATTTTTAGGGGAAAGGATATTTTTCTCCTGATTCTTTTTCTTTTTTTTATCTTTGTTCTGCATAAATGAAAGTTTTTTTATTTGTATGCTGGCGCCTCAAACGCCATAATCTGATTCACCGGCCATAAACGAAGACGAACAACCCCTATAATATTCTCCGACGGCAATGGTCCCCAACTTCTTGAATCAAAACTGAAATTCCTGTTATCCCCCAAAACGAAAAATTCGTTTTCACCAAGAGTGATATCAAAAGATCCGGACGACGGAGATTTAAAAACATACTCCTCGTCCAATATATTTCGCTCCCCGTCTTTATACACAGAAACCTTCCCATTTTCAAAAACAACTCTCTCTCCCGGAAGACCTATAACTCTTTTGATGTAGAATGATTTTTCATCTCCAGGATACCTAAACACAACAACTTCCCCTCTTTCCGGAGCACGGAAGCGGTACGTTAATTCATCAACAAGAAGGTAATTACCATTATAAAAAGTCGGTTCCATACTCGCTCCACTTACAACAAATGGTTGAACAACAAAAGTACGGACAAGAACGACTGCAACAACCGCAATTGCAACGGTTTCAACTATTTCAAAGAGAGACCAGAAAAATTTTTTCATTATTTTGTTTCGTTCTGCGCGACGCCGTACCGATTTATATTATGCTTTCGTGGCGCTGAATGCGCAAATATGGGATAATTGTAAGGAATCATATGAAAGAATTCAATCCTTGGGCCCTAAACAGAGAAAAAACCACTCCTTCACTAATTATTGGACTCGGAAATCCGGGGGAAGAATTTGAAAACACATATCACAACGCTGGAATACTTTTTGTAGAAGAGTGCGTGCAAAAAGCCGGCATTGTAATAAAAGCGCATTCTTCTAAAAAATTTTCTTATGCAAAATCGGGCCAATTCATTTTCGTCATCTCACGCGTCTTTATGAACGAATCTGGGATTGCCGTAAAATCTGCTCTTAATTTTTTTAAAAAAGGTATTCAAGAAACAGCGGTTGCACATGACGATGCGGATTTGAAAATAGGCGCAGTAAAAATAAGTTTTGAGAGAGGAAGCGCAGGACATAAAGGTATTTCTTCAGTAGTGCGAGAGCTTGGTTCAAACTCATTCTACAGAATTCGTATAGGAATACGGGAAAAAGAGCGGGAATCAATAAGAAGAATCAAAGCATCTGAATTCGTACTAAAAAAAATAAGTTCGCAAAACCGCGAAAAAATTATTTCTGCAACAGAAAAATATTCACACTTTTTCCTTTAGCGAGTAAAAAAACTTTGATTGAGAGAAAAAGTAATGGAAAAACTAACTGTATTATCGGAAAGTTCTCGTATATTGAATAATGGTAAATCAACACTTGAAAACCTCTCATCTTTGAGAAGTATATTTTTAAATACAACGACAACTTCGCTTGTCGGAGCCCTAGCGGCAATTCGCACAGGAGAATCAGGCGAAGAAAGTTCCATACGATCTATAATAATTTTATTTTCGTTTGAAAGTTCAAGAAAATATTCTATAAAACTCGCATAAAAAGCGTGATATCTTGGTTCTTTTTTGATCGCATCTACAAATGAATTAAATTCAATGGCTTTTCCACGCAAATCAAGAAAGTCTGCTGTATTTATTTTAAGTTTTGACACATCAAGTTCCGAATTTAAATTATGCATTTGTCCTGAAAGGAAAAATGAAGACGCCACGAATAGTACGAAAAAAAAGGCGAAAACAATCCCCCATATATTCCTCCATAATTTTGTAAACCCGAGAACATATTGTTCCAAAAAAAGATCAGCTGACATGCCGTAGTTCAGATTAATTTCCTCATCTTTATTAAAATCTCCTCTTCCACGAAGAACAGAACCGTAGGTAACATACCACGATGGTGTAATTTCTTTGATCGGAAGTGTGAAAGGAATAATACCAAGATTCCCAAATCTTCCTTTGAGAACTCTCTGCACGTCTGCATCAAATCCGGGGGCAAGAATAATGATTTTATCCAATGTTTCTTTAAATCTGCTTAGTGTAAAATTAACTACTTTCTGCACTTCGTCTATTAAAACCTGCTCAAAAAGCTCGCGGGAAATTTGTTTTCCCTCCCACTGTATAGAAGACCATGAACGGAAGTATGTGAATTGAAGATTATTATTCCGTATAATTGAAAACTCAATTCCATCACCTGAAACGCGAAGCACGAGAACGGCTTTTTTCTTAAGATCAATTGTATTTGTAATAACCCTTGAAAGAGAAAGTGCTGGAAATTCAAAAACAACAGGGTGAAAAAGCTCTTCTTCAAAAACTTTTCTGAATGATTCAATTGTTTCTTTTTCCGCAAATGCCCCGAAAAGTTCATATCTGTCGTTTGTTTCACATACGGTCTGCCAACTCATATACGCCAAATCCTGAGGAATTGGTGAAATCATCTGTAGATTGAGATTTGCGGCTTCTTCCAATTTCTCTCCTCCAACATTAGGAACCTCAAAACCTTGTGTAAAGACAACTTCTGTGGGAAGAGTTACAACAACCTGTAATGCCTGATTTTTTTTCTTTGGTTTAGCGGCGTCGCGTACTTGTCGCAAGGAATTCGCAAATTCCTCTTTATTTTCAATTTTTCCATCTCTTATGACCCCCGGTGGAAATTTAAAGAAGAACGTCTGCGGCGATCCTGTTTCAAAAGATATGAATTGTACTCCGAGGCCACTTATGAAAATTCCTCCAACGGGTGGGCGAGAACTGAGTTTTTCAAGAATTTTTGAAAACCACTCTATATATTTTTTGAATAATGAGGTAATAGAGTTCATATATTTTATTCAACGGCGCGTTCTGAAATAGACTCCAAAGCTGTTTGTCCGGTTGTTTGATCAACAACAGCAATCGCAACAAACTTTTTTTGATGCATTCCGGCAATACCCAAACTTGTAATAGTGAACGTATATGTGTTTGTGGAAAAATCGGTTGTTCTACAAAGAGAAACACTTGATATGTCACCTCCTCCCACAGAAAGAGAATATTCATAAGGAGAATCGCATGAAGCAGATGAAAAATTCTTATTCTGCATAATACGCACAAGTGCATCATTGACCCCCGAACGAGCTGCTGCTTCAGCTCTTACGGCAAGGCGCTCTCCGTATCCTGAAGTACTCAAAAAATACGTCACGAATGCCCCCGCAATCGCAATCTCAATAATGATTCCACTCACAAGAAGTATGAAGGGAAGTGTCATCTGCCCCTTCCTTATATCATTGTGTGCGATTGAAATGAGCATACATGTTTATAATAGCAAAAAAGACACCATTGAGATATCCCCTTTTTCCAAAAAGAAAACGGCTTGTTCTTTAGAACGGCCGTTTTTATTTCATAGATACAATGCTTACTTTTGTAAAAGGCTGGCGATGCCCTTTCAGCTTTCTATACCTTGTTTTTGAGTGATAACGAAAAACAATTTTTTTCTTCTCCCTTCCGTTTCCCAAAGACTCAGCTTGGACTGACGCTCCTTTAACATAGGGAGATCCTATCTGCACATTTTCCCCATCGCTTATAAGAAGAATTTTATCAAAAATAATCTTTCCTCCTTTTTCTGAAGGAAGTTTCTCCACGGATAATCTTTTTCCGCTTTCTACAATATATTGTTTTCCTCCTGTTTCTATAACTGCAAACATAATTTTTCTATCTCGCACAGCTTATCATTATGTTATAGAAAAATCAACCCCGTTAATGATAGTTTCCATTTATAGAAGTATTGAAAAAAAACAAAAAATAAACAGTTATTTATTTTGAAAAACAGATATAAACGAATGGAGACGTACGAATTCGTTACTTAAAATAACGAATTCTATCATTATACGGGGTCAACCTCGTTAGAAGTTCTTCTATATATAGAACTTTCTTGTTGTGTATTACAAAATTAAAAAAATAGAACTTCTCTGTGGTTTTAAAATAGTTTCTAAAGGGGCAAACCCCCATAAAAACAAACTTTCCCCACAAAAAGTGGGGAAAGTTTTGAAAACCAACATTTATTCCACGTGATCGCGGAATTTGGAAATAAGCTGTGATGCATATTCCTTTCCGCCCAATCCGAACGCAATACCGCCAGCGATCGCAAGCATCGCAACAAATCCCGTCACAAGTGCATTAATGATCTGCACGGCGACACCGAGTTGAGAAAGTGCAGCAAAGAATCCAAACACAACCACAGACCACCACGTAAGCGATCCAAGGAAGTTTGATGCATGGAGCTTCGCGCTCTTTACAGACGCGTGTACGAGTTTCTTAAGCACATTCGCAATCACAACGGATGCGAGCATGATGAGAACCGCAACTACGACGTTAGGAATATAGAGCAATGTTTCGCGAAGGAAGCTGGAAAGTGAGTAAAATCCGAGTATATCCGACGCCGCAAGCAAAAATACCACGACGAAGAACCAATACACTATTTTTCCGAAAAACTTTCCGCTATTTAACGAAATCCCCGCCCTATTGAAATATTCCTGTAGACCAAGTCCTGCAAGCGCCTTATCAAGCTTAATAATGCTCACAATGCGCTCCACAAGAGTCCCCAAACCAGCCGCAACAATGAGTCCAATGAGAAGGACGACGAGCGCTCCGAGAATGTTCCCGATCGTGCTCATTGTGCCAACCCAAAGATTCTGCAAAGACGCGACAATAACCGACGTCCAATCCTGAATAATCATTTTTTTATTTTACAAATAATGAACAAAAGGTATATATAATACCTATTCTTTATCGACCTTTTAGGTTTGTTTTCATTATACCAAAAACAAGAAAAATCAGGAAATTATTCTATGGAAAATGATGCGCGGACAACTGCGGTCACTTTCTTCTCTATGGAAGATGTGTCGTAGTATCCATAGTCAGAGAAATCAACAGCGTTTTTCGCTGTTACCTGAAAAACACCCATGCTTGCTGATTGAAGGAATCCTATGCTCTTTCCCGTGCTCTCCACAATTTTTTCTGCACGCTCTTTTGCATTTCGCGTCGCTTCAGAGAGAAGTTTAACGCGCAATTCGGAAAGTTTGTTGTAAAAATACTCAAAATTCTGGCTTGAAAAAACAACCCCTCTACCAATAAGCGCGTCTGAGGCGTCTTGTGAAAGTTTTGTGAGTATATCCACATCTTCCGATTGAACAACGACATCCTGTTTGAAGGTATATCCGGTTGTTCTATTGCCGGCGCATGATTGATTTCCAAATTTATCATAAAACACGTTGTTCTGGTTTTCGCAGACAACCGACATCGTCATTGGTTGAATGGTTATGTTTCCTTCCGGAATTCCGTATTCCTTGAAATATCCGACGACAACATCAAGATCTTTTTTCATTTCCGAACTTCCGTTTTTCATATTTTCCACACCGACACTTCTTGAAAAACTACTCACCCACTTTGCCGTGTCCGATTTTACAATCTCTTCCGCAGATCCCGTCACGGAAATAACGTTTGAAAGAGCTTTTACTTTATAAATCGTATTTGCAACGATAAAAGTCCCCGCAACTACGCTGAGCCCTATCAAAAGCGACCCTATAATAAGAGCGGTTGAGTGTGTTTTATTTTGTTCCATATATTTGGTATCTTCTTTTATTGTATTCCAAATTCCTTAAACAACAACATATGCGCTTTATGCGTATTTTTTTGTGATAAGCGCAAGATCGTTTTCTTTAAGCTGGTTCAAAATATCCATATCTGGATCAAGCGCAATTGTTTTTCCAAAATACTGGCCGGCTGTGAAGTTGGGAAGGAGAACATAATTCGCCCCTTCTTTATAGAGAATTTCTGCGTCTTTCTCTGTATCCGCGCGCACAACTATTTTCGGGCGTTTTTCTCCAAGCGCCATCACTCTTTTAAGGAGAATAATTTCGTCTTCGGGATCGGCGCTTGTAGAAATAACAAGCTTTGCATCCTTAATGTGGGTTGAATCAAAAATCTCCTCGTCTGCAATATCTCCATAGATAGCGAGAATTCCCATTGCTTTACACTTTTTAATAATCTCCGGATCAAAATCAATAACAGCAACGTCATTTCTGGGAAGACCCGATAAAATACTCTCTCCTGTTCTCCCACACCCTATAAGAACAATATCTTTCCTAATTCCCCCTTCAGGAATATCACTCTCCTTTGTTTTCTTTTTTTCAAAAAGAGAAAGGGGTTTGGAGAGAAATGAAAGCACTGCTTCCCCGTGCATAATAAAATAACTTGAAATGGAAATCGTCACGATACCTACGGCGGTGATAAGCGCAACAACGCTTTCTGTAAGATGCCCAACTTTAAGCCCCATCGCCACAAGAATAAGACTAAATTCGGAAATTTGCGCAACCGTTGTTCCAGCAAGAAAACTTGTTCTCTTTTTATATCCCATAAGTCCCATGATAATAAGAATAATTAGTGGATTTCCGATAAGAACAAAAAGAGAGAGAACGAAGATGGGGATGGTAAGTCCTGAAAAATCGGAAAATACGAGAGACACGCCGAGAATGACGAAAAAGATGAGTATGAAAAAATCGCGGAGCGGGCGGAGTTTATAGGAAATTTCAAAATGTTCGGATGAGTTTGCGAGAGCGAGTCCGGCGAGAAAACCGGCAATTTCTATGGAAAATCCGATTTTGGAAACACCTGCCGCAAGGAGGAAAAGCCATGCAAGACTTGTGAGGAAAAGAAGCTCTTGCGATTTTGCAATTCTGTCAAAAATTGGAGGAAAAATTTTTCTCCCAAGAAAAAGCATAAGTGCGAAGAGAAAAACGCCCTTCACAACAGTGAACGCGAGATTCCACCACATTCCAGACCCACCCGTTTCAATACCCGCAAGAAAAATAAGTAAAAGGATTGCGATAACATCCTGCACAAGGAGAAATCCAATACTTATTTTTCCGTGTAAACTGTTTAAATCTTTTTTATCAGAAAGTAACTTAACAACAATGAT
>CAZVSK010000005.1:23408-24647 GCA_964630035.1 uncultured Candidatus Saccharibacteria bacterium
ATAATCGCAAGTTCTAATAATCCTCCAGTCATATGAATTATTGTACCATATACTTCTTCGCTCTTTTCCGCACGAAAAAAGAAAAGAATTTTTATTTTTGTTATAATTCATATATATGAAAAAACCTCTTGTTATTCTTGTGGTTGTTCTTCTCATAATTTTTGTAATTATTTCACTCATTCAATATTACATTGATTCACAAAAAAACGTGTTGCATTCTATGACTGGAGATGAATGCGCAAAAAATGGGGGAACAATTGTGAACACGCTTGGTGAAGAAGGGTGGGAGGAAAAAGATGTTATAGGAGAAGTTACCGACATGAGGTGTGAGTGTTTGTGTATAAAGAAAAAAACAAACTCCGGATTTTTTTTCACAGAATAAAAAAAACCCGCTTTTGGCGGGGTTTTTAAAAATTATTGTCCCAATCCGAGTGCCTCCCCTATCGCGACGGCGATATGGGGAATAATTTCCTCATCCCATTTCGCCTGATTCATAACGGCGAGATGCCGTGTCCTCAGGCTCACAATATTCGGGAAAGATTCATCTCTTTGCAAGATGAATTTTTCCAACGCCGGTATGTTTTCCGACATAGGGATGGAAAATCTATTTTCCGCAAAAGGGGAAAAATGAAACATTCCACATTCATCGGACCAGATGAGAGAGTACAAAAAAGGAAAAACGCTGCTTAATGTTTTTGCCACATATGTGGCGACGTTTAGTTCTGTAATTCCAACTTTTTCAGGAGGAACTGGAATGGCAGAAATATCATATATAGGAAACTGCCCCATTCTCCTCCTTCCTATCTGCTCTCCAAAAGAAAGCGCCCAAATATTAGGCCCCCCTCCGCAAAGAGCAAACTCTTTATAAAGAATCCCCTCATCTTTCTTCCCAAGTGAAAAATCTCGGGAGATAACAGAATCATAAAACGAGTGAATTGACGTGCTCATATTGAAGATGGTGTCTTTGTAAGCCATCTCAAGCACATCTTTTGGTTTCATTCCAATTTTTTCCATTCTCTTATCCTTATATAATGTTCTGTGAAATATTATAAAACAAATCTACAATTTTTGCAAATAAAAACCCCAATTTCATTTGGGGTTGTGTTTATTTGTAACATCCGGCTTTCTTCAGCGTCTCAAAATATACTCTTTTCGCAATGCGGGATTTTTCCTTATCTTCTTTTTTTCCTGTGCGATTCGCGATAGAAGCGGCTTTCATCCAATCTTTGAGGAGCTCTT
>CAZVSK010000005.1:24747-27583 GCA_964630035.1 uncultured Candidatus Saccharibacteria bacterium
GTGGACCCAGCGAGAATCGAACTCGCGCCTTGGCAATGCGAATGCCACGTAATACCACTTTACTATGGGCCCTTTTTAATTTTCTACACGCACAATGCGAGCAACCTGATCTGATTTTTTAATTTCCACACCATCTCCTTCTTCCAACCCAATACTTTCATTCCGATTATCAACATACACGATTGCGGGACCACGCGCAATTGTAACGCGCACAACAGAATCTTCTTTAAGGACGATATGATCCGATTCCTCTGTGCTGTTATTAAACGCGAGACCCATTCCAACTTCAAAATAACTGTCGGTGATGGAGCGATAATATCCGGTTCCTCCAAAAGGCGTCGCAACAACGATTCCGTCGCCAATTACGTTCTCTCGCACTCTTTTATCGTTTATAAAAACGTCGTAGCGAATCGCGTGGCGCGGATCTTTATTATGCACAATCACGTCGTTAACCCCGATATATTTTTTTCCTTTTGCCTCCGCGGAAAGTTTCCAAAATTCTTCAATGCGATATTTTCCATCCGCAATGCGTTTTAAAACATCTTCATTTGAAACAACGGCGCAAAGTTTGCACACTGCGCTTGCGCGTAGAGGAATTTTGGGCACACCGGGATATGCGTGCTCCGCACGCATAAATGTTCCGTCCCCACCACAACTAAATATAATTTCTGGATTTTCGCGAACAACATCAAATCCCGCAGACGCAACGTCGCACACGAGATCAGAGTGATTTTCTCCGTTAAATACCAACGCTTTCATATACGTCTACTGTATCTCCGTTTCCGTTTTTCTTACGTCCAAGCGTGTTTTCCACGAGCTCGCGCAAAAAATCAGCATATTCAATTCCGCTTGATTTTGCCGCATCTTCAAATCCCGATTCGGGTGAAACAACCGGATTTGTATTAACTTCAAGAACATACACTCTCCTGTTTTCACTCACGCGCACATCAATACGAACATAATCTCTACATCCAAGCGTTTGAAACGCTTTCAGCGAATGTTTCTCAATTTTGTTTTTAAGATAAGTATCAATATCGGCTGGGAAAACCGTATCAAGCGGATGCTCCGCGTCCCATTTTGTTTTATAAGAAATAATCTTCGGCTCCTTTTTGGGAATGTGTGAAAAATTAACTTCTCCGATGCCGAGAACGCGAGGGGGGTTTCCCACGACGGCAACTGTAAATTCCCTTCCTTCAATGAATTCTTCAACAACTGCTGGCTGTGTATATTCTTTGTGTATTATTTCAACGAGTTTTTCCACGTCGCTTTGTGATTCCACAACAGAATCTTTTGTGATCCCCGCACTCCCGTCCTCTCGCACTGGTTTAACAATAAAAGGCGGATTGAGATTTTCCACATTCGGTTTTTCTCCGACTGGCACAACAATAGAAGATGGCGTGGGAATGCCAACGGAATCAAAAATCTGTTTGCACTTCATTTTATTTAAAGCAAGGCCAAGCGCAAAAGGAGGATTTCCAGTATATGGAATACGAAGAAGTTCCAGCATTCCAGCCACATACATTTCCGTCTGACTCCTTTCATAGAGAGACTCACATAAATTAAAAACGAAATCTGGATTCACATCTTCTATTTTCGCAATTGTGCGCGCATTAATGCGCCGTATTCCCATAACGCGCACTGTCAATCCAAATTCTTTGAGAAATTTTTTTATAATCTGCACTTCATCGCGCGATTCAGCCAAAGAATCAAAACTATCATCATTTATAACTGATGATGTTGAGCCGGCGCTCCCGTAGCTGTTATAAAGAATGAGACACGTCTTTCCTTCTAACTTCATCTAAATAGAATATATTTTTATTCTACTCCCGAAAAAATTTATTTCAAACAAAAAACGCGCCGTGTCTGCGCGAAAAAATAAAAAAATTATTTTTTTGCAAAACCGAACGCTTCGCGCGCGTGATTAGTTTCTAATTTTTCATTTCCCGTTACCCAACGGTGTATAAGAGGACTTATCGCCGCAGAAAAAACAATATTGCCCGAAAGATGATAAAGCGTAAAAGGAATTTGTCCAATAAAAGCATCCGCAAATGATTGCCCCCAGAAAATCGGACCGATTGTGAGACCTGTTATTGCGTCATAAAAAAGAGTTCCGGCAATTCCAAAAAAAACGAAATTTTTCATATTTCCCTCACGATTTTTGAAGAAAAAAGAAGCCAAAACACCAATTAATCCAAAAGCTCCCGCGGTCACCCACGTCCACACTCCTATTCCGCTTGTTACGGCATCAAACGCAACAATACTCAAAAAACCGAAAATAAATCCTCCAAACCACCCAAACTTTTTTGCAAACGGCATTTGTGTCGCTGTTAATGGTTCAATATTCGGCACGCGAAACGGAATCATGCGAATACCAAACACAATCGCCCATCCGACCACAAACTTTATCCAATTATTTTTTAATTCTTGTTTCATATGGAATGTATCATAACCTATCTGGAAAATCAGAAAAGATGCCATCAACGCCCAAAAATTTCATTCTCTCAATATCCGTTTTTTTATTCGCGGTCCAAGAGAAAACTTTTATCCCTTTCTCATGAGCTTTACGCACGAGACACGCCGTTGTGGAACAAACAGAAGGATTAATTGAATACGCCCCGATTTTTTCTGCGAACGATAGCGCTCCCCATTTTGAAAATAAATTGAAAAGAACACTTAGACGAACTTTGTTATCAAGTGACTTCATCGCACATATCTCGGAACGGATAAATGAAGAAATAAAAAAATCATCATATGACCATCCTGACGAATCAATCGCGTTTTTTATCACGCGATAGACGGGCTCCGCGCATCCTTTTTCTTTGAGTTCTATATCCAA
>CAZVSK010000005.1:27683-30445 GCA_964630035.1 uncultured Candidatus Saccharibacteria bacterium
TCGGGGTGCAGGGAATTGAACCCTGTCTACACGCACCCGAAGCGTGCGTACTACCGTCATACTCCACCCCGGCATTTCTCTCACGGGGCGGTGTGTGCGTACTACCGTCATACTCCACCCCGATTGTATCTTCACTCTATCAAGAGAGTGTCGTATATCGCAAGTTTATATTCTTCCCGTTGTCCCAAATGCTCCACGCGATTCTTCTCCAATATTTTCAACCTCATCCCATTCTATATCCTCCCTTTTTTGTATCACTCCTTGCGCAATGCGCTCTCCTCGCTCAATCACAACTGGCGCATCTGTGAAATTATAATAAACAGCGTTGATCTCGTCCTTATTTCCGCAGAAATCAATATCAATAACACCAACTCCGTTTGCAAGCATAAGCCCGCGCTTATGCGTTCCGCTCCGCGCGAAAAGGTAGAGAACATATCCTTCGGGAATTTTGATGACCGAATTTAAAGGAACATATCCGATTTCCTTTGGAGGAATCATAATTTTCTCGCGCGAGCAAAAATCAAAAGCAACGGCGCCCTTTGTTTTTTTCTCCGGAAGCGGGAGCGTCGAATCAATCCTTTTTATAGTTATTTTCATTTTTCTTCCCTCTTTGTTTTCTTCTCTCCGTAGAGCTCTTTTGATTTCTGACTAATCACAAAAACAGAAAGAATAGCTATGTATGTCGCCACAACATCGGGGGTCACTTCATATGCACCAGCCGTCGCGAATGAAACCGCAAAAAACACAAACATAACAATAGAAAAAAGGACAACAAATAATTCCCCTTTTCGCTCTCCGGGATGTCTCTCGTGCCACCTGTCAAATTCCTTGCTTCCCACAAAAATACCAAGCGAAGCGACATAGACCGTTCCAAGCGGGCCAAGCATATATTCATATGGATTTTTTCCAAAAAAATCGGCAAGTGCGAGAGCAAGATACAAAACGCCCCACAGTGTGGAGAGAAATTTCCAAAATGTGTTGTCTAAAAATTCTCTCATGATTATTTCACATGATATTTCTTTTTCATCTCTTCTTCAATACCTGTTTCCTCTTCATTTTTTCTCTTCCTCCCCTCATCTGCAAGCGCTTTTAGCTCTTCCGGAGAAAGCGTTCCAAGAAATCGCACGCGCTCCTCAAGATATTCCTTCTTATTCTTTTGAGGATCATCCAAAACCTCTTCCAAAAGAACAAAAAGAATTTCCCCCACCTTTCTTCCCGCGGGAATATTCAAAATACGCATTATATCGTCCCCTCTAACAGTGAGCATTTTCGGATGCACGGGATCGTGCCTCACTTTTTCTATCATAAAAAGGAGGTGTCGGAGTTTGTATGGAAATGCTTTAGGCACTTTGGAACCCACGCGATCCGCTTCACGAACTCTTAAAATATCGTCTATATTTTCTTCCCCAACTCGCGCAATAAATCGCCGAACACCAGCTTCACTCACTTCACCAACATTGTAATAAAACATGTGATAACGGATTAGATGGCGCACCTTCTGAACGATATCGCGTGAAAATTTCAAACGATCAAGCGCGTCTTTTGCAATACGCGCACCCACCATTTCGTGATTGTAAAAAGTCGCGCCTTCACCGCGTCCACTTTTTGTCCTTGGTTTACCGACATCATGCAATAGAGACGCAAGACGCACTTCCAAAGAATAGTTTTTGTGAACAGCATATTCCAACGCACGTACATTGTGTTCAAAAACGTCATAAACATGATGTTTGTTTTGAGCGCATTCATATCCCTCCAAAAGCTCTGGGATGACGTGTTCAAGAATATCCAATTCGCGCATGAGAAAAATGCCGTCCGCGGCTTGCTGTGTCATAATAAGTTTTTGAAATTCATCGCGTATCCTCTCTTTCGCAATGTGTTTGAGAAGGTTCGCGTTTTCTTTTATCGCTTTTTTTGTTTTTTCTTCTATTGTAAAGCCAAGTTGCGCTGAAAAACGAACCGCGCGGAGCATACGGAGAGCATCTTCGTTGAATCGCTCATAAGGATCTCCCACTGTTCTCACAATTTTCTTTTCAATATCGTCTTCTCCTTCGTATGGATCAATAAGAAAACCATCAACCAACAACGTACGACCGACAACATTCTTTTCTTTTTTGTTAGTTTTTAGTTGTTTGTTGTGAGTTAATGAAATCGCCATTGCATTTATCGTGAAATCTCTGCGCGAAAGATCCTCTTCAATTGTTTTTGCAAATTTCACTTCGTCGGGATGACGTTTATCGGAATATGAGCTCTCAATGCGAAAGGTTGTGACTTCAACAACTTTCACAATTGGGTCTTCAGAGCGCGTTTTTACTCCGACTGTTCCAAATTCGTTCTCATACACGCTGTCGGGAAAAAGCGCCTGCACATTTTTGGGATGCGCGTTTGTCGCAATATCCCAATCTTTCTGCTGATTACCAAGAATCATATCGCGCACACACCCCCCAACGAGGTATGCCTCATATCCGTTTTTTTCAAGCATATCGGCAATTTCCTTTATTTCTTTCGGAATAGAAAAATCTTTCATTATATGTTAATTCTACGGCAATTACGTGTGAATATACAAATAAAATCTTTTATTTGATAATTTCAATTAAAACACTCAAAATAAGTATGCATCCTCGTGGTGCATATCCGCCTTCCTGACCGTCCTCTGACGGTTGGCGGAAAATGCCTGCCCGCCGTAAATGTCCCTGTAGCTCAATGGATAGAGCGCTTGGCTTCGAACCAAGAGGTTGTGGGTTCAAATCCTGCCAGGGACGCAA
>CAZVSK010000006.1:0-1105 GCA_964630035.1 uncultured Candidatus Saccharibacteria bacterium
GAAGTTTTTCTTCTTTGGAAACTTCTTTTTCCCCTTTTCTGAAAAAGAAAGGATTGCCAAAAATTCCTCGCCCAACCATTATGCCATCAACTCCATATTCTTTCGCTTTTCTCTTTCCATCCTCAACGCTTTGTATATCGCCATTTCCTATCATAAGTGGTTTATCTTCGCCAAAAGAAAAATATCCGTCACGGAGAGCAACGGCATCTCCTATTCTCTCCCATCGCGCGGGAACTTTTGACATTTCCTTACGCGTGCGTCCGTGAACCGTCACAACCGCGGGCTCCATCTCAAAAATATAGGGAAGCCACGTTTTCATTTCGTCTTTGTTGTATCCAAGACGGGTTTTAACTGAAACGGGAATTTTTTTTCTTCCGGACTCAGCTCCGCGCTTTGCTTCGCGTATGATTTCCTGCGCAAGTTTTGGATTTTTCATAAGCGCTGCCCCCGCCCCCTGTTTCTCAACGGCGCGATCAGGACATCCCATATTAATATCAATTCCATCAAAACCAAGTTCTTTTGCAATTAAAGCTGAATGATAAAAATGTTCTGGAACAGAACCAAAAAATTGCGCAACAATCGGCTTTTGCCTTTTCGTATATTTCAAATCAATGAGAAGTTTCTCCTTCCCGCGCGAACAAAGTCCCGCGCACGATACAAATTCCGTCCAAAAAACGTCAGGAGGTCCGTATTTCACAAACATTTCACGAAACGCAATGTCTGTAACATCAGACATCGGCGCAATCACAAAAAACGGCTTTTTTACCCCGTTAGAAATTTTTTTGCCATCAGAACCGCGAGACATATTGAAACGCGAATTATTTCTAACTGGGTTTATCCCTTTCCAAAATCCAAATTCCATAATCACTCTCTATTGTATCTTCAATCAGGCACAAAACAAGACATTTACATCTTCAAATTTGACATATGCACAAAATAGTGCTATTCTTAGAGCAGAAAAATAATCATTATTTTTTAACAAATACATCAAAAGGAGGAGAAAGTGAAGAAGCGAAATTTTTTCATTTTGTTAATTGTTTTATTGGCAATTTTGTTCTTTTGCTCAGAAACAAGAGGACAAAACTTGTATGAAAGAGTGAGATTC
>CAZVSK010000006.1:1205-7083 GCA_964630035.1 uncultured Candidatus Saccharibacteria bacterium
ATCGCGCTTTTTACTTTTTCAATTCTTTCGCTTTTCTTAAAATAATTTTGGTGCGGGATACAACAGACTGGAATCCTCTCAACTCTTTTTTCGCCGTCGCTCAAAAAGGTCTCGAGCCAGGACTCGCGGTGTATTCTGCTGAATACACATCGCTCCGTCCCTCGATTTCCGACGCAATACACTCAAGTGTATTGCTTATCCAGCACAAAACCCCTTCGGGGTTTTTTATGTGCGGGATACGGGAATCGAACCCGTGTCTCAACCTTGGGAAGGTCGCATTCTACCACTGAACCAATCCCGCCTTCGTTTCAGAAAACTTCGGCGGGCAAGCCCGCAAAGTCTCTTTTATTTTAAAAATTATATTTTTGAATTTTGATATTATTTAGAATTTAGAAATTAAAACTTAAAATTTACCATTCTTATGGTGTCGTGCTCGTCGTCTCAGAAGGAATGATGATGAACATATTTTCTCCTTGCTTCTTATAATTCACTTGCGAACGTAATTCTTTCATTAGATTTTCAGGATTTTTGAAATATTCTATCCTATCCGATAGGTAAGAATTTTCCTTTTTGAGTGCGTCTGCGGTTTCTTTTAGCGCTTCCACCTCATTTTTAAGAGCGATTCTTTCTTTATGAAATTGGAAAAGTCCCCAAGCAAGAACTCCTATAATTGCGCACGAAAGTATAATAACAAGAAATTTCATATATACAAAAAGGCGTTTCCATTTGAATTATATATCACAAACGGCATATCAGTACAGAAGAAGCGGTTTTTCCTTCTTAACAAAACACGTCCGATAGGACGTGTTTTGTTAAGTTTTGTTATATCTGTTTTTTTTACTTCTTCTTTCCTTCAATAATGAGTTGAGCAACATTTCCGGGAACTTCGGAGTAATGACTGAATTCCATAGTAAACGATCCCCTTCCCTGTGTCATTGATCTCAATTTTGTCACATATCCGAACATTTCTGAAAGAGGAACTTCCGCATCAACAACGCGCGCGGTTCCACGCTCACCCATCGCGTTTATTTTTGCTCTCTTGGAACTCAAATCTCCGGTCACATCTCCCAAGAAATCTCCCGGAGCGATTGTCTGTACTTTCATGATCGGTTCCAAAAGAACCGGTTTTGCAGATTTCGCGGCTTCCTGAAACGCCATTGCGCCTGCAATTTGGAAAGCAATTTCAGACGAGTCAACGTCGTGGAAAGATCCGTCAAAAAGTGTAACTTTAACGTCGGTCATGGGATATCCAGCAACAACTCCCTTTCCAATCGCTTCTTTCACTCCTTTTTCAACTGCTGGGATAAATTCCTGAGGAATGATTCCTCCCTTAATAGCATCTACAAATTCAAATCCTTTTCCACGCTCCATCGGCTCAACTTTCAATTTCACGTGTCCATATTGTCCGCGCCCTCCTGACTGACGAATGTATTTCCCTTCCGCTTCCGCCTGATTCTTTATTGTTTCTTTATAGGCAACCTGAGGTCTTCCAACATTTGATTCCACATTGAATTCTCTCTTCATTCTCTCCACAAGCACTTCAAGGTGAAGTTCTCCCATTCCCTCAATGATTGTTTCTCCAGTTTCATAATCTCCGCTTACTCTAAACGTTGGATCTTCATCAGCAAGACGGCGAAGCGCGAGACCCATTTTTTCCTGATCGGCCTTCGTTTTTGGTTCAATGCGTATTGAAATAACTGGTTCTGGGAAAGTAATTTTTTCAAGAATAAGCGGATTATCCGGATCGGTTAGTGAATCTCCAGTGCCAGTGTTTTTAAGACCAACAATTGCACCAAGATCTCCCGCATAAATTTCTTCCACCTCTTCCCTGTGATTCGCGTGCATACGCACGATACGCCCGATGCGCTCCTGCGAATTTTTTGATGCATTTAAAACATAACTTCCGCGTTTCAGTGTTCCTGAATAAACTCTGAAGAATGTGAGAGCTCCAACGAAAGGATCTGCGGCCACCTTAAAGGCAAGTGCCGCAAGCGGAGCATCGTCTTTTGGCTCGCGCTGAATTTCCTCATGCTTTTCGTTCAACCCTTTGACTGGAGGCATATCAATCGGAGACGGAAGATAACTAATGACAGCGTCCAACATAAGCTGAACACCTTTGTTTTTAAGAGCTGAACCTGTAAGCACTGGAACGAGTTTCACTTCCAAAGTTGCTTTGCGAAGAGCTTTTTTAAGTGCATCAATGGAAATTTCTTTTCCATCCAAATATTCCGAAAGGAGGGCGTCGTCTGTTTCTGCTATCTTTTCAACAAGCTCGTGTCTCTTTGCCTTCACAATATCTTTGAGATTCTCTGGAACTTCTTCTTCAACAATTTTTTCGCCATGATCGCCTTCAAAGCGATATGCCTTTTCTTTCAAAAGATCCACGACTCCGGAAAATTTGTCTTCCGCGCCTATTGGCCATTGAATAGCAACTGCATTCGGCGTAAGACGCTCTAAAATAGATTGAAAACTTCTTTCAAAACTCGCACCCATTCTGTCCAATTTATTAATGAAACAAATCCTTGGAACGTTATATTCATCCGCATAGCGCCAATTTGTTTCAGATTGTGGTTCAACTCCCGCAACGCCGTCAAAAACAACGACTGCTCCGTCAAGAACGCGGAGTGAGCGCTTCACTTCAACGGTGAAGTCAATATGTCCGGGCGTATCAATGAGATTAATACGATGTTCATGTTTTTTTACATCGGGAGACGAACGATCTATGTGTGTTGGAGTCCAAAAACAGGTCGTCGCGGCTGCTGTGATGGTGATTCCCCTCTCTCTTTCCTGATCCATCCAGTCCATAGTTGCTTCACCTTCGTGAACTTCTCCGATTTTATGTGAAATTCCCGTATAAAAAAGAACGCGTTCGGAAACGGTTGTTTTTCCCGCATCAATGTGTGCAATGATTCCAATGTCTCTCACACGTTCTATGGGATATTGGCGTGGCATGATTTTTTTATTTTCGAACGAAGTGAGAAATTATAAAAAATTCACCCCGTTAGATAGATTTTAAAAATATGATAGTTACGACTTGAACAGATTGTATTTTATATTCTAAATTTATTTTTTACTATAGTTTTTATCTAATGGGGTAAGATTTTGTTACAAAAAATCCTGCGCCATAGGCTTAGATTTTCTGGCCAAGACCTTATCGTACGTAACTCGCAAAAGCGCGGTTTGCTTCTGCCATTCTATGCATGTCTTGTTTCTTCTTTATCGCCGCTCCTTCGTTTTTTGAAGCAGAAATCAATTCTTCCGCGAGGCGTTTCGCCATGGAAGATCCTTTTTTCTTTTTTGCGGTATCAATAATCCAGTGTGACGCGAGGAAATATTTCCTTTCTGGCCTTACTTCTCTTGGAACCTGATAGTTCGCTCCTCCAACTCTCTTTGAAACAACTTCAAGAAGAGGAGATGCGTTCGTGATAGCTTTTTCAAATATCTCCACCGGGTTTGATTTTGTTATTTGTTTCACTTCTTCCAACGCGCGCGAAAACACTTTTTCCGCAACAGATTTTTTTCCGTCGGTCATGAGATAATTAATGAAGCGCGCCATATCAATGCGATCATGAATCGGATCCGGCATGACTTCGTTTTTTTTGTAGCTTGATCTTTTTCTCATCCCGTTAGAAACAGATCGCGGTTAAGCGACCTATTGTAGGTTTCATTGCGACTGAGTGTTTTGTTATATATTTCATAGTTATTATATACATGCGATCGCGGTTTCTAACGGGACTCATGTTTTAATTGTTTAGGCTTTCTTCGCTCTTTTTGCGCCGTATTTTGATCTCTGTTGTTTTCGCGTGGAAACCCCCTGCGTATCCAAAACACCGCGCACGATGTGATAACGAACTCCGGGAAGATCTTTCACGCGTCCTCCGCGAATCACAACAACGGAGTGTTCCTGAAGATTATGTCCCTCTCCGGGTATGTATGCCGTCACTTCCATTCCGTTTGTGAGCCTTACCCTTGCAACTTTACGAAGCGCCGAGTTTGGTTTTTTGGGAGTCGTTGTGAAAACTTTAAGACATACGCCCCTCTTAAAAGGAGACGAGGAATAAACCGGCTTGTTGAGCAGGTAATTAAAATAGGTGCCTAAAGCGGGCGTTTTTTTCTTACTTGAGATTTTTTTTCTCCCCTTTTTGATAAGTTGGAATGTCGTAGGCATGTCGTTTATAAAAACAATACTGCAGGCGCAGTACGTATAAGAATAAGCTAAAATGTGCTTTTATGTCAAATCACACTCCTATAAGAAACCTGTAAAAAAGGTAAATAACGGGGGAAATGAGCTCTAATCCGAAAAATATGAAGAGGAGGAGAATAAACATACCATATCTCTCCAATGGCTCAAAAAAACGCTCATATTTTGCTGGAATAAACGCAAAAAGTATCTTTGAGCCATCAAGTGGTGGAATGGGAACAGAATTGAAAACGGCGAGAACGATGTTGATAACAATAATAGAGGCAAAAAATGGCTCCAAAGACACGAGTGAACCCTGTGTATCTGGTATGTACGCAATAATTCTGTAAAAGATTGAAAATACAATTGCAATCACAAGATTACTTGCCGGACCAGCAAACGCAATGAGAGCGGAATCTCTTTTTGGATTTTTCAATCTGAATGGATTGAATGGAACTGGTTTGGCCCATCCAAACACAACTCCTCCCGGAACAAGTGAAAGAAGTAGAGGGAGGATAACTGAACCAAAAGGATCCAAATGCTTCAAAGGATTCAATGTGAGTCTTCCCATCTCACGAGCGGTTGGATCACCAAGCTCATCTGCTGCATATCCGTGTGACACTTCGTGAACAACAACAGAAAGGATGAGAACGATGATTTGAAATATAATAAAAATTTCCATGCGTGAAATCATTATATATGAAAAATCGCAAGCGTGCTATAATAAAAAATATGAAACAAGGAAACGGAAATATATATACCATTCTTTTTGTTTTTGCGATGCTTGTCATTGCTGGATTCTTTTTTGTTTTTGACGCAATAGGAACGCTCAGAACTGATATAAAAAATGTTGAAATGGCTTTTGAACTTTTTGAAAGAAATGAAACAGAAATCACGAAAATGGAAAAAGAAAACACATCCATCCCCTCTACTCTGGAAAATCCTCCGGAAACTCAAAATGAGGGCATTGTCGTTCCCACCGCCATACTTTTCAAAACACTCTCAAGTCCTTCCCTTCTCCCGCGGACGGATATCACTCTTTCCGTTGAAAAAATCGTAAAAATGGAAAATGGGGATGTGCGCGTATATTTTAAAGCTTTCACAAACGAAGCGACGGGATATTCATCCATAGATCCCGCGTCTCTTTTCCAAATCATATCGCTTGAGGGAGATAATTTGAAACCAAGCTCAGTTGATGGGCAATTTTCATCCATGCCTCCAAAAAGCGCCGTGTCGGGAAGTGTTCTTTTTAATCCAAAAGAAAAACGCGACACACTCATCCTCCAGACTGGCGACAGCGGACAGATAAAATTTTACGAGGTAAATTTTCTCAAAAAGACATATAAAGAAACCGAAATTGGGTAAAACAAAATGACTTCAAGACTTGCTTTTTTCCAATAAAAAAGTAAACTTATTTTTGTTATGAGATCGTGCGAAAAATGCGGAAAATCATATAAGATGGGTGGAACGCGAAAACTTCTCCGCGGGCACTATAACCAGACAAAATCTTCCCAAAAGAAGGCAAATTTGCAATGGACGAGCCTCCTTGTCCCAGGCAAAAGATCAAAGGTGTGCACCTCGTGTTTGAAAACGCTGAGCAAGACAAAAAAGAAATAAAAAAAATCCCCAAAAAAACGGGGATTTTTTAAAATGTTAACAACTGTAAGGAGAGTCCTTTTTATTCTCATAAAGAGCCCC
>CAZVSK010000006.1:7183-28865 GCA_964630035.1 uncultured Candidatus Saccharibacteria bacterium
AAAAAAAGAGAAAGTAAACTTCTTTTATTGCAACTTCCCCACTAACACCATAATCTCATCCATGTGTTTTTGAATGACACTTGGATCTCTGAAATTTCGTGAAAACTCGGCAAGTTTTTCCAATGCGTGAAGTATGGAACTTTTTGTCGGATGATCAAAATCCCCACCAGAATCTGAAAAAGCTTTTTTCACTATCTCACGACAATAAACTTTGTTGATTTCTTTGTTTTCTTCTTCAATTCCCGCATCTATACAATGCGCTTCAAAAAAACACAGAGAGATCGCGTCGCGAACCATATCCGCATGAATGGGCTTATCTGTATCAACACCATATATTAATGTGGACATATGCGATTGCGTTATACGCGCAAATATCTTCGTATCGCGACGACGCCCGAAAGAATTCCCAGTCCGACGCCGAACAAAAGTTGATAGAAGAAAAGTGAGATAAAATTTTCGTTAAAATATGTTTTAAGATTCACTTCGGGAATGAAATTTGCAACGTAGGGAGATACAAAATTAATCACTGGAATGAATATGAGAAAGCTCACAATCGCTGCAATCACTCCGTAAATCAATCCTTCAACAACATACGGCCCGCGTATGAAGTTATTGGACGCTCCGACAAGACGCATCACGTTAATCTGCTCGCTATTTGAAAAAATAGCAAGACGAATTGTGTTAAATGTGATCATCACAGCGAGAAATGATAGGAAAACAGTAAGAAGCGCTCCACCGTTTTTTACGGTATCCACGAGAGAAATAAGCCTGTCAATAACAATGTGATTCTGCGCGTATGTCACTTTTTCAATAAGATTCTTAAAAACCGGCTTATCAAGATATTCAGCAATTGTGTCATAGTGACGTGGATCATTCGCCTTTATGTTAATGGATGCGAGTAATGGATTTTCATCAAGTTGTTCAAGTGTTTGCGTAATCACCTCGTCTTCCGCATGTGCTTTCTTAAATTCCTCAAGCGCCACCTCGCGTGACACATAATGCACTTCTCTTACTTCCATAAGTCCCTCAAGCGAACGCTTAATATTCAAGATAGAATCTTCCGCAACATTGCTCTTGAAATAAACACTCACATCTATTTTATCCTGCAAGGCCCCAATTGCTCCCTTCGCCATAACATTGAAAACGATAAGGCCCTCAAATACTACGAGAGCGAGTATCATAATTCCAACCGTAGAAAGCGAAAGCCAACCGTTTCGGATGAAACTTCTTAATCCATAACGAATGATTCTTGATATTTTTACCATCATATTAATTTTAGCCGATAATAAAACGTCCGTTTGCTTCGTCCTTTATTAGACGCCCGCCGTCCACTGTGATGACGCGTTGCCCCAAAGTGTTCACAATTTCTTTGTCATGCGTCGCCAAGATGACTGTGCTACCCAATTCATTAATTTTCGTGAGAAGTTTAATAACTTCCCATGTGTTGAAAGGATCAAGATTTCCCGTCGGCTCGTCAGCGATGAGAACGTCTGGGCGGTTAATCATGGCGCGGGCAATTGCAACACGCTGTTTTTCCCCACCGGAAAGCTCCGCGGGAAAATTAAGCATCTTGTCTTTGATACCAACCATTTCAAGAACCTGCGGAACAAGTTCGTTGATCTCCCTTTGCGGGCGTCCGTTCACTTCAAGCGCGAATGCCACGTTTTCAAACGCGGTCTTTTTAGCGAGAAGACGAAAGTCCTGAAAAATAACCCCGATGTGCCTTCTAAATTCAGGAAGCTCCCCCGCTTTGAGTTTATTCACTTCGTATGATCCAAAAAACACCTGTCCCTTCGTAGGTTTTTCTTCTCCTATCAAAAGTTTGATGATTGTGGACTTTCCAGCACCAGATCTTCCCACAATGGACACAAATTCATTCGGCTGTATTTTAAAATTAATTTTGTCCAAAGCCACGACGCCGTGATTATAAGTCTTTGTAACGTTCTGAAAAATAATCATAAAAATCGAGCTCCTCGCTCTTTATGTATTTATTATACCAACATCACTAAAAAATGCACCTGCTGGGGTGTGGGTAATTATTTAAATAAACCTACTTTTCTATCAAAAGGTCCAAATTTCCGTCTAAAACCTCCTCCACGCGCGAAATTTTATTCCCAGTAGCGTGATTTTTCACCTGTTTGTATGGATGGAGTACGTAGGAACGTATCTCGTGCCCCCATTCCGGCTTCACTTTTGTTTTTAGATTCTCAATAGTGCTTTCGTGCTTTTCCTGCATGAGCGCAACGAGTTTTATCTTCAAAAGTTCCATCGCTTTATCACGATTCGCACTCTGCGAGCGTTCTGATTGTGACGAAACAACAATCCCTGTCGGCGCATGACTCACGCGCACGGCCGTCTCCACTTTGTTCACATTCTGCCCTCCTGGTCCTGATGACCGGAAAAAATCAATTTTTACATCTTTATCGGGAATCTGTATTTTGGAAATCTCCACGGAAGGGAGAATGGGCAAGACCTCAACAAGCGCGAAAGAAGTGTGCCGAAGTTTTTTCGCGTCAAAAGGTGAAATACGAACAAGGCGATGAACTCCTGATTCACCTTTCAAATATGCATACACCCCCTCACCTCTTAGCGATATAGTGGAATCGTTCACATACTGCTTCTTCCATCCCTTCCTGTCCGCGCATTTTTCATACATCCGAAGCAACATTCCAGCCCAATCTTTTGCATCATCACCACCCGCTCCTCCAAGCACAGATAAATATATTCCGTTGTAGGTTTCGTGATTCATACACTCGTTCTTGTGTCTTCATTCTAATGCCTTAATTTTAATTTTCAATTGATCCAAAACTATTTGCTTATTCCTGCCAAAGGCAGGCGAGCACACCTGTCCGCCGAAGGCGGAAATTGGAGAAACAAAAAAACTAAATTCCAAACTATTCGCCTATTCGCGCGAATTAGAGAAGAGAAATTAGAGGGAGAGAGAGGAGGAGAAAAGAAAAGAGATTAGGATTTTTGTCCTTTGAGAATAATTCTTTCATCAAAACCACCTCTTTCTTCTCTTTTTTTGATTCGTATGTTTTCTACGTTGGAATAGTCAGGAAGTTTTTTAAGGGCTTCCACAACTTCAATCACGTCCGCCAGTTCTTCTAAACTCCCCTCTTTTTGAAATTCTTCCGCTTCCTCAACGAGTTTTTTGATAAGCTCGGATTTATATTCCTCGGGCGACGCAATTCGTTTCTCGTACACCGCCCCCTTCGCATCCAAAATTTGCGGAATCTTATCCCTCACGAGTTTGTTGTATTGGTCCATGTGTTTGTGGGTTGTTTTGTTATTTTTTGGGAGGAATAAGTGTTGGGGTCAAATATCGATAAACCAAATCCTCAACTTCCTCATGTATTTTTTCTTTTATATTCCAATTTCCCTCATTTATAAGTGGTTTTAAATTCAGTTTCCCTTTTCCATTTGTGTATGGAGGATGTGAAATGCGAAAATATGGTCGTTCCCAACAATTTACAAAAACAATGGAGGAATCCCAAAATTTTTGTATTTTTCTCAATCGCTCCAAATCTTCTCTCAAAAGTTCCGGCTTCCACCGAAATTTCACTTCAATAAACTTTGGATTTCCATTCCCATCAATGACAATAAAATCAGGAATGGCGCGAATCCTCTGTCCTACCTCACTGTTTTTATCAAAACTCTTTTCGAGCTGAACAAGATTTTGAACGATTGCTTCATACCCAAAACGATAAACCTTGTTTCCAGAGGCCATAAGAAGTTCCTCAACTAGTGTTTCCGCCATTCTTCCTTTCAGCATCCCTTCGGAGTATGTGTGATGATTGGTCATAATGTATTTCTATAATCTTATGGTAACTCGCAATCTATTTTTGGTCATATTTCTAACCTGTGGACAACTTTATATTGAATATGCTACACTAACTTTGGTGCTTGGAGGGTCCGCCCTGTCACGGCTATCCAAGCTGTAACCAAGCACTACTAAAGAATGTCGCTATGAGTGGCATTTTTTAGTTTAATCATATTCTGGTTCACCGCTATGTAAAATTCGTCGGCTATTTATTGAATCAATTTTCCAATATGGAATAATACTCCAAAAAAACTTTCCGCCACCATCGATTTGCTTGACAATAACTTTTGTTCTTACATTTTCCAGAACTGCGATAAATTCAAAATAAGAAACGGGCTTGAGTGTTGTATCAGTGCGGCTATGAACACGAATCCGCTCAAAATGTTTTGTCTCCCAAATTCCTTGCACAGTTCTGGATAGTGATAAAATCTGTGGGACAAGTTTTAATAACTTAAGTCGCGCATACTGTTCAGAACGAGGTCGAGCTAATTTGTCTGATTTAAATTTCAAATGCTTAAAGCCGGCCGCATTAAAAGCAATTTTCTCGCTGAAGTATGGACAACGAACCTCACCAATGGTGGCATAAAACTCTTCAGCGTCGGTACGCACTTTTTCAAAATCCTGCTCATTTTTGAAGTTAAATTTACCCATAACCAAAAAAGACTGATGTTTCCTAAATTCTCCAAAACCTTCTTCGAGTCACTGTGATTATTTCTTCCTCTCTTTTAGCCCATGCTATCTTAGAATTTTATCTATTTCCTTCATAATCCGTTCCGTTTCGACCAATGCGACTATAATTTTTTGATAGTGTTCGATATCTTCATTTGTCAATTTTCGCCCCTTGCGATCCTTGAGCCATTTTTGAGCAGGTTGGTACCCCCCGATATAGAAATTCCAAGCGCTTTCAGGAACATCACCGAAATATTGTTCAACATTAATATATACCCTCTCCTCTTTATATGAAATTTTCTCTATAGTATTTGAGCCATCAACTGGATATGAAGTAATATATTGATTTACTTTTGGAGATTCGAGCAAGTGAATTTCTCTGAGTTCCGTACCAAGTGCCACAAGATCAAAAAATTGTTTTTTGTCTTTCGGATATAGCACGCGAGGAAAATCAATTTTTAGAAATTCTCTATATTTTTCTCGATATGATGGGGAATATAAAACTGCATAAATATAATCAAAAATATCTTCAACCGTTGTCTCTCCAACTATTTTTTCGACTTCAGCGATAAATTCCGATTTGAAATTTGATGTTTGGATATTATTGTCGTAGATATAGATAGGAAATACATAAGTCTGATCACTCGCAACATGAATATCAGAAATAAATTTTGTAATAAAAATTCGGTCAAATAATTGATTGGTGGGAATTGTTCTACTTGAGAGAAGTGAGAAATTTTGTTTACCAACAATATTTATATTGGTTTTTTCTCTTGGATATGCAATAAAACCCTTAGAATGCCCAGTATAAGCCGTAAACCGAAAATCAAATGGCCTATACTGAATTCGTTCAATGGAAAATTTATTTCTCATATCCTTTTGTGCCCATTTTATTTTCCAATCTCGCCCATCTTCAGGAAGCTGATATCTTTCTTTTATTTCTGCTTCTAATAAATTCTGAAAATCCTGTGATACTTTTTCTATCTCGTGATTTGTAAATTGAATCACCGTACCATCACGCTTGGTCTGAATACCAGAATTATAATGCAAAAATATCTCATTAATTTTAAAACCTCTATTATATTCCTCCTCCAAATCGAAGTTTTTTGGTACAAAGAAGAAATATGGTTCAGCATGGTTTAATTTCTTCCAATGAACTGTTTCAATATTTGACTTATTGAGAAAATCAAATTTGCTTTCTCGTTTGCCAAAAATCTCCGAATGATAAACAACACCCAATTCTTTTTTGTTCTCATGCTTCCGAACAAAGATGTTTATGGATACTCCTTGTTGAATGTCAAATACATTTTCATCCTTTCCGCCACCTGGCGCTTTCTCTTTTTTCTTGGCATTGCCATGCAGATCGAGTATGTAAATATCGTCAAAGGTTTCAAGCAAATGCTTTCTCATTTGCCGATGGGTAATGCCATCAATAAACGAATTATTTGTGATCATTGCCACAATTCCCGTCTTATTCTTTTCAATAAAATGTTCGGCGAAACGAAGGAATTTTATATAATCATCGTCAAGGTTTATTTTCTTTTCTCCTAACCCTTCTTTATAAACTTTTATCTGTTCCTGAATCCATTCGCCCTTATTTGACGAACTTACGCTATATGGAGGGTTACCAATTACCACCATAATCGGCGCTTGATTTTTTATAACCATTGCCTCCTCTGCTTCTTTTGCAATACTTTCTGCAAAACCAAAAGATAAAAGGTTTTGTTGAAAATCGCTTTGCTCGAGAGAGTTCGTTAGATATATTCCTAATCTTCGATAAAACCTATAGAATCCGGTTCGTTTAAAAGCTAAACTTAACTTTAGGTGAGCGATAGTATATGGTGCCATCATTAATTCGAAACCATGCAAACGAGGAAGAAGATCGTTATGAACATAAGGAGGCCACCTCCCATCTTGTTTTTGTTTTTTTAATCGTTCATAAATTACCCGAATTATGGCGCTAATAAATGTACCGGTTCCTACTGCCGGATCAAGAATTTGTACTTTGTGCCTCCCATCAGAAAGTTTTGAGGTATCTGCGAGACCCTCAGGTAAGACAAAATCTTTCTGTAAAATATAATTAACAGATCGAACAATAAAATTTACTACAGGAAGCGGCGTATAATATGCTCCCATCTTTTTACGCAGGTCGGGGTCGTATTCTTTCAAAAAATCCTCATAGAAGTGAATAATTGGGTCGGCATCCTCCATATATTCCTCAACCAATTTTTTGGTATCAGCGTGCGCAAATACTTCACATAATTCATCAACGATATAACTTAAACGTTTATCAAAATTTGGTCCTGCAATGTGATCAAAAAAATGTTGAAGAAAAGGATTTGACGCAGGAACGAGGTCTCTGGCTTCTTGGCGCGAAAATGTCTCCGGAGAATCATCATAATATCGAGCAACAAACAACCCATAAACGAGAGTTTGTGCATACATATCGGCAAATGCTTCAAGTGAAAGATCATGCACAAGCATTTTTTTTATTGCCCCATATACACGCATTAGTTCATTATTTTTTTCAGATTGAATGGAAAGAAATTGGACTATATTATCTCTAATTCTTTGAGCCTTTCCTCCCATTATTTTTGCTAGATGTCTCCCTGATTTTATAGGTTCTTTATGTGATTGAGAAAAATCAATTAGCGTCTTAAAAAGAAGCCCATAAGATTCAGGAAATTGCTTTATTGTCCTTTCTTTTAAATTAAAATCTCCTATTTTGATCGACTCCCCATATGGCAATCCATTTCTGTAAAAACGGAATTCCACATAGTCGGTAAGCACAAGATTTGCATATCCAAAATAACGTGCCATCTGTTCTGATTTCTCAACTTTATCGAGTGGAATGCCTATATCTTTTGCTTCAATATATAAAATAGGCACATCGCCTTTTAATAGTACGAAATCTGGCTTGTTTCCATCCTTCGCTTTCGCATCATGATCAATGCGCTGTACTTTAATGGTTTCAAAGATACCCCTCAGGAGTACTTCAAAATCAGTTCTATAACCCATTTCACTTGTTTCCTTATGAGAAAATTTAGTTGAAATTGACTGAATATAATCTCTAAAAATACTCTCCATATACTTTTCTTCATTATCCCACAATTTCAAAAAACAAAAAACTCCGTCAGATCTACGAAGTTTCTTGTTTTTGTGCCCCTAGATTAGTACGGCTCCATTTTGTCACTCATTCAATAAAATTTATCGATTCTGATAATACCAGACAATTAGGATCTCAGATGTTTCCAGGAATTTAAGCACTTATTGTAGCAGTTGGCGCATTTCTTTTCACCCAGCCTATTGAATTCAGAGCACCTTGTCTTGTTTCATAACCTTCGCTCCAACACACAATCTCTCCATTTTTTGCCCTTAATCTCCAGTGGTATTTTTTATCTAAACCTATATATAAATCAAAATGTTGCATTTTAACATTATTTTTTTTGACCTTTAATAAATTGAAAATTTGGAGAAAACCATCATTAAATGATGGGATCTGAATTTCTTTTATTACTCAATTCACCTCTAATCTAAACTTATTTTCAAAAAAGAAAATGTGGATAATTTTATATCACAAAGAATTTTTTTGTAAAATCTTTACCCGCCTCGGGCGGGCCCCCAATCTAATCCCCCGCTGAAAATTCATCAAATGCACCAGACCCCCAATGTAAGGACGTTGTACATCCTTACATTCCACCCCCTCCTCCCAATGCAACGACGTACAACGTCGAACAATTCTCTCTTCCCCAATGTCGGGATGTTGTACATCCCGACATTCCCCCTCCTTCTCCCTTATTTTCCTATTCGCGCGAATAAGAAAATAGCACTCTCCTCCCAATGTCGTGACGTAGTACGTCGTGACATTACACATACAAAAACGCCCCGTAATTTGGGGCATTTTTTATTTAACACTTTTCAAACACACTTCCGTCTATCCAATCGGAAATCTTTCCATTTTCCAAAAGCACTTTTACTTTCCATTTTTTAAAAACGCGGTATGCTTCGGCAACAACATATTTCTTCCCAATGTCAGCTCCTTTCAACTCTCCCCTTCCTTGTCTTGCGCGCATATAAGGTGTATCAGGAACGATGACAAAGTCATTTTTTGCGAATTCCATACTTCCTCCTTTTTCGTTAAGGGAACTAATTTCGTTATACGCCTACCTAAAAAATTATGCAAGAAATGCCGAAAAACCAAACCTTACATTACCCTTCCGATCGGAACGATAATGCAAGATATGAAAATAACTCGTTTTTAAGCAAATTTAAGCAAAAAGAATCTGAAATTTATATTGCGTATAAGCATAATCAACTTATAAAAATGAACCTTACATTTTGCCCCCGATCGGGGGCAAAATGTAAGGTTTGCGAACTAGCGTCACCTTATGAATCCGCTAGTTGGCGGATTCACTATTTGTTTTTGAGCCACCTCCGAGATTCGAACTCGGGACCCCATCTTTACGAAAGATGTGCTCTACCAACTGAGCTAAGGTGGCCCTCCTTCGCCCTGAACATATCAGAGCTACGGACGAGCAAGAATTTTTATTTTATACACTCCCGCTCTTCCGAAGCCCAAATACCATTCAAAACAAAAAGAGAGAATTATACACAAGTATGCTCGTCTCCCCTGTTCTTCCACGATTTTTCGTGGAAGAAATGAGTTTTTTATTTTAAACCAAGGAGAGATGCGAGACGGGATTTGTCAAAACCAATCACAATCTGTCCATCTACATCTATCACGGGAACGCCAAGCTGACCGGACTTTTGTATCATTTCCTGCTGTGCCGGAATGTCGGTCATCACATTTTTTTCTTCATACTGAACTTTGTGTTCCGCAAAATAAGATTTTGCCATTTTGCAATAAATACACGAAGGAGTCGTATAAATAGTCACTTTTGCCATATTTTTCTTTTTATTAAAATGCCGTACGACCTTATGAACGACATTAATTCAAATATATCACGCAATGAAATTTTCGCAATAGAAATATCACTTCAACACCATTAGAATTGCACCAACGGTGATGAAAAAGGCCCCTAAGCCCGATTTCCACGTAAGTTGTTCACCTAAAAACATAATTGCGAAAATAAGCACAAATACAACACTCAACCTATCAAGCGCAGCAACAGCTGACGCTGGACCAGTCTTTAATGCAAAGAAATAGAAAAGCCATGAAAGGGCGCCGGCAATTCCAGAAAGGACTATAAAGAGAAGCGGTTTGCTTGTTATTGTTGAAATGAGAGGACTCTTTCCAAGTGCAAGAGAAACGAGGACGAGGAATCCGGCCATAACGACTGCTCTTACTGTTGTCGCGAGAGTTGTATCTACATTTGTAATTCCTATCTTTCCAAAAACCGCAACAAACGCGGCGGAAATTGCGGAAAGTATTGCAAAAATAATCCACATACGATTTGTTATGCGCCAGATACAATTTCTTCCTGATGATCGCGTAATGTGATTTTGGGTTTATATTTTCCGATAATAGCGCGCGTAAAAAGAACCCCTACTATTCCAACAAATATTCCTCCAATAATATCAGAGGGCCAATGCACGCCAGCTACGACACGGGCAATTCCGTTCACAAAAGCGAATACAAAAACCCACTTAGCCCATTTCTTATTGCGATCATCTATATACCACAAAGCACTTGCGAGCGCGAAGAAAAAAGATGCGTGTCCCGAAGGAAAAGCATATCCTTCCACATTTAGAAGCGGAATAAATCCAAGCGACTCAAAAGGCCTCGGCCTCGCATAAAAATATCCAATAATTTCAGCAAGTATCCCACGCGATATGACAAGAGAGAGAATTGTGAAATAAAACGCAAAGAGTTTCTCCCGCATGTCTTTTTTCATTACAAAAAACACGATGACCGCAATGCAAACTATATACGCGAGATATTTCGCAAGAAAAACAAAAAAAACATCAAGAATCCCCGAGATTCCCGCAATGGAATGAACTGCCTCAAAAAATGAATTTTCGAAAGACATAAATATGCGCACGCAAAAAATTAACGGCGTACAAACGGAAGAAGTCCCGCGATTCGAGCGCGTTTAATCGCATTCGCAAGATGCCTCTGATGTTTTGCACACACTCCCGTGTGGCGAGGATCTATAATCTTTGCCTGACTAGACACGAATCTCTTCAAGAGTTCTACGTTATGATAGTCTATTTCTTTTACGTTCTGCGAACAAAAAAAACATTGCCTCATAGTTATTATCTTATATGTTGATTTTTGACGTTTTGAGCCATACCCTATCCCCATTCTCTATGCGGGTCTAAGGTTTCATTTCTGAAATGCGCCTCCGCGCATTCCGGAAAAACTTAAAAAGGAATATCTTCCGCCTTTATTTCATCCTCATCAATATGTATGTCAGGAAGATTTTCTTTGAAATCTGCGCTTTGGTCCTCTCCTTCATTCTGATTATTTTTATTATATCCACCTCCGTACTGACCACCTCCAGCAGAACGCGGACCCAATTGCATTCTTTCGCACACGATCTCTGTTGTCTTCCTCGTCTGTCCCTGTTGATCCTGCCACGAGCGCGTCTGAAGTCTACCCTCAATGAGCGCTGAACTCCCCTTCTTCAAGTATTGCGCGGCGACTTCCGCCTGCTTTCCCCACACCACAACATTGTGAAATTCGGTTTTTTGCTGGCGTTGTCCCGACTTATCAGAAAAAAACGAATTAGTCGCAATACCGAGAGTGCATACAGACTGACCTGTCGGCGTCTGACGTAATTCTGGATCACGGGTCAGATTTCCGAAAATAAAGACTTTGTTTAAATTCATTTTTAAGGCATGAGATACCTCGACTTTTTGGATTTCTTTTTTTATTGAAGAATTTCTTCTAATTTTTCCTGTAAAGCTTCATTTGTGAGCACAGGAGAAAACGGGGTTTTTGGTTTTGGACTTGCAGAGCCACGTTTTTTTCTCGGAAATTTTTCCCTCTCTTCTGAGGACCGTGAATCGCTTCCATTTCCCTTTTGTGGAATTGTGACAAAACATCTCAATATATTTTTATTGAGTTTCGCATCCGCAGAAAACTTTTCAATGGATTCCGGCATAAATGTGCAATCAATAATTCCGAAAAATCCCTGCGTCTCTTTCTGTATGGGATATGAGAGTCTTATTTTCACGATGGGAATTTCGTTCAAAACAACTCCACCGTGCTTTTCAATAAGCATACGGATTTCTCCGGCATTCTCCTCCTTCTGAACGAAGGAAACTTCATATCTTTTTGGTTCTTCTTTGATGATAATATCTTCCATACTTTTATACAGGTAAAAGGATAACAGCTAATAGATGGGGGGTCAACCCTTATAAATTATCCTTCAGTTTTTACTTCTCCTCCTGAAATAGCCTCCCTTTCAGCACGCGCTTCTTCGTGACGAAGAAAGTCTTCTTTTTTCTTCAAGAGAATTTCTTCAGGCACTCCCCTCAATCCAGTTCCTGCGGGAACGAGCTTACCTATAATTACATTCTCTTTTAATCCTCTCAATGGATCAACCTTGCCCTCAACGGACGCATTTACAAGCACCCTGCTTGTTTCCTGGAAAGAAGCGGCCGAAAGGAAACTGTCTGATGTGAGCGCAACGCGCGTGATTCCAAGAATTCTCACGACAGCTTTTGCCGGTTTTTTCTTCATTTTCTTCGTGTCTCTGTTCACTTTGAGGAAACGCTGTTTATCCACGACTTCATCAACAGTAAAATTCGTGTCTCCAGGATCCTTCACAACAACGCGCGAGAACATCTGACGCACAATGACTTCAATATATTTATCATTGATTGATGCGCCCTCAGGAACATAAATTTTCTGAACTTCGTTGATAATATATTTTTGCGCTTCTTCAAGTCCGCGATATGAAAGTATTTCTCTTAGGTCAAGAGGACCTTCCGAAAGTTGATCGCCTTTCTTAACACGATCACCCGGTTTTACAAAAATATTCACATTGAGCGGAATGACATATTCGTGTATCCCCTCTTTGAGTTTCTTTGAACGAGATTTTTTCTTCTTGGCGCTTTTCACTTCTATCACCTTTGTAAGTCCAACCTCTTTCACATATTCAACTGTGCCATCTTCTTTCGCAAGCACGGCTTTCCCCTTAGGAGGTCTCGCTTCAAAAATTTCTTCAACGCGTGGAAGACCATATGTAATGTCAAATCCCGCGATTCCTCCAATATGGAAGGTTCTCATTGTGAGCTGTGTTCCAGGCTCTCCAATTGATTGCGCCGCAACAATCCCAACCGCCTCTCCTTTCTCAACAAGTTTGTTTTTACTCAAATCGGATCCAAAACAGAGTGCGCAAATTCCATCATATGACTTACACGTGATCGGCGAACGCACTTTTATGGACACAAGATCGGAATCTTGTATAGCCTTCGCAATTTCTTTTGTTATTATTTCGTCTTTCCTCGCGATTAGCTTTCTATCAATACGTATATTTTCGGCACATGTTCTTCCAAAAATGCGCTCTCCGAATTTATATCCGAATTTTTCGCCTTCTGCACGTACAACGTCAATGCCATCGTCAGTTCCGCAATCATCCTCCTTAACAATGAGATCCTGCGATACATCAACCAAGCGCCTTGTGAGATATCCAGCTGATGCAGTTTTTAAGGCCGTATCAGTGGAACCCTTACGCGCACCGTGCGTTGAAATGAAATATTCAAGAACTCCGAGACCTTCTTTATATGAGGACTTCACCGGAAGCTCAATTGTTTTTCCGTTTGCATCAAGCACAAGCCCTTTCATTCCCATCATTTGGATTGGTTGTGCCCAACTTCCCCTTGAACCTGAATCAAAAATGGAAAAAATGGGGTTTTCAATTTTCATCGCTTTAGGAATGAAAGGAGAAATTTGCTCCCTTATATTGGTCCACACCTCAACAATCTTCTCTCTTCTTTCTTCTTCTGTGAGAAGCCCCTCTTCATAGTGCGACTCAATGAGACTCACTTTTTTATTTCCCTCTTCTATCAATCCTCCTTTTTCATTCGGAACGATTGTATCACTCATGGCCCACGTGGTTGCCGAATATGTCGCGTATTTAAATCCAAGATTTTTCACTCCATCCAAATATTCCTGCGATCTCTCAATTCCGTATGTTTCAATAATTTCTCCAATGAGTTTTGATAGTGTTTTCTTTGTGAGAACATCATTCACAAATCTGAATCCTTCTGGAAGAATGCTGTTGAAAATGAGCCTTCCATAGGTTGTCTCCATAATTTGTCCCCTTGTTCTGCATTTTATTTTCGCGTTTAGATCCACAAATCCGTTTTCATACGCGAGCATAACTTCCGACACATCGGAGAAAACCTTACCCTCTCCCATAAGACCGTCTCTAGTGCGTGTGAGATAGTACGCGCCAAGTACCACATCTTGCGTGGGGCGCGTGATTGGCTCTCCGTTTGCCGGCTTCAAAAGATTTCTTCCAGCATTCATTAGAGCGTCTGCTTCATATTGTGCTTCAGCTGTCAAAGGAAGATGAACAGCCATCTGGTCTCCGTCAAAATCGGCGTTAAACGCTTCACAAACAAGAGGAGGAATTCTTATACATAAATCTTCTATGAGAAGAGGTTTGAATGCCTGAATTCCAAGACGGTGAAGAGTCGGGGCTCTGTTCAAAAGCACTTTTTTATCAGCAATAACTTCTTCAAGTATTCCCCAAACTTCAGGCGATCTCTGTTCAATAAACCTGTTTGCCTGCTTGATGTTGTATGCAAGCCCGCGTTCAATAATTTTATTAATAACAAAGTGTCTGAAAAGTTCCAAAGCAAGATTTTTTGGTAATCCGCATTCGTCAAGCTTTAATTCCGGACCAACCACAATAACTGAACGTCCTGAATAATCAACGCGCTTTCCGAGAAGATTTTGTCTGAATCTACCCTGCTTTCCTTTAAGCATGTCTGCGAGAGAACGTAGTGGTCTTCTTCTTGACGAAAGAAGTTGTGTTCCACTCCGCGCAGAATTATCTATGAGCGCATCCACCGCTTCCTGAAGCATTCTTTTTTCGTTTGTGATAATCACATCCGGAGATTTGAGCTCAATAAGTTTCTTCAAACGGTTATTCCTATTGATGACTCTCCTGTAGAGATCGTTCAAATCTGCAGTAGCATATCGTCCACCTTCAAGAGCAACCATTGGACGAAGTTCGGGTGGAAGCACTGGAAGAACAGTGATAACCGTCCATTCCGGACGCACACCTGATTTCAAGAGAGATTTTGCGAGCTGAAGTCTACGCAGAATTCTTTTTTCCCTGTTTGCGTCTTTAACAGATTGAAGTTCCTTCTTCAATTCCTTAACAAGTTCTTTCAAGTTGATCTGTTCCAATATCTTTCTTACAGCGCCTGCTCCGCGATCGGCTTCAAAAACATCACCGAATTTTTCGGCAAGCGTGTAATATTCCGATTCTGTGAGAATGAGACCCGGTTCCAAAACGGACACAACATCTCTTAATCTCTCTTTTGATTCTTTAAGTTCTTTAGCATTTTCCTTCTTGTCCTGCTTCAGTGTCTTATATTCTCTATCAAGCATTTCCAACGTCCTCTTTTTATTTTCTTCATTAACCGTCGTTACAATGAACGCGGCATAATAGATGACTTTCTCAAGTTTTGGGACAGAAATATTAAGAAGAAGGCTGAGTTTTGAAGGAACATTCCTTAAAAACCAGATGTGTGTGACTGGAGCAGCAAGTGTGATATGACCCATGCGCTCTCTTCGTACCACTGAACGTGTCACTTCCACTCCACATTTTTCGCAAACAATGCCTTTATAGCGAATTTTTTTATATTTTCCACAATAACACTCGTAATCCTTTGTAGGACCGAAAATTCTTTCTGAAAATAATCCATCTTTTTCGGGCCTTTGCGTTCTGTAGTTTAAAGTTTCCGGCTTCAATACTTCTCCGTACGACCACGAAAGCACCTCCTCGGGGCTTGCAATTTTTATGGAAATTGATTTGAGATCAACGTTTTTATTCATATTCATCATATATTATTTTTCCTCTTCTCCTGTGTCGTCGACCTGATTTTTTTCATACTCATATGAAACATCCAATCCCAAAGATTTCAACTCTGCAACAAGAACATTGAATGACGCCGGAAGGTTTGGTTTCTTAATTTCCTGACCGCGAATAATAGATTCAAATGCCGCGGAACGTCCCATGACATCATCTGATTTGATTGTGAGCATTTCCTGAAGCGTATGCGAAGCGCCGTAACCCTCAAGAGCCCACACCTCCATTTCTCCAAATCTCTGTCCTCCAAGTTGGGCTTTACCTCCGAGAGGCTGTTGCGTGATTAGTGAATAAGGTCCGGTGGAACGCATGTGTATTTTATCTTCAACAAGGTGATTCAATTTCATAATATAAATGTAACCAACCGTGATTTCATTCTTAAACGGAGATCCGGTTAATCCATCATATAGTTTTATCTTCCCTTCCTTTGGAAAACCTGCAGATTCTAATTCTTTTTGTATGTCTTCTTCCGTGGCTCCTGTAAATCCTGGAACAACGGCTCTGTATCCAAGTTTATTTGCCGCAAGACCAAGGTGTGTTTCAAGAATCTGTCCGAGGTTCATGCGGGACGCAACACCCAAAGGATTTAAAACAACATCAACAGGTGTTCCATCCTCAAGATATGGCATGTCTTCAACAGGACGTACTGTGGAAATAACACCTTTGTTTCCATATCTACCAGCAAGCTTGTCACCGGCGCGGATTTTTCTGAGTTGCGCAACTTCAATCTGAATTTTCTTTATAATTCCGGGTTCAAGTTTATCTCCATGGTCACGCGAAAACACCTTAATTCCTATAACCCTTCCCTGCTTTCCATGTGGAAGCGTAAGAGATGTGTCTTTTACGTCACGCGCTTTTTCTCCGAAGATCGCGCGGAGAAGACGCTCTTCTGAAGTCAATTCAGATTCACCTTTTGGTGATATTTTTCCGACAAGTATGTCGTTCTCCCTCACTTCCGCTCCGATACGTATAATTCCCTCTTCGTCTAAATTTCTCAATTTATCTTCTGAAACGTTCGGAATATCTGGGGTTGTCATTTCAGGACCAAGTTTTGTGTCGCGCACAGAACACACCCATGTTTCAATATGAATTGAGGTGAAGAAATCATCCTGAGCAACGCGCTCTGAAAGCACAATTGCATCTTCAAAATTTCCTCCATACCAAGGAATGAAGGCGACGAGAAGATTTCTACCAAGACTTAACACTCCATTTGATGTCGCGGGACCATCTGCAAGAATTGTTCCCTTTTTCACTTTTTGTCCGACATCCACGAGAGGTCTCTGTGAAATGCATGTTGATTGGTTAGATCTCCTGAATTTTATAAGAGGAAAAATTTTCTTTCCCTCATCCGTCTTAACCACTATGCAGTTGGCATCCGCTTCAAGAACAGTTCCTTCAACGTCGGAAATCACCATCTGCGCTGAATCGCGCGCTGCGCGATCTTCCTGTCCCGTTCCAACAAGCGGAGCCTCCGCACGTACTGGAGGAACGGCCTGTCTTTGCATGTTTGATGCCATAAGAGCACGGTTTGCATCGTTATGTTCCAAAAAAGGAACGAGAGAGGTGGAAATACTGATTGACTGATTTGTGGAAACGTCCACAAAATCAATTTCCTCTCTTGCACACATTCCTGCAACACCCCTGATGCGTGCTGGAACGCTCTTTTCAACAATCTTATTGTGTTCGTCCAACTTTACATCCGCCTGTGCAATACTGTATTTTTGTTCGTTGAAAGCATCCATCCACACAACATCATTTAATAATTTTCCTTTTTCCACTTTGAAATACGGAGTTTCAATAAACCCAAATTCATTGAGACGCGCGTAACTTGAAAGATAGCTCACAAGTCCGATGCTTGATCCTTCTGGGGTCTGAATTGGACATATGCGCCCATAGTACGAACTGTGCACGTCGCGAACCTCAAACCCAGCACGTTCACGCGTAAGCCCACCGGGACCCATCGTGGAAAGCCTTCTCTTGTGTTCAAGTTCTGCGAGTGGATTCACCTGATCCATGAATTGCGAGAGTTGAGACGAAGCAAAGAAATCGCGCACGACAGCGGTGAGAAGTTTATAGTTCACAAGCTGGACTGGTTGTAGACCACTCCTGTCAAAAGTTGACATACGATCCTGCACCCCTCTTCGTAGACGAGCAAAACCAACGCGAAGACGCGCCTGCACTAATTCACCAACCGCGCGGATGCGCCTATTCCCAAGATGATCAATATCGTCCGGCTTAGCAAATTGATTATTGTTGAGACGTATAATTTCTTTAACAATATGTATCAAATCCTCCTTGTCCAACATTCCGGAATCTTTTTTTGAAAATCCAAGACGCTGGTTGATTTTATATCTTCCAACCTTACTCAAATCGTAGCGATCAAAGCGGAAAAACATTGGATCAATAATCGCACGTGCGCTTTCAAGTGTCACAAGATCTCCAGGACGGAGACGTCTGTAAATTTCAAGATATGAATCATCAACTGTCTTTACATCATCTTTTTTGAGTGTTGCTTCTATGTATTTGATCTTTCCCGTATCCACGTCGGAAAAAGTTTTAACCATTTCTTCTGCACTTGTGAATCCAAATATGCGCAAAAGGGTCGTGATTGGCGCCTTCCTTTTTCTGTCTATTTTAACGCTGATGGATCCATCTGGATCTGTTTCTATTTCAAGCCATACTCCGCGATTAGGAATGACTTTCGCGGTGAAAAGACGCTTTCCACGAAACATATTCATGAGAAAATAAACACCCGGAGATCGTATGAGTTGAGAAATTACAACGCGTTCAACGCCGTTGATAATAAATGTCCCCCGATCGGTCATTATCGGAAAATCGCCGAGATAAACCTCCTGCGTTTTTGATTCTTTTGTTTGATGATTGACGAGTTTCAAATTTATGCGAAGTGAAGCCTCATATGTCTGATCTTTTTCCTTCGCTTGAGCCTCCGTATATTTTGGAGGATCAAATTTATAATCAAGGAAGTGGAGTTCAAGCTCCTCCCCTGTGTGGTCTTTAATTGGAGAAATCTCGTCAAAAAGCTCTCTTAAACCCTTCTCCACAAACCACTTGAACGACTTTAATTGAATCTCAATGAGATTCGGCGGTTCGTATGACGGACCGCGAAAAGAAGAAAAAATCTTCGTTTTTAAATGTTGAACCATATGACCTTTTTATAAATATTTTGCGCGTTTTATATTGTGCTCTTCCAGCGTCTTTGAGAAGAGTGTTTCTTTTGTTTTTGAAGCAGAAAGGTAATAGAGATATTGGCTCTTTTCTGGAGACATTGCGGCGCGAAGAGCTGATTCTCCGGGATTAGAAATTGGAGTCGGTGTCCATCCGAGGCGTTGATAAGTATTATATGGTGAAGAAAAACCGAGGTCTGATCGTTTCACAAAAATATCCGCGCATCCTCTGACCGCTCCGTCACATTTTGCATAACTAATAGTAGCATCAACCTGAAGTGGCATTTTGAGAGAAAGGCGTTTCAAAAGAATTCCGGCGACAATACGTCTATCCTCAAATTCCGGAACTTCACGTTCAAGAAATGAAGCAAGAATAAGCTTTGAATACCAATCTTTATCAAGAGACAGCATCGGCCATGCTTTTTTTAGAAAGGTATCAAGCATTCTTCGGATGACAACTTCTGGAGATGAATTTGGTTCAAAATAATACGAGTCGGGAAATAAAAATCCTTCAAGTGAATCAACTTCATTTAAAAATTGATAATCCAAAGAAATATTTTTTACTGGAAATCCTGAAACGGTTCCGGGTTCTATTATTCCAGCATCTGAAAGAATTGCATCCGTATCGGCAAGCGTTGACCCTTCTGGAATAGTCACAAATATATCATTCCTTCCTCTCGCAGTAAGTACGTCCACAATCTGCGGGATACTCATAGTATCCGACAATGTGTATGTTCCTGGTTGAAATTTTTGAGCTCTTCCTGCAAAGAGTGAATATGCTTTGAAAACAACAATTGATCTAATGAGTGATTCTCGCGAAAGTTTTGCACCAATATCTTTAAAACTCTCTCCTTTTGTTATTCTGAATTCTTTTTCAACTTTTGCGATCTCTGCCGGCTGGAGGCTGTAGAAAAAATATGCGGTTCCAACTATGCACAAAAGAACCGCGCCAAGACTGACAAGCACGCGAAAATCAATTGCGCCTTTTGTGTCATTGGATACGAAAATCATCCCGTAAAGAAAAAATTAAGAGAAAACCTTGTATGCATTATGGCAAAACCAAATTTGAACGACGCGACAACGTGAAAAAACACTTCCGTGGTTTTCTAACGGGATTCAAATTTGATATATTCAATGATACCGAGAAGTACTGCCGAAGTCAAGAGGCTTGATCCACCATAGCTAAAAAATGGAAACGTGATCCCTGTTACTGGCAAAATGCCCAAACTGGAGCCTGTATTAATGAAAAATTGAAGCCCAAACACAATAACTGCACCTAAAACGACAAATTTTGAATAATTATCCCCAGCCCTCTGACCAATTCGTATGATCCTATAAAGAAGGAAGAAAAACGCACCGATCACACATATACCGCCAAAAAAACCCCATTCTTCAACAAATGCTGCAAAAATGAAATCAGTTTGCGCTTCTGGAAGAAATTTAAAATGTGATTGTGTTCCCAATCCAAACCCCTTTCCAAAAAATCCGGCGGATCCAATAGCAATTTTGGACTGAATTACGTTATAACTCGTTCCGAAAGGATCTTTTTCCGGAAAAATGAAAGAAGTGAGTCTGTCTTTTTGATATGGTTTCAAAAATGATGTCCATAAAAAAATGAACGCGAGAATAGCAAGAATTATTCCGATTAGGATCCTCTTCTTTTGTATTCCACTCGCAAAAAGAAATCCGACCCATATCCCGAGAATAATTACAGTGGATCCAAAATCTGGGTGTGTGATGACAAGTCCCGCTGGAATTGCTGTATAAACAAATGAAAGAAAAATATTTTTTGTCTGAGAGGCTGAGATATGACGTTTTGAAAAAAAATGGGCAAGCATGAAAAGAAGACCAACCTTCACAAGTTCTACTGGCTCAAATTGAAATCCGCCTATCACTATCCAACTTTTCGTTCCACGTATAACTGAGCTTTGCGCATGAGAAAAAACAAGAAGACCTATGCCAAGCCAATATAATCCGTGACGAAACCAACCCTGTCCTCCAAGCCATCGCCAATCTATTTTTTTTCCAAAAAATATAATAAGAAAAGCTAATACAAACCAGAGTATTTGTTTTTGAAAAAGAGATTGACTTGTACTCGCAAGAGAAAGAAGACTCCCAGATGCGAGAATAAAAAGAGAGAGAAAAATACCCAAATCAAGCTGTTTTCCTTGAATCTTCGTCATATATGAGAAGAATTATCTCGCACTTAAAAATACCCGCGTCATGGATGTGTCAATCGCGCGCATGATATCTTTGTTATCTGGAAAAGACACAATGAATTGTCTCTCCTCCAATCCCCCAAGGTTTGAAATAATCGTCTGAGCCGGAAATAAATCCACTCCATAAGTATCAAAGAGAATTGCGGTAATTTTGATTTCTGATGCTAAAACAGAACCCTGATTTTTTATCCTCCCATAAACCCTCACTTTTCCGTCCTCTGTTTTTGTTTCCAATCCAGACGAAAGAACAACGTCGGGTTTTAACATCTCGTATTCCTTTTTCCATGATTCTCCGGAAAGAACAAGCTCAATACGCTGTACGTCTTTAAATTTAGAAGAAATGCGGGGTTCAAATAGAAATTTTCTTTCAAGTGCATATACGGAGTCAGTTCCCGAAATCCTCTCCATCTCACGATCCCTCACGTTATAAACGACGAAGGTATAAGAAAACCTATCTGAAGAATATGATTCGTTTGGATTCAAAACTTCCGCAAGAGCGATGACTTTATTTCCGTCATGCGAAAAAATGCGCACACCCCCCTCCTGCTTCAATGATTGAAGTTCCGTAATTTCGCATTTAGTGCACGGTCCTCCGCAATCAATACCGATTTCACCCTGATTTTTCTTACCATCAAAACACGTCGGATCGCTCCGGAAAAATCCTCCAAATATCCAGAAAAAAATAAGCACAAACACACATGCGTATAAAATTCCATAAATTGTCTTCTTTACTCCTCTGGGCATAGCAATTTAATTTTAAATTAAAAATTT
>CAZVSK010000007.1:0-25668 GCA_964630035.1 uncultured Candidatus Saccharibacteria bacterium
TGTAGCAGAAATAAAAACAAAGAAACTAAAAATATCTCTGTGTATTTCATAAAAATTACGCTGTTATGATGTGTCATAACAGCATACTATGAACTACTAATATAACAATTTATTTATGCAAACTCCGTATTGTAGCATGATTCACAATAAAGCAAATCCTGCTTTTCGGGAGATATATTTGTCAAAAATTCAACTTCACACGTACTATTTCTATGAGTGTGCATACCTCGTATTGTGCATGAGCATTTTCTATTCCATAAGCGATTTGGTCCACGCTGTTCTATGCGACGAATATGACGACAATCCGGACAAAGATGTGGAAGCGGAATATGCAACCTATTATAAAATTCCATTTCGCTCGGAATAATACGAAAATTCTTTTTGCACAAAATGCATGCAAATATTGCGTGCGCTGGATTAATATTTTCGGATATATTTTCCCAGTTTATATTTTCTTTTCCATATGTACCTCTTGGATAATCTTCCCATTTAAATCCCTTCTTCCCGGCATTTTCCTGAGTAAGAGGAAATTGATCTTGCGCAGCAGTCTCATTATATCCGAAGGTGCTTATATGTGCGGGGAAAAATTCTCCATACTCTCCCCTTTCTTTCATGTCATCAATAATCTTTTTTTGAAGTTCATCAAACGCCTCTTTTGTATATCGCTTGTTCAAAATACAATAATCTTTTTTTCTTAACCCAACGGAACCAAAACAAAAATTTGAATTAAAACAATAATAACAATACTGCATAAACGTGCATGTCCAACAAAGATTTGAACAAATATAATGTGCGGTATCAATTCCAGCATTCATTGAATTGTATATAAGAGATGCGTTTCTTCCCGCCGTATCAACGTCCACACAATCCTTAGCATTACGCCACACATGCACTCCATATTTTGAATCTTCAGAATCGTAACAATGAAAACAACTTTGGCAGTTTTTGCTATTTTTAATGTAATTTCCGGATGATCCGGGAGCGTTCACAATCTCAGCATATTTTTTTGGTTGCGTTTTAATAAAATTTTCAAATTTTTGTCTTATTTCTTCAACTCCTTGGTGCGTATCTAATTTTGCGTTTTTTAAAAATTCTTCATATTCCTCTTTTGAAAAAGGTTTATTAAATACATGATACTTTTTACTTCGTAGATTAATACACCCAACACAATCAGAACAATCTTTACAGTCAAAAAGGAAATAGCTATCTCTACAATCGTGACATCCTTTGCTATAAAATAGTTTGTATGAATCATAACAATCATCGCTTTCGTATGAAAGTTCTGTTTTTGAGGCAAATGATACATCAACACAATCTTTACATTCCTGTATCCAATAACAATGAGCACATCCTTCATTATTTGAAGATTCAACAATCATATAACAATCTTTGTTGTCTGCGGATATATTCAAATATTCGGAGTTTACACTTCTCACATGCATAAGTGCAACTTTAGGAACCTCCTTCCATAATTCTTCAAATTGATCAAAAAAGGACCGCGAAGAATCATAATTTCTTCCATAATGAAGAGGATCCCAATCGTCAGAAAACCAACAATCATAGCACCACACACGATAAGGTTTGTTTGGACTATACATTGAAACCATATCCTTGTCACATCGATCACATTTTCTCTTATAAAAAACTCTCTCGTTACGAAATGCGAGTCTTTTTTGTGCACGACAAAGTGGACACAATTTTGGTGTAGGTACATCAATTTTTTTATAAAAATCAAAATCCTCCTGCTTAATCACAAATTTATTTTCACAATTCTTGCAAATTTTGTTTTCGGATTGATTCATTATTTAATAATTGTGTTATTGCTTCCCTATCTCCTTTTTTCCTATATAATCCTGCAAAACGTCCGGAATTTTAATTGTCCCGTCTTTTGTCTGATAATTTTCCATAATGGCGAGAATGGGTCTCTGTGAAAAAGCGGTTCCGTTCAGTGTGTGTAAAAATCTCGGTTTTTCTCCCTTCTCTTTCGGGCGATATTTAATATTAAGCCTTCTTGATTGAAATTCGGTGCAATTGGATGTGGAATGCGTTTCGCGATATGCGTTCTCTGAAGGAAACCATGCCTCAATGTCATATTTTGCTGCAGCAACATTTCCTAAATCTCCTGTGCACATGCGCACAACACGATACGGAAGTTTGAGCGCCTGCATGAGTTTTTCTTCAAGAGAAAGAAGAAATTCATGCTCTTTTTCAGAATCTTCCGGTTTACAAAAACTGAACATTTCAATCTTATCAAACTGATGCACGCGCAAAATTCCTCGTGTGTCTTTTCCGTAACTTCCCGCTTCTCTCCTAAAACATGTTGAAAAAGAAACATATCTTTTCGGAAGTTCATCTTCTTTCAGCACATCTCCCATGTGAAACGGACCAACGGACTGCTCCGACGTTCCCACAAGATACAAACCGTCTTTTTCAAAAAAATATGTTTCCTCCATATCTTCGCGCCTGTCCACATATCCCATCGCCTGCATTGTTTTTTCTTTCACGAATACTGGGGGGATTACCGGAATAAATCCGTGCGGAACGAGCGTATCCATAGCAAGTTTTACGAGTGCAAATTCAATAAGCGCCGCGTCTCCCATGAGATATCCAAAACGTGATCCAGAAACCTCTCCCGCTTTTTTCACATTAATCATCCCAAGTGATTCACCAAGTTCAAGATAATCCTTTGGTGTGAAATCAAATTCAGGAAGTTTTCCAACTTCGCGAATTATTTCATTTCCAGATTCGTCTTGACAGACAGGAACCCATTTAAGTGGCGGGTTTGGAAACTTTCTGAAAATTTCATCACGTTTCTTTTCCGTTTCTTCCCTTTCCATAGAAACCTCCGCGATTCTCTTTTTTAAAATCTGTGCTTTAGAAAGAAGATCTTCACTCTTTCCTTTTCCAAGCTCCTTACTAAGCGTATTTTGCTCCGCTTTCAACTGATCAAGCGCCGATGTTTTTGTTCTCCACTCTTCGTCAAGACGCAAAAATTTGTCCACAAGCTTCGGATCTGCATTTTTTTTCGCTATCCCCTCCTTCACTTCATCTGGATGTTCCCGTATGTAATTGATGTCCAACATATAAATTATTTCTTGTCTTTTTTCATGAGCGGGAAAATGACCGTTTCCCGTATTGGTCTACCCATAAGAACCGCAAAAAATCTTTCGGACATTCCAAAACCGGCAGCAGGAGGCATTCCATATTCAAGCGCCTCAATAAATTCCTCATCAATCATTTGTGCTTCTTCGTCGCCTCCTTCGCGAAGCTTCATTTGTTCCTCAAAGCGCGCTCTTTGATCGCGCGGATCATTAAGTTCTGAAAACCCTTTTCCGAGCTCCGTTCCTAATGCAACAATCTGAAATCGCGCTACACGATTAGGATCTTTTTCCAAACGTTTTGCGAGAGGCTCTATGTCAACCGGAGGATCAACAAGAAAGCACGGCTGAATCAAAGTAGGACGAACTGTTTTTTTGTAAATAAGATCTATGAGACGCCCCTTCCTTTCATAGGGCTGAACGGGAATACCAAGTTCTTTTGCTTTATTTCTCAATTCATCTTCATTTGTGTTTGAAAGATCAATCCCCGCATGAGCGAGAAATATCTCATAGTAATCCACTTTTTTCCATTCCATTCCCCAATCAATATGCATATCTCCGATTGTGACGGAAGAATTTCCAAAAAGCGTCTCCACTATTTTTACATACATGCGTTCCACGAAGCGCATCATGTCGTTATAATCTTGAAACGCGCTATAACATTCCATTTGTGTATAATCCTGAAGATGTTCTCTGTCTATACCTTCGTTTCTAAAAATTCTTCCCAATTCAAATATTTTTTCAAATCCGCCGACGAGCATCTTTTTAAGTGGAAGCTCTAAAGAAATGCGAAGATAAAAATCTTGATCAAGCGCGTTATGATGAGTGATGAAAGGACGCGCTTCGGCTCCCCCCGGAACTGCCTCAAGAACGGGCATCTCCACTTCAAGATATCCCTCCTTTTTTAGAAAATCTCTTATCGTCTGCCAGAAAAGTGCTTTCTTTTGAAAAAGTTCGCGTGTATCGGTATGAAGAAGTGTGTCCAGATATCGCTTCCGAAGAAGTATCTCCTCGTCTTCAAGTCCATACCATGTGGAAGGCACGGGTCTTAATGATTTTGAAACAATCCTAATTTTTCTTGCGAGAAGACTCTTTTCGCCTTTTTTTGTAATAAAAAGAACACCCTGCGCCTCAACAAAATCTCCAATATCAATACTCTTCTGAATAAGAGAAAAATTATCTGTTTCTTTTTCATTAAAAACAAACTGAATCTTTCCTGATACATCCGCAACGTCTAAAAAAACAATTCCCCCTTGATCACGCACCGCAAGCGCTCTTCCAACAAGAGAAAGAGTCGCGTTTTTTTGAGAAAGTTCATCAAAACGTTGAAGCACTTCGGAAAGAGACATATCCCTTTTGATTGACGCGGGAAACGCAGAAACACCTCCGGATTCATAGTCCAAACATTTTTTTCTCCTTTCATGTAATATGTCTTCAAGCATGAAAATAAATTGATATGGAAATTATTCAATTCCCAAAATGCGACAGGAAATATCACCCTTAGGTGTCCTGAACATCACAATATCCCCCACTTTTTTTCCAAGTATTGCACGCCCTATTGGGGACTCGTTTGAAACAAAACCATTTGAAGGATCTGCTTCATTAGATCCAACAATGGTGTAGACCGCAACATCTTTATTTTTTTCTACTTTAACTTTTGACCCTATGCGCACGGAATCAATTCCGTTTGATTTTTTGATGATAGAGGAATTTCTTAACAGCTCCTCAAGTTGGTTTATTTTTTGCTCCAAACGAGACTGCTCTTCGCGTGCTTCCTGATATTCCGAATTTTCGGAAAGATCACCGAGTTCCTTCGCGTGTTTCAACCTGTCTGCAACAACACCACGACCCGCCGTTTTTAACTCATCAAGCTCCTTTTGGAGCTCATCAAACCTGTCTTTTGTAAGATATACGGTTTCCATACGTAATATATGAGTATAATTTATTTTTTTAGACGATTTTCATAATACCACAAGAAAATGTCCTTTGCCACAGGAATCGTGTTTAAACTTCCCTCGCGTGCATTTTCAACAAGAATGAGAAGTGAAAACTCGGGATCTGTGTATGGTGCATATCCAACAAAAAGCGCGTTTACCTTCAAATTGTTCTGTATCTGCGCCGTTCCAGTTTTTGCTGCGACTTGAATGGGAAGTATATTGAGAGAGTGTGCCGTACCATATGGTTGTGCAACGACGTCACGCATTCCTTTCCGCACTTCTGGAATAAATTTTGAAATGTCGGAAGAAATATCTTTTATCATCTTCGGCACCGACTTCTGCACCGGACTACCACTTTCGTCAGCAATTATATCAACGATGCGTGGATAATATAATATACCTCCGTTTGCAATCGCTGAAACATAATTCAAAAGTTCTATGGGTGTAACAGAAAAATCTCCCTGTCCAATCGCAACGTTATATGTATCTCCAACTCTCCACGGATCTTTACTCCTATCCTCCTTCCATTCGGGATCTGGAAGAAACCCCTTGTTCTCACCAGAAATGTCTATACCTGTTTTTATGTCCAAACCGAATTTCTGCCACCATTCTTTCAATTTCCAAATGCCAATCCCCGGCTGATTTTCAAACCCTCCAGTAACTTCGTAAAAATAAATGTTGCTTGATTTTGCTAGAGCAGACCGCACGTTTATCCATCCATTGGGTTGCCAGTCAAGAAATCTACTTGGACGAGATGGGTTGTATGGGTTTGGTATTTCTATGTAACCAGCGGAATATATCTGCTTTTCTGGAGTAATCACCCCTTCTGTGAGCGCAGCGAGAGCAACGAGGGGTTTTATTGTAGACCCCGGATTATAAAGGCCGCTTACCGCCCGATTAAACATCGGCTTCCGCGGATCAGTGAGAGAACTCTTCAGGTCTTTAATATCAAATCCGGGCACACTTACAATACCAAGAACTTCTCCGTTTTTTGGATTCATCGCAATAGCAACTCCGCTGTCGCGACCCAAAGAGACTAAACCATCTTTCAGGCGATTATACATATATTCCTGAAGTTCCGCGTCAATAAATGTGCGGAGAGAAAATCCTGATTTTGATTCTTTTAGAGATCTCTCCTCTTCTATCTTTCCGGCTGCATTTCTAAAAAAAACCTCTTTTCCGTTTTCCCCTCTTAAATATTCATCGTAAAAAGATTCAAGCCCCGAGCGTCCTATCTTATCGTCTATGAAAAGTGATGGATTCTCCGCAAGATCTTCGGTATTAACAAGTCCTGTGTATCCAATAAGATGCGAAAATGCCTGCGCTGGTTTGTATGTTCTTTTGAAGCTCGGCTCAATTCTCAATCCTTTAGCGTTCAAGGCATACAAATCTACCACTTCTTCATGAGAAGCATCGTCAAGAATGAGAAGCTTGTCACTCTGTCCCCAATCCTTTTCTTCTACACGCTTCACGAGATCTGAAAAATTCATTTTAGCCGCCTTGGCAACATTTTCCAAAAAAACCTCACGCTCTCCGCGTTCTGAAGGAAGATCGCGTGGAAATATAAAAACACGAACTGATGGTTCATTCTCAACCATAGGCACACCAAATCTGTCAAAAATAATCCCTCGCGGAGCGGAATGTATTCTCACATCACTCATATTTCCCGTTGCACGCGCTTCATAGAAATCGCTCTTCCACACATTGAGATATGCAAACTGTCCAACAATAAAAAGAACGAGAGCGAGGAGGAAAAAGAGCGCGAAATGAAAAACTTTGTCGGTTAGAGGAACTTCAAGTAGATCTTCTTCCATTGCTCGATCCATAAGAATATCCTCCAAATTAAGATTTTTTTTGGACATATAATAAAGAAAAATCAGCGTTTTCTAAATAATAAAAGCGCGCCTTCTCCCAAAAGAAGACCCATAAATATTTCAATTCCGACTATTATTGAAAAATTGGATATGAAGGTTACTACCTCGCTTACATATTCCCCCTCGCGGGAGAAAAAAAGGAGGAGGAGATAGAAAATGGAAGTTGAAAGAATAAAAGAAATAAAAAAATCAAAAAAGGGATTACCTGTGAGAAAACGTAAAATTGCGTATATGAAAGAAACACAAAAGAGAATAATCACTCCTTGAATAACCCAGAAAGGAAAAGAGGAAAAAAGGAAAAAAAGATATAAGGCGCCACAAAAAAGGAAAAGGGGGAATGAAAGTCGTAAAAAAGGAAAAAAAAGAAAAAAAAGAAGTATAAGATTTGGTGTCACCCCTTTTATTTCAATAACTCTGAAGTGTTGAAGCGAGAAAATAAGAAAAAAACACAATACAAGCGCTAAAAACGCCTTTGCAGAATCAAAATATCGTCTTGTGAATATCATGGAAAATTCGTAATCACGAGAACCGAATCTAATAGTTCGGGCTTATATGGTGCCTTCACTGAAGCTTTTTTCCATACGTCGTTTTTATTTTTGTGTATTTCAGAAACAGAACCAATGTGCGCGCGCATTGGAAAATTCTTCGCACCATTCCAAACTGGATCTCCCACTGATATATCTTCTTCCGCGGGAATCAAATCAACAACAGGAATCGGCCCACCACTTAAAACAGCTTTAACCGATTTTTCTCCAACGCTTACGCTAGTTTTCCACTCTGGACTAAAAATTGTTTCCACTTCACTTTGTGTTCTCCGTGTTTCTTTTATGATGCCAAAAAGAATTCCCTCTTCTGCCATCACCGGCATCCCTCTTTCAATTCCATCATCAGAACCAAGATCAATGACAATAGATGCAGCGTCGTTGAATGGATAGTGAGAATAAACGCGCGCAATTTTATAAGAGTATCTGCCTTCCTTAATCCTTGAAAAATTTGCCTCTTCAAGTTTCGTTTTTAATCCTTCATTCTCAATAATAAGTTCACGAATCGTTTTCTGCGTAGAAAAAAGAGAACTCAAAAATTCTTTTCCTTCATTCAAAAAACGCCCGATATCTTTGTAAAAGAAAATAACGACTACAAAAAGACACGTAATTAATGCAAAAAAAACAAAAGATGTGAAAAATCTTTTCATACTTTCCAAATGTTAAAAACCATTTTCTACACGTTCCCAAGTTTTATATTTGAAAAATTGTTGAGCGCGTGCTTGTATTCTTCAAAATGTTCAGCGACAAATCCCGTTCCCCTCGCAATACTTGTTAAAGGTTCATCCATAACCCACACCGATACTCCGATTTCCTTCTCAAAGAGCTGACTTATCCCGCGCAAAAGACTTCCGCCCCCACAAAGATAAACGCCATTTTTATATATATCACCCACGAGCTCAGGTGGCGCACTTTCAATTAAATCCTTAACCGCCTCCACAATCACCTTAAGAGGCCTTGAGATCCAAAAACGTACCTGTGTATCACGAAGTGCGATTTCACGTGGAAGTCCTGAAATAACATCCCTTCCGCGTATTGTAATTTCCAATCGCTCTCCCATCGGCACCGCAGATCCCAAACTGATTTTTATTTCTTCAGCAGTCGGCTCACCTATGTTGAGTTTCAATTCCTCGCGTACTGCTTTAATAATCTCTTGATTCAGATAATCACCGCCTATCTTGACGCGTTTTGACACAACAATCCCACCCATTGAAATAATCGCCATATCCGTTGTTCCTGCACCCATGTCAACAATTAGATAGGCTGTCGGACGATGTATGTCAAGCTGACTACCGAACGCGGCGGCAAGAGGTTGTTCCAAAAGATATACACTTGATGCTCCGGATTCCTTAAGAAGATCTTCAACTGATTTTCTTTCCACTTCTGTGAGATTTGTGGGTATGCTAACAATCATTTTCGTCACGAGTGAATAGGGAAATTTTTCGCTTTTAAGAAAGCGCTGTATCATCTCGCGTGCCATATCAAAATCCGCAATCACTCCGTGAGTTATAGGACGAAGCGCCGTAATGTGTGATGGCGTACGTGAAAGCATGCTCTTCGCTTCCAATCCGTGCGCAACCACTCTGTTCGTGCGGTTATTAAAAGCAACAATAGATGGCTCATTCACCATAATCCCCTTTTTCTCAAGATAGATCTGGGTTGTGTCTGTCCCAAGATCAATTCCTATATTTTTTCGTATAACCATGTTCTTTTTTATTTTGATTGTATTCTTTTTATAAAATCGTTCAAAGTCACAAGCTCTCTTTCACCTCCAAATCTTTTTTTAATTTCCACCTTCCCCTCACTCATTGTTTTTTCACTAATGACAACACGCCAAGGTATGCCAACAAGATCCGCATCAGCAAATTTTTCTCCGGCGGAAATCTTTTTTCTATCATCATATAGAATTTCAATTCCCGCATTCACAAACCCTTCGTACACTTCGTCCGCAAACTTTTCAAGTTTTTCTCCTCCATCTCCGATTAAAAGAAGGTGAATAAAAAACGGCGCAACTGGTTCGGGCCAAATAATTCCTTTTTCATCATGAAATGCTTCAACAATAGACGCAACTGTGCGTCCGATACCAATACCATAACATCCCATATAATATGGCTTTTCACTTCCATCTTCGTCGCGATATACTGCACCATCCATGAGATGCGTGTAATGATACCCGAGTTGGAATGTGTTTCCGACTTCAATTCCGCGACCTTCAATTAATGTTTTTCCATTTTCCGCAAAACTTCCCGCGGTAGCAACAGCTATATCGGCAAGTATTTCGCACTTGAAATCTCTTCCATAATTAACATTAAAGGAATCTGTTGTTTCTTCTTTTTGACCACCAATCAAATTACGCGCATCTTTAAGAACGATATCTCCAATATAACGAACGTTTTTATGACCCCATGAATGAACGTATCCATGTTTTGTTCCAATTTTCTCCAAATCGTCATCTGTCGCCGGCTCTAATTGCCCAACAACGTTTAACACTCGTTCAAGTTTTGTCTGACTCACATCAAGATCACCAGTCACCGTCGCAATAATTATGTCTCCAGTGATACGATTTTTATACACAACATTTTTCAGAAAATTATTCTTATCTTTTTTGTAATGTTTGACATTATCCTCCATCGTCTGTACCCATTCTGGCTGATCAATAATCTGGAATGGAAGCATTTCTGCGCCTGCATTTGCTGGATTTCTTCTAAATCGTGCCACGTCCTCATGTGCCGCATATGATCCATCTTCTGTAAAAAAATATTTGCTTTCACCAATTTCGGAGGGAACAATAAATTCATGACAATATTCCCCTCCTATATAACCATTATCTGATTCAACAATAATTGTGGAAAGCCCCATGCGCTCAAAAATTCTCGTATATACCCTCTTCATTTCTTCATATGCAACCTTAAAATCATCCTCATTTTTATGAAAGGAATATCCATCTTTCATGATAAACTCGCGAACGCGAAGCAATCCCCCGCGCGCACGAATTTCATCGCGAAATTTCGGTGAAAATTGATAGAGGTGAAACGGAAGGTCTTTGTAACTTATTTCATATTTTCTAACAAGATCAACAAACATTTCTTCCGCGGTTCCGCCGAGAGCAAACTCAGCTCCGCGCCGATCTTTCACTTTCATTAGTTCAAAACCAGTTGTGCTCGTGCGATTTGTCTCTTTCCATAATTCAACAGGATGCAAAATCGGAGACACCATTTCGTGCGCCCCAACGCGATCCATTTCTTCTTTGATAATTTTCATGACTTTCTGCTGAACTCTCTGCCCTATGGGAAGAAAATAATATCGTCCAGCAACCGACTCGTGGACATATCCGGCCTGCTTCAAAAACCTCGCGGATACGATCTTTTCGTCCTCGGAAAACGTCTTGCTGGTCCTCAAAAAATACTTGGATTGGCGCATAGATTTATCAATTGTATCCTACCAAAACTCGCCCCTTGTGACAACATATGTCGTAGAACGAAAAAAATTAAAAACAAAGGGACTGAGAAACCAAAGATTTCCAGTCCCAAAATTAATATTACTTGCGAACGCCGAGAAAGCGGTCTCTATCATACCAGTCATCATCAAACGAATAGGCATTCAAGTTCCACTTGCGATTGTCGGAATTCCAATTCACGTTCGCGGCAAGACGCTTATTTTTATTGCACCCTCACCATCCAATTCACCATCCATTGAATAATCTTTGGATTGTATCGAATTCTGAATCTATAATTCAATAGTGAGAAGTACGGGCTAATCGTTTATGAAGTTATTTCCACTCTCACTTTTGTAAGGACATACCCCACAAAATTCTGGAACGAAAAAACTTGAGATATCGTTGCTAAAGCCGTAGCCGAGACAAAATACAATATCTCATGTATAAGTATACAAAAAAACAACCCTGCTTCCATCTCGGAAAACAGGGTCAAAATATCAATGTACAAAACAATGTTTTTAATTCACAAAGTACAAAAACGGTTAGCCCCGAACAAGCACACAGCGGCCATCATACCAAGGATTGCCAACATCAAACGAAAAGGCATTCAAGAACCACCTGCGATAAGCGGAACGCCAGCGCACGCCCGTGGCAAGAATAGTGTTCTCATCTATACGGACATAGATAATGTTTGCATACCCATTGTTTAGGATGTCACCATCTTCGCCTTTTGGTTGACGTTCGGTGAGAACCTTGATGATACCAAGCGCTTCATAGATGGAGAAAATGTTTGATTCTCCAATTTCACTCATAATCTCTGAATCACACATATTTTCTGTAAGTTTCAAAGATTTGAGTATTCCCGAGAACTCGGGAATTACATCTCCCGCTTTGTTTAAAACCCGATTCTCGAAGTTATCCAAAATGTAATATTTGGGGGATGAACTTGTGGTGAATAGAGATTTGTTGAATGCAGAAGTAGTTATGGAAATACTTGATTTAAAAACTGACAAAAGCTTGAGTTTCAATTCATTTGTTTTTTCAACAACTACTTTGGTTTTGGAAAAGATAAGTTCTGCGAATTCCTTCGCTCCATCGAGAGACGAAAAGAAGTTATATGCCATTTCTTCATTTCCGCCAATGTTTTTCAAAAATTTGAAGACATTGGATAAAAATTCAACAAACAAGGTCAATGCGGAAATGATTGCGATACTTGATTTTTTGCTACGTCCCATTGTATACCTCTCATATTTGTGGTCATTCATCGCTTTTAAGACCATCCTAAAAGCATCAAACAACCGTTATTAATTTACTCTATAATTACAGCACAAAGTGTGTAGAAGTCAAGTATGCGAAAAAACCAGCAAAACTGTGCTTTATTGGTGGAAAAAACAGGTAAAACTATTTAAAAAGCTTCGCCACGTCCTGAAATGTAACAAAAATCATGAGCGCGATGAGAAGAAGAAAACCAAACACATTCACATATGATTGAATGCGAAGTGAAACGGGGCTTCCTTTTATTTTCTCAATGAGTAAAACGAGAATGCGCCCACCATCAAGGGCTGGAAACGGGAGGAGATTTAAAACGGCGAGATTGATTGAAATAAGAGCCATAAGCTGGAGAAAATAAACAAAACCGATCTCCGTCGCCTGCTTAGCTATAACAACAATTCCAACGGGACCCGCAATGTGTTTAAGATTTTCAGGAGACGTGAATATACTTCCAATGAGATCAAAAAATCCCCGAGTAATTGCAAATGTCATCTCTGCTGTGTACTTCGCTCCCTCCAAAAGCGCAGAGAAAAATCCTTTTCTCTCAACACCAGATTGACCGAGTCCAATACCCAAAGATCCCTGACCCTCAGGAGGATTTTCTCTACCATTAACTGTTTTTTCCAAAATCTCCCCCCCGCGTTCAAGTGTGAGTGAAATAGGATTGTCTCCAGCTTCCTTAACGAGACGTATAAAATCTTCTGTTTGAATTGGGTTTTCCAAAATAACACCCCCGCGTTCTGCTTTTATTATAAAATCGTTCGCTTGCATATCCGCTTTGGCTGCGGGAGAATCTGGAAACACATCAAGAACGACGAGTTTTACAGGAACTCCAGACATAAAAACCACACTCACGATAATCCATCCCGCAACGAGATTCATAAAAACTCCGCCAGCAAGAATTACCCCTCTTTTCCATGTTTTTTGGGAAGAAAATAAAGAAGCGTCTTTTCTTTCTTCAGTAACATCAGATCCGTCTTCTCCCGCAATTTTGACAAATCCCCCAAAAGGAAGGGCGTTGATGCTGTATGTTGTGTCCCCCTTCTTTTTTGCAAAAATACGCGGAGGAAACCCAACTCCGAATTCATCAACTTTCACCTTGAAAAATTTTGCGCTCCCAAAATGACCTATCTCGTGAATAATAATAAGCACCGAAAGACTTATGATAATAAGAAGAATATCCATCCCGTTAGAGGCAGATCGCGATCAAAAAACACGATCTGTATTTATTTTCTGTGTATTTAACGACTATGTTCATATATTTAATCAACAATACATGCGCGATCGCGGTCTCTAACGGGATCCATCCCGTTAGATAATTTTTATATTTATATTTTGAAACATTTGTATAATTATAATGCACTAATCCTCGTTACATATTCTCTATGTATATCTAACGGGATAAATCTTACTCTTTGATTTCCTTTATCTTTTCCTCAAGAAGATCTTCAATTTCTTTGTTTGTCTTATCTACTTCTTTTTGCACGTCTTCGCGTTCTTTAAACCTGCCGTCTTCCGTTATTTCGCTCTTTTCAAAACGTCTTTGTATATCTTTATTTGCTTCATCTCTATTATGACGCACTTCAATACGATATTCTTCAACAGTCTTTTTTGCGTGTTTAATAAATTCTTCCCTCCTCTCTTCGCTCAACTCGGGTAGAAAAACCCGAACTATATTTCCTTCTGTTTGTGGAGAAAGTCCCAACGAAGATGATTCAATAGCTTTTGCTACAAGAGAAACAGCCCCACTATCCCAAATTTGCACACGTATCTCACGTGGTGGAACAACACTCACAGAACCTACGTGCTTCACAGGAACAATCTGTCCGTAATACGACACCTTAATATCTTCCACAAGTCCTGCGCTCGGACGATTTGTGCGCACGCCCGCAAGTTCTTTTCTTAATTTATCTATAATAACCGACATTTGTTTTTTAAATTCTTCAATCATGTTTTTCTTCTATTATACATTGGACCGCTTTTAATTGTAACTTCTCGTTTGTATTATACCGCTTCACAAGCATAAGGCGACCGAGAAGGCGAAATATTTTGCTTGAGTTTGCAACAATTCCTTTGTTGCGTAAATTGAGAATTAGTTTTTGAATCTCGCTCTCTGCATTTTCCACTTCTTTTTTCTTCTTTACTCCTGATATAGATGCGAGTGCCATTCCAAGTCTCCCAAATGATTCATATGCGATTTTTTTTGCTTTTTCACCCAAAATTCCGTATTCGTCTATCAAAACACGCTCCATATCTTCATTTGATAACCTTCTGAAATATTCTTTTGTAAAACGCGAAAGGAGGGGTGGAAAAAAAAGATCGGTGTTCTGCGCGATAAAAATGATTAGTGCGTGAGATGGGGGCTCTTCCACGATTTTAAGAAGCGCACTTGCAGCCTCTTCTGTCAATTTTTCCGCATCGTCTATGATGGCAATACGTTTCTGCGACACAAACGGTTTTTGAAAAAGAAACATTCTAAGTGTGCGTATTTCGTCTATACCAATAATCCCTTTTTCATTCGGAGAAAAAACAGACGAATCAAGAAGAGGTCCTCCGGATAGAGAAAAGGTTCCGCGTTCAAGAAAGTGCGCGAACATAAGCGCGAACGTTTTTTTTCCGACTCCATCATCTCCAAAAAAAAGATAAGCGTGGTGCAGTGCGTGATCACGCGCCAACGATTCAAACCGAACGCGCTTGTCTTCATGCAAAAGAAACATGTTTTTATTGCCTTTTGTTCAAAAGCGTTCTCTTATACACCTCAAGATGATTCAAAATAATCGCCGTACCCTTCGCTACACAGAAAATCGGCTCTTCAGCAACATACGCAGATACGCCGAGTGATCTCTTTAAAAATTCATCCAAATCCCTAAGTTGTGAACTTCCACCTGAAAGAATAATGCCTTTTTCCATGATGTCTGCCGCAAGCTCCGGTGGAGTAACGTTGAAAACCGACTGGATAGAATTAACAATATCCACTAGATGCGAATTAATTGCTTCAGCTACTTCATTTGAATTGATGTTCAAGTCCTTCGGCAAGCCTGATGAAAGATCTCTTCCTCGTATTTTCATCTCCATTTTTGAACGATTTGGAATCGCTGTACCGATGTTAATTTTTATGTTTTCGGCAGTTCCCTCTCCGATAGCCAATCCATATTTTTTCTTTATATACTCAGAAATTGACTGGTCAAATCTGTTTCCAGCAACACGTAAACTGGACCACGCGACAATTCCGCCAAGTGAAATAACCGCGACCTCCGTCGTTCCTCCTCCGATATTCACAATCATATTACCCTCGGAAGAATGAATGGGGATTCCCGCGCCCAAAGACGCTAAAAGAGGTTCTTTAACGAGATACACCTCTTTCGCACCCGCTTCCTTTGCCGCATTCATAACCGCACGGTATTCAGTTGAAGTAATTCCCGCTGGAACTGAAATAACCACCTCAGGACGAAATACATTAAAATTTCCGATGCTCTTTGAAATAAAATAATGAAGCATCGCTTGTGTAACGTAATATTCAGCAATCACACCGTCTTTGAGTGGTTTGTATGTAACAATATCGTCTGGGGTACGCCCCACCATTTCTTTTGCTTCCGCTCCCACTGCAAGCACCGCGTTATCGGGTTTTCTAAGTGCAACAACAGTAGGTTCATTAATTGCAATTCCACGATCAGGCAAAAAAACAAGTGTATTTGTCGTCCCCAAATCTATTCCTATTTTTCTGATAAACATATGCGTAATGTGCCTTCTTCAATACTCTAATATTGAAAGGGGTGGAGCGCAAGTGCAGAAATTGTAATATCCACTGATTTCTCAAAATGTAAAAACAATTGAATTGGGAGGCGAAGAGTGATATATACATTAGGTACGGCTTTCTTTCTTTTATTATATGGAAAATAAAAAGAGAAAAATAATGTTTTATTCCTTTATAGTCGCCTTCGTCTTCGTAGGCATTTATCTTGTTGCGATAACGCAGGGAATTTCAATGGATTGGAATAATCTCATTTTTATGAAAACGGGAGCAATATATGTTCGGTCCAATCCATCAAATCCAAACATCTTCATAAACGGAAAATTTTATAAATCAGAAGACGGCATCATGAACAAGGGAACACTTGTAAAAAATCTTCCTGCGGGATTATATGAGGTTTCAATAGAGAGGGAGGGATATCATACGTGGAAAAAAACATTAAGTGTGGAAAAGGGAATGGTCTCATCGGAAAGCTTCATTAAACTCTGGGAGAAAAATCCGGAAACAGAAATAGTTGCATCAAGTTCGGTTGTAGATTTCTGGGTTGTTGGAAAAGAAATTATAACGCAAGACAAAAAAGGAATAATAAGTCTTGGAGAAAAATTATTTATAAAAGGAAGAGAAATTCTCGATTATTCTCCATATACTGGTGCTATCATCACGAAGGAAAAAAACGGCGAAATATTTTTCATTAATATTTCAGAACTAGATACATCAATAAATATAAAAGAGCTTTTTAATTCTCTTAAACAGAGAGAGTTGGGTCTTCCGGGGATTGTTCCTATAGAAGGAGTTTTTTCTCATCCATTCAGCCCATCTAAAGCGATTATCCACACAAAATCATCTGTATACATGCTTGACTTCAAAAAAGTATCTTTGGAAAAGATATTGGACACAGAGAAAATAGAAAGCACGTTCGTGGACTCCTCGGGAGTATTCGTAAAAAATACCAAAGGAGAAATGATTTTTTTAAATCTACTTATAAAAGGAGAGCAGGAAATACTTTTTTCCACATCAACCGAGATTCTCTCCCCAAAATTTGATTCATCACGCATTTTCTTTATTGACGGAGAAAAATCTCTTTTTTCCTATGATCGCTCGCTAAAACGTTTTGAAAAAATTGCGAGCGGAGTTAAAAAATTCTCTCTAAGCCCCGAGGGAAAAAGAATTGCTATACTTTTTGAAAACGGGACTGTGGGAATTTACTATGTTGGGAATTATGTAGGTAATGAAATAATGAAAGAAGAAACAATGTTTCTTCTTCTTCCTGACAAAAAAATGGGGGCGGGGCAATTTACGCGCATTGAGTGGGCGGAAAAATTCCCATATTATCTCGTCCTTTATAAAGAAAACACTGTGTGGGCACTGGAAGCTGATCAGAGAAATCCGCAAAACACGATTATACTTTTTGATAATGTTAAAAAATATTCCATAGAAGATGACTTCTATGTGCTTTTCATAGACGGTACGCTCAAAAAAATTGCCTTTTAATGAATTGGTGCTCCTGAATGTGTTTCTTTTTCTGGAATAATAAGAACAACATCTTCCCCTTCTTCAGCCGCGAGAAGCATTCCATTACTTATTTCCCCCGCAAGTTTTTTTGGCTCAAGATTTGCAACAATTACAATGCGTTTTCCGACGAGTTCTTCTTTTGAATAGTGTTTTTTTATACCCGCAAGAATCTGTCTTGATTCCCCTCCCACATCAAGAACGAGTTTTAAAAGTTTTTCAGAGTTTTCTACCAAAGAAACATCCTTCACAAGTGCGACACGCAAATCAAGTTTCGCAAAATCCGAATATGTCACTGGAGGTTTTGATGTATTGTTTTCCATTTTCCCATAATATATTTATTAGTCTTCGCTGACAAATCCCGTTTTCTGATTTTTTCCAATAATCGTCTTTCTATATTAATACAAAAAACTTTATTTATATGGATTGATCGTATTTTATTGTCTTGTTTTTCCTCGTATCAATACCCAAAAGCGCATATAGTCCGCAAAATCCAGTCGTAACAGTGACAATAAGAATTATGCCAATAACAAAAAGGATAAGGGAAAGTGTGCGGTGAGTCTGATTTAACGTAGCGCCAATATAAATAAGCGCAAGACCAGTAATACTTCGCACAATTTTATCAATAAATCCTATATTTTTATTTTTCATATATATCTTTTAGTGTGAGTTCCGTGGATACGACTCGCCAAAACGCGATCGCCTCCTTCCGCCCACACGCACTAACGACCTTTCTATTTTTTAGTATATCACAACCCCCCGGCGCATAACCGGGGGGTAATACCATCCGCGAACAGCATCCATCGCGGTGCCTCTATTTCTTTTTCTTCTTAACTACCTTCTTCGCTTTCGTCGCTTTCTTTTTTGCCATTTGGATATTATATATTTTTTAATGTTCGACCTTTGCATGTGTCATCCGCGGTAACACATGACTCGCACTATAAAATATTTTTGAAAATCAATCTCATTCGTATCTGCTTTATCTTCTTTTAGTGTAACAGAAATAAAAAAATAAATTTATGTGGATAACTTAAAAAATCCCGCCGTCGGCGGGAGAAAATTATTTTTTAAAAAATTTTTCTAAGTCCTTCTTTGAAACAAGTTCTTGTTTTTGTATTTCTTCTTTCACAATCGCTCGCACCATTTTTTCAATAGCGTCCTTTCCTTCTTCCGCTTGTCTCATCACGTTCTTCAACTGATTTGGATCCATTCCTTTAATCATTTCAGATATCATTTTGAACTGATCAAGCATACTATTCTTCAATAATATCAACTGATTTAACAACGACTGGATTTTCTGGTTTTGAAAGCTCTCCACCCGCACCTTGAGTCACGGGAGCATCAGCAATCGCATCAACAACATCTAATCCAGAAACAACTTTTCCGAAAATCACGTAGTTTTTTGGAAGAGAAACATCTGCATGCATGATGAAAAATTGACTCCCATTTGTATTAGGACCAGCATTTGCCATTGCCACTGTCCCACGCGTATATTCCCCTTCAAAAGGCTCATCTGTGAATTTATATCCTGGACCCCCAGTTCCATTTCCAAGCGGATCTCCTCCCTGAATCATAAATCCTTTTATAACTCTGTGGAAAATAGTGTTGTCATAAAACGTGTTTCTCGCGAGATACACGAAATTGTTCGCGGTAGCGGGTGTTTCTTTTGCTTTGAGTTCAATTGAAATGTCCCCGAGATCCGTGTGAAGAACCGCGATATATTTCTTTTCTGGATTTATTTCCATTGTTGGAATTTTCATAGCTGTTTTATTTATATTCATAGGTATGTTTTCTGTTTGTGTTTTTTCTCCCGACGTTTTATTTTCCGATGCTACCGGTGCGATTTCTGAAGAATTAGGAAGTTTCAAAACTCCCGACGCAAAAAGCGCTATAACCGCCACGCACACAACGGCAAGCGCGATAAGTGATGTTTTTGTATTCATGGAAACATAATAACATGAGTGTGTAATAATAAAAAACTCCCCGAAATATTCCGGGGAGTTTTTTATTATCTTTTTCTCCAATATTGCGTCGCTTCACTCCTTAGAAACCCACGGTTTCTAAACGTCCCTCATTATCACTCGGGACTATTTCCTACACGGGGAGAAACTCAATTCCCGTTTCTCCCCGACCCCCTTTTTCACAGCAGTGGAGAAAAATAAAAACTCCCCAGAACATTCTGGGGAGTTTTCCCTTATCTTTTTCTCCACTGCTGTGGTCTGCGAGCTTTTCTGCTTCCGAATTTTTTTCTCTCTACCATGCGTGGATCGCGTTTCAAATATCCAAGTGCCTTCAATTTCCCTCTGATTTCTGGATGAACAGAGGAAAGGGCACGAGAAATTCCCAGACGAATTGCCTCTGCTTGAGATGAAATTCCGCCTCCTTTTGCAAGCACTGTCGCACCATATACATACTCTGTGACAATGAAAGGAGATACAATAATCTTCCTATGTTTTTCCAAGGTAAAATAATCCACAAATGGAACTTCATTAACAACAATGTCATATTTTCCCTGATGCTTCTCTTTTGTTGTATGCAATCGCACACGCACGACCGATGTCTTCCTCCTCCCCACCGCTTCCACGTATTTCTCTTTTGCCTTCTTTATGATGTCCTTTTTTTCTTTTGTAATATGTGTTTTCTTTTCCATAATTATTCAATAACAAGACGCCTCATGCGCTTTGCTCTTAATTTATTCTTAGGAAGCATTAGATTTACAGCATGGCGGAGAACCCATGAAGGATCTTTTTTAAAAGCATCAGCATATTTTTTCTCCTTCAAGTGACCAAGTGGTCCAGCGTGCTTATAATAAACCTTCTGCTCTGACTTTTTTCCACTCACCACGATTCCAGAAATATTCTTCACTAACACTCTATCTGTACCAGAATCTTTAGGATTATATGAAGGATGTATTTTCCCCTGAAGAATGGACGCGATTTGTGTAGCAATCCTCCCTAACTTTTTATTTTTTACGTCTATGATATGGTCAGCCATGGTTTTTTATATAATAAAACTTTAAACGAATTCAATTGTCGCCATTTTTGCTGCATCGTGTTTACGAAGTGAAGCAAGTTTTTTAATCCTTGTGTATCCACCTTTTCTTCCTTCATATCTCGGTGAAATTTCATAATAAACTTTATATGCCGCTTTTTTGGGAAGTTTTTTAAGCAAAAGGCGCAAAGACGCAATATTTTGTTTTTTAGCATGCGTAACAAAACGCTCAACAACTGGGCGTATCGCTTTTGCGCGTGCTTCGGTCGTTGTTATCTTTTCCTTCATGATAAGATTCTGTGCAAGAATCTTAAGAAAAGATCTTCGTGGTCCTCTTTTTAATCCAAATTTTTTTGTTTTGCTTAAATGTCTCATATTTCACTATTTATCTCGGGTGAAGCAGAAAAAATAAGCTTCCACGATAAAATGTATTTAAGAATTCCCGAAATTCCTATTTCTTTGATTTCTTTTCCTTCTTTTTTCCCTCAGATTCATCAAGAACCGTAGGAGCCACTTCAACGACAAGAACTTTTTCAAAGTGATCTTTCAAAATACTCGCTGCCTTGTGCATTGCTTCTGAAGGAGTAATTGATCCGTCTGTTTCTATCTCCATTTTCAACCTATTATAATCAGTTCTGTCACCCACGCGCATATTTTCAACCTCAAAAGAAACTCTGTCTACAGGAGAAAATGCAGCATCTAAAACAACCGTACCTACTGTGAGCCTCTCTAATCGGCGTGATTCGGAAGGAACATATCCTAATCCTTTTTCAACAGTAATTTCCGCTTCAAGTTCCGCCGTCTTTTTTGAAAGCGTTGCAAGATGAACGTCAGGATTTACAACACGAGCAAGCGGGGTTGATTGAATGTGTCCCGCTGTCACCTTTTCCTCTCCTTTTATTTTAAGTGTGAGAGTTTGTGGTTCATCGGCGAAAAAATGGAATTTCACTCTTTTCAAATTAAGCATAAACTCAACAACGTCTTCAACCATACCCGGAAGGGTGGAAAATTCGTGATTAACCCCCTTGATCTTAATCTGGGTAATTGCCGCTCCAGGAAGAGATGAAAGGAGGACGCGTCTCAAAGCATGGCCAAGCGTTGTACCATAACCAGTATACAAACCCTCGACGTGAAACACGCCAATATTGTCTTTTTCAGAGACCTTTTTAATAACAACCGACTCGCTCAAGCGTGAATATTGCATATTATCTTGAATAAAATTCTCCGACTATATTAATGTCAAACGGCAATTGCGTTTGCCCTATTTCAAAATTTTTAACACACTCGCCTTTCGGCTCCTCTGGTGAAAGCCTCAACCATTCGGGGCAATCGTGCTTTTTAAGCGTGTCTTTGAGCTCTTCAAAAATCTTGAGTGAACGCGATTCCGGACGTATTGAAACGACATCTTTTATCTTAACGCGGAAAGAAGGAATTGTCACTTTTCTGCCATTTACCAAAATATGCCCGTGCGAAATAAGCTGGCGGGCGATACGAGGAGAACCAGCAAAACCAAGTAGAAAAACAACGCGGTCAAGACGGTGTTCAAGGGCCCGCATAATCTTTTCTTTTGCCGAAGAAGATTTAAAAAGATTCGCCATCTGCCTGTTTGTAAGACCATAAATAAACTGAATCTTTTGCTTTTCTTGAAGTTGTTTTCCATATTCGGACACATTGTGCCTTCTTTGTCCGTGCTGGCCGGGGCGAGTTGGACGCCTAACCATGACACATTTTGGAGAGTTACACCTTTCAGCTTTTAGGAAAAGTTTTACTCCCAAGGATCTTTCTTTTTTTTCTGTGAGTTTTCTCATGATATATCTTAAAAATGTATTCCTAAACTCTTCTTACCTTCGGTGGTCTTGGACCGTTGTGAGGAACCGGGGTCACATCCTTAATTGAAAGTATGTTGAATTTTTTTGCCGCAAAAGTTCTTACCGCAGAATCCCTTCCCTTTCCAACACCACATACAAAAATATCAACATTAAAAGGTCCGGTTTTTTCCAACTTTGCCGATATTGCTTCCGCGATTTTTGACGCGGCAAAAGGAGTTGCTTTCTTTGGTCCCGAAAATCCTATGGAACCTGAAGACATCCATGCAACGACATCTCCTTTTTCATTCGTCACCGTGATGATTGTGTTGTTATAAGACGCGTTGATATAGATTCTACCCTTCTCAATCTTATGCTTCCCACCCTGACTCGCTTTGCGTTCCGCGGTTTCCTGAACCTTCTCAGATTCTTGGATAAGTTGTTCTTTTGTTTTTTGTATGACTTTTTTCTTTCCCATGATAATAACTTAAAATTCAAATCTTAAAAATCAAAATTGAAGTTTAAAATGTGAAGTGAATAATAAATGTATAAATAATTTGGACTTTTACGCTATAATTTTGCCTTTTGACATTTAAACCTTGCGTTACTTTAATTCTACCTTTCTTTTTCCGCTTCCCGCTGTTTTTCTTACATTACCGCGCACGCTTCTTGAATTTGTTTTTGTCCTCTGTCCACGAACAGGGAGGCGTCGCGCGTGTCTCATTCCTCTGTATGATTTAATATCGCGCAGACGATTCACGTTTTGTCGGATTGACTGGCGCAATTCACCTTCAATTTTATAATTCTTTTCTATAGCGCCCTGAATTCTGCTTATTTCGTCAGTAGTCAAATTTTTTGCAAGCTTTGTCGGATCTACTTTAGCTACATCAAGAATTTTTTTAGACAAAAATGGACCGACTCCATAGAGATATGCCAGTGAAACTAATATCTTTTTATTATCAGGTATGTTGACTCCGCTTACGCGCATAATAGTTTAAATATCAAATCCCAAGCACTAAAATTTAAATAATAAACAATCTTTAAAATGTGAATTACCAAAACATCTGAAAAATTGCCATTTGAAATTTATTTGTTATTTGGAATTTGTCATTTGAAATTTATTTTATTTAACCTTGTCTTTGTTTGTGTTTTGGATTTTTCTTGCAAATAACATAAAGTTTTCCCCCTCTACGCACGGTTTTACAATTCTGACATATTTTTTTTACAGAAGCTCGAACTTTCATAAAATGTTAAAAATAAATTTCAAAATACAAAAATGAATAAGGTATATGATTTTAAATTTCAGCTTTGTATTTTGTCTTTTTTATAATCTCCTCACAATTCTTCCACGACGATCATTTATATTCGGCATTTCAAGAGAAACTCTGTCACCTGGAATTATTCGGATATAATGTATTTTCAACTTTCCAGCTAAATGACCAAGTACTTCTTTTTCTTCTTCAACACCACTCTCGTTTTTTACTCGTATTTTGACTCTAAAAACGAGGCCGGGTAAGGCCTCAACGACGATACCATCAACTCTCTCAAACTTTGAATTGTGTGACATTAACAGATACATTTTTAACAAAAGTACAGGAAAAGTCAATGCCCGCGATGGGAAAAAAGGAATTATTGACAACATATAAAAAAGAGGTTAAATGATATCAGTATCTTAAGCGACAGCATCCGCCTTGAGCGGATGAGGAAAGTCCGGACACTTAATCCTGATTTTTTCAATGGATACGTGTAGTGGGTAACGCCCACCGAGGGAAACCTTAGAGGTGCGAGCAGTGACGCTCCGACGCGCAAGGGTCGGAGGGACCCAATCCCAAGCTTGATGGTCTAATTTCGTTATAGGGATAAAAAGACGAAGGTGAAACGGCTAAATCCTTACATAAGTGCAAGGTCGCGTCCGCTAACATCTACAAAGTTGTGGCGGAAGAACCGCTTGAGCCCGAGAGTGATCGAGGGCCTAGACAAATTGTCGCATAAACAGAATCCGGCTTATAAGATACTTATCTCCCCTGCTTTTTGCAGGGGAGATATTTTTAAATAAGCGTATCAAGTGCAGTGTTTACTAATCTATCCGCATCTTTATTTTTCTCTCTGGGAATATGAGTAAACGAAACACTTTTAAAGTCCTGTTTCAAATTCCATATCTCAATGAAAAGCGGTTTTAGGTCTTCATCTTTTATCTTGTATTTCGCATTCATTTGATTCACAAGTAATTCGCTATCGGACCGGATTTCTATTTCGGTGCTTTCACATTCTTCTCCCCCCAAAAGCTGTTTTGCTTTTTTTAATGCGAAAATAACGGCTTTGTATTCAGCGATATTGTTTGTTGTCATTCCAATCTGTTCCCCATATTCTTTTGTATTATTCTTTGTCTTTATAACAATCCCGATCGCCGCGGGTCCCGGATTCCCGCGCGCTCCCCCATCGGTATGAATAATCACTTTCGGCATAGGTTTATTTTTTTATAATTTTCCAAGGAATTTTGGACTTATTAGAGATAAAAAAACCAGCAGACCTTTTATGTCCCCCGCCTCCATATTTTTTTGCAATTTTTGAAACATCAACAAAACCATCAGATCTCAACGATACATGGATTCTTCCTTTGCTTTCGCTCCACACGATACTGAAGTGTGGATGTGCAACACAAAGCGCTTTTCCGATGTACGAATTTAAGAATGGAGAATTGGCGGAAAGAACTTTATATTGTTGTAGTTTAACAAGTGTGGCACCCTCAACCGCACGACGAACTAACTCATCCTCATATGAGTTTATTGATTTTCCTTTTTCTATTATCTTTTTCTTTGTTTTGTGCCCCTCAATCTTTTTCACGAAATCATCCCATTTTTTGAAATCATATTTTTCCAATTGAAGCATTGAGATAATTTCTCTTGAATTTTTGAGTTTCCACCTCCATATATCAACATCCTCAATGTGAGAAAGAAGTCCCGGAATCTTCTTTTTTGTATGAAAATATTTCCAAGCGAGTACCGACCCAGAATGATCATTGTCAAATATATTCTCCACAAATGCTTCCGTGTCTGATTTTCTGCTTACATGATGATCAAGAATCACAAGTGATTTGTTTTTCGCACGTAATTTTTTTTGTACAGAAATCGGATAGCTTATATCAACTGCATATATATTCTTTCCTTTTGGAAATTTTTCAGGAAGTTTCTCCGGATCAACTGCAATATATTCTGCTTTGTTGCCAAATTTTTTCCACGCTGCCCACGCTCCTCCAAACCCATCCGGACAGTTTTTGTGGTAAAGAATGAGGATATTTTTTTTCATCCCGTTAGAAACAGATCGCGATCAAGCGATCCATAAAAAGCTTCGCTTCGACTAATTGTTTTGTTATATATTTCATAGCTGTTTTTTATTTTATACATGTGATCGCGGTTTCTAACGGGATTCATATTTTTTTAGTTTTTATTTTTC
>CAZVSK010000007.1:25768-27822 GCA_964630035.1 uncultured Candidatus Saccharibacteria bacterium
GTTTTTATTTTTCACAACACATCTGTTTACAAGAACAACGCGTGGTCTTTGTGCTTTTGATTTTTTTTCTTTCATATTTTTGTTTTCAACGCTTCTATACCGGGCAATTTCTTCCCGCTCAAGTATTCTAACATCGCACTACCTCCGGTGGAAAGAAATATGTTTTTGGGTAATTTGTAATGAGTAATGAGTAATGAAAGTGAAGCTATTGTTTCCCCTCCTCCAACAATAATCCCCGCACGCGCATTCTTTTTCGCAAGACGGAGGACCGCTTTCCAAATATCTCTGGTTCCACGCGAAAATTTCTTTTTTTCAAACAATCCCATGGGTCCGCTCCAAACTACTGTTTTAGATTTCATAATCACTTCTTCATATTCCTTTATTGTCTGCTCTCCTATGTCAAGAATTTTTCCGTCTTCAGAGACAGCATCTTGTGGAACTTTTATTTTAAGAGATGCTAAATATGGGCGAATGGTATCAAATGATTTTTCATCAATAAGTGAATTCCCTAGAGACACACCACGCGCGGAAAGAACTGTGTTTGCAGGACCTCCACCAAAAAGAAAAAAATCTGCCTTTCTCCAAAAAAAATCAATCATTCCTATTTTGTCAGAAATTTTTGCTCCTCCGATAAGAAACACAATCGGGCGCTTAGGATTGTCCATAGCACCGTTCAATTTTTCTATTTCTCTCTCAAGAAGAAGCCCCGCGTACGACGGGAGATATTTTGTAATGGCACATACCGACGCATTTTCCCTATGACTTACTGAAAAAGCATCATTAACATAAAAATCTCCCAAAGAAGAAATTGTTTCTGCAAACCTTTCATCGTTCCATTCTTCTTCTTTCCAAAAACGTATGTTTTCAAGTAGATATATTCCGCTTTTTGACTTCTCAATCGTTTCTCGGACTTTGTCAAAATCAGAAAAATCCAGAAACGCAACTTTTTCTCTTATTTTTTTTGATAGTATGCGAGCGAATGGTTTGAGTGTATATTTTTTCCTTTCATCAGAAGAAAAAGGAGGTGTAACTGCTTTTGAAAAGTGTCCAAATCCGGAAACACTAAGAAAAGGCACGGGGCGTCCGCGATGGCCTATCACAATCACTTTTTTCTTCTTTTTTCTCAAAAAAGAAATTGTGGGGAGGGATGAATCAAGGCGAAAAAGATCTTTATTGGATTCGCTATTAAAATCAACCCTCAAAACACATGTTTTTTTGTCTTTTATATCCGCCCTACTTAAAAGAGGAATCATATATTTCAGTATAAATAAAAAATGGAAAAACCCCAACGCGTAAATATGCGATGAGGTTTTACATATGAAATTCGGGGGCGCGACTTTCCCTTTCTTTAACCGAAAAAAATCGGGAAAATACCTCCGGCATCCAACCGGATGTGCGATTACACCACTACGCCCAATTATGTTAAGCAGCTTGAACGCCTGAAATGGTATCAAACAAGATTTCTTTTTGCAATACCATGGGGTAAAAATGAATTATTCCTCGGAGATAAGTGGAACAAAACGAAAACCGAAAAAGGCTTTTTCTTCAAAGAGGTCAGCCGATTTTTTCTCAAGGACAACGATATTTTCTCGAATCGGAGCAACTATTTTCCCTCCTATTTTAAGCTGATCTTTCCACGATTTCGGAATTGAATCTCCCGAAGCTGCCACGATGATTTTGTCATAGGGGGCATTTTCGGGAATCCCTTTTGATCCATCCCCTTCCACAATAGAAACAATACCCTTTTTCAAAAATCCATATTTTTCCACACTCTCCTTTGCCGACTCCGCCAATTCAGGGATACGTTCAATTCCAAAAACAAGTGTCTTTGTATCCTCGTCGCTCCTGTCGCGTGATACGATAAAAGCGAGGAGAGACGATTGCCACCCTGATCCTACACCTATATCCAAAATTATTTCTCCCTGTTTTGGAGAGAGAAGCTCAAGCATGAACGCGACCGTAAGAGGTTGTGAGATCGTCTGACCAAATCCGATAGGAAGAGGTTCATTCACATACGCATACTTTTTCATTTCTTCGGGAACAAAATCAACGCG
>CAZVSK010000008.1:0-2672 GCA_964630035.1 uncultured Candidatus Saccharibacteria bacterium
ACTGTAGACACTATGAGCGCCTTCAACAGAGAAATCCTCTGAAATTATGGCACCGCACCTGCATGAAAGAAGGTTGCACAAACGAGTTTGAGACATCATACTCTCCAGAGAGACCCGAGATTGTGTATTGTGAGAGTTGTTACCAAAGTGAAATTGTATGATGCGAGCAGTTCGTCCATACCCCAGCCCGACAAGGTCATTCTGGCTGGGAACGGTAAGTTCGCGCGAGTATTATCAGGCCGAAGTAGTATGAAAAATTATTCAAAAATTGGAAACAGAAATGGAAAACCAGCATATAGAACGCCAGCGTCTTTTCGTTTAAAACATATAACAAAAACCGGAGGAATTATACAAAGAAAGAAATATGTCTAAAAAAAACGATTGGATAATTGAAGCAAAAAGAGTTTTTAAGTGCAAGGATATCGCTTTTTTAAAGAACATACACCATCCAGGCAATGGGGAAATACGTGTTTTTAGTTCGCAAGGAAAGAAATATCTTGTGAAAAAATATATAGATGAAAAATACACAGCGCGGGAAGCTATAAATATATGGAATGTGCAGAATACCGGTATCCATGTTCCAAGATATTATGGATTTCAAAACGGATTTCTTTTTGAAGAATATATAGAAGGGAAATTATTTCAGGATGTTATTTCCCAAAGAGAATTTCAGGAAGCTATTTATATGAAAGCGATTCATGAAATTTCAGTACTTCATCATTCCAAAGATTCGCTGAGAGATAAAAGGAAATTAAAAAGAATTTTTGAGAGAAAACCTCTCAAAAAGAGGATAGAAATGTTTTTTTATTTTATCACGCATTTTGGTTTCCCCGCGTTTGAAAAATTTTCAAAAGTAAAAAAGAATTGGATATTAGCTCTTAAAAAGATATCAATTCCAGATCTTGTTAATATTCATAGTGTGCGAGGTGATTCCTATATAATTGGACATGGAGATTATAAACCAAACAATCTGATTGTTACGCATTCGGGGTTATACATAATTGATTGGTTAAGTATGGCGAAGGCGCAACCTTGGTATGATCTTTCATATCTCCTCGTTAATGTAGACGACATGAAAAAAAAGGAAGAATTTGTATATCAATATCTACAAGAAACAAATTCAAAATTATCTATCGCGAAAGCTATGCAATTATTTAAATCGGGTATGATTTATCAAGAACTTCAGCGTGCAAAATCAAATTCCCACAGAATATATTCTAAAAAAGATATGCATCATATAGAAGAATTTAGAAAAGCAATGGACGGAATTTCTTCTGTTGTTTTATAGTAGTCACTAAGATAATGGGAACTCTTTATATCATTGCAACGCCAATAGGAAATTTGAAGGACATCACACTCCGTGCGTTGGAAGTGCTGAAAAGCGTTGATCTCGTGCTCGCAGAAGACACGCGCGTTGCCAAAAAACTCTTGTCGCATTATGACATACAAAAACCAGTGTGGAGAGCAGATGCGCAAAGTGAAAGAAAAATTGCGGGGGGTGTTTTGATAGAATTAAAAAACGGAAAAGACGTTGCCTTTCTTTCAGATGCAGGAACTCCCAATATTTCAGATCCAAGCTCTTTTCTCGTTGATTATCTTTATACACATTCTTCTGACGCACACATTGTGTCAGTTCCCGGAGCATCAGCAATCGCTTCATTTCTTTCTATTTCCGGAATAAATGCCGATACATTTACTTTTCTTGGATATCCGCCACACAAAAAGGGTAGGAACACATTTTTTGAGGAGCTTAAAAATATAAAAACAACTCCGATCGTATTTTTTGAATCGCCTCACAGACTTCAAAAAACTTTTGACGATATTTTAGAGATATTTGGCAAAGATATGAAAATAGTTGTTGGAAAAGAATTAACAAAAATACACGAAGAAATATGGAGAGGAACAATAGATGAAGCAAAAAAATATTTTGTCGGCAGTAAGGGGAAGGGGGAGTTTATTTTTCTTTTATACACCCATCCACTTTCTAATTCGCGCGAATAGGAAAATAAGGTTTTTTGGAAATTGAAATTAATTATGAGATATCCATTGTGGAAAAGAACGTGCGATATTGTGGGCTCATTTTTTGGTCTTCTTTTTTTTGCGATTGTGTTTCCGTTTATAGGGTTGGCGATTGTGCTTGAGACGGGATTTCCGATACTTGTTCGTCTTGATCGTATAAGCGAAGGAAAGCGAACGCGAGTATATAAGTTTAGGACAATGGTGAAAAACGCAAAAAATATGAAAAAAGACCTTTTTCCTTTCAACGAAAGGACGGACGGGCCTCTTTTCAAAATGTCTCGCGATCCGCGCGTGACAAAAGTTGGACGTATTGTGCGTAAAATGCGTTTAGACGAACTACCTCAATTTATTGATGTCTTCTTGGGTCGTCTTGCACTTGTTGGACCTCGTCCACATGAGCCAGAAGAAGTTGAAAAATATCCGGAAGAATACAAAAAAGTGACTTTGGCACGTGCGGGACTTACCGGTTTATCACAGGTGAATGGCGCCTCATCTTTGTCTTTTCAAAAGGAAATTGAACTTGATACATATTATATAGAACACCGATCTTTTTTTCTTGATTGCAAAATTGTCGCAAAGACCGCGCTTATTCTCTTTTTTGATCCGACGGGGGTGTAGAAAAGATGAATAACGAACAACATACAACAAACAAC
>CAZVSK010000008.1:2772-22046 GCA_964630035.1 uncultured Candidatus Saccharibacteria bacterium
TTGATCCGACGGGGGTGTAGAAAAGATGAATAACGAACAACATACAACAAACAACAGACAACCGACAACCGACAACAGATGATAGTATTAAGTAGTGAGAAGAAAGGGAATGGGAATATGAACAAAAATCCGGTTTAAAATCCGGATTTTTGTTAGAAATAAAAGGAAAAGTGCGATAGAATGGGAGGATGAATCCCGTTAGAGATGGCTATCACGGGAACGTGTATTTGTTTATGGGAGATATTATTGGAAATACAGTCGAATATTTAAAAAATATAGATTGCGTATTGATCGCGATCTGTGTCTAATGGGATGAAAGTCGCAGTGTTTCACGATTATCTTAATCAATTCGGAGGCGCAGAAAGAGTTTTACGCGTAATTCTTGAGATGTTTCCAAACGCGGATCTTTATACTCTCTTGTACGATAAAGAAAAAACTTTTGGAATGTTTGAAAAAAACATAAAGAAGACGAGTTTTTTGGATATTCCATTTGTCAGAAAAAATCACAGGGCATTTATACCGCTCATGCCTTTTGCGGCAGGATTTTTAAATACAAGGGAGACATATGATCTCATCATTTCAAGTTCCGCCGGATACGCAAAAGGATTTGGAATGTATTGCGGGAAAAATTCTGGAGGATATCATATTTGCTATTGTCATAGTCCTCTTCGTTATGCATGGGAGATTGATTATTTGAAGAATCTTTCTTTTTCTCCTCGTACAATGTCAAAAGACATATTAAGACCAATAGCGAGATGGCTTCAAAAATGGGATAAAAAAGCGTCTATGCGTGTAAATGTTTTTATAGCCAATTCGCGATTCATTGCCGAGAAAATAAGATCATATTACGGAAGAGATGCGGAAGTTATATTTCCTCCAGTCAATCAGGAAAAATTCCGCTATGAATCTAAAGATCGCGGAGATGATTATTATCTCATGGTTGGGCGACTTTTGTATTACAAGGGTTTTGATTTGGGAATACAGGCATTCAACAGGATGAAAAAGAAATTGAAGATCATTGGTCGCGGTCCTGAGGAAAAAAAGCTCAAGCAACTTGCAAACCCATCTTATGTAGAATTTCTCACATCAGTGAGTGATAGTGATTTAATGGAATATTATAACGGCGCGCGAGCATTTATTTTTCCACAAATAGAAGATTTCGGACTTGTTGCCGCGGAAGCGCAGGCGTGCGGTACTCCTGTAATTGCATATCGCGTTGGCGGAGGAGGAGAAATTGTTGAGCATGGGGTGAGCGGCATTCTTTTTAAAGAACAAACACCTGAAGCGATTATTTCCGCAGTTCAAGACTTTGAAATAAAGAAGTTTAACAGAAAAGAGATAAGTAGAATGGCGCAACGATTTTCAGAAGAAGAATTTAGGAAAAAGCTTTTGGATGTGGTTGAAAAAGCAGGATTTCGTGCGTAATGGTAGAATAAAGGAAATAAGTTATAACAAACAACCTACAACAGACAACGAACAACAGGAAAGAATAACTAATGACTAACAACTTACAACCCACAACAAAGAATTTATACAAAGTCAAAGCGCACAATTAATCCCGTTAGACACCGCGATCGCATAAATCTCCATTATTTAAAACATATGAATACAGTCGTTCAATATAAAAATTTATACACATGTCGTGTTTTTTGATCGCGACCTGTGTCTAACGGGATGAAGATTCTATTTGACGCAAGAGTTTTTTCAAAAGGGGAAGTGTCGGGTATTCCTGAATACGCGAGGCTTTTACTTGAGCACCTTTTGAAAATAGACACACTAAATGAATATTCGCTTTTTCTTAATTCCTTTTTGGGAGTTCCTTCTCCAGTAGACAGGAAGAAATACAAAAACTTGTCTGTTTTTAATATGCATATTCCGAATCGCGTTCTTGATTTTTTATTCAAATATATCAATCAACCAAAAATAGACATCATAATGGGAGCCGATGTCATTTTTAGTCCGCATTTCAATATATTGTCTCACAAAAAAAATACTCCCCGAGTCGTGACATTCCACGATTTGTCTTTTGAAAGATTTCCACAATTTTATTCGCCGAGGGGGAAGTTGTGGCATTGGAGACAGAATCCGAAAAAACAAGCCGAAGATGCACAGGAGATTATTGCTGTATCAAATTCAACAAAAGTTGATCTTGTGGAATATTATAAGATTTCACCGGAAAAAATTTCAGTCGTGTATTCAGGCGTGAATCCGTTTTTTTCTCTTCCAGTACTTCCCAGTCATCTATATGAATTCCAAAAAGAACACAATCTTCCCAAGAGATTTATTCTGACTCTCGGAACTATAGAACCAAGAAAAAATATTCAGGGTCTTGTCCGTGCATTCAATATTATAAAACAAAAAGAGGATATGAGAGACGTGAAGCTTGTGATTGCAGGAAAAGACGGATGGCTTTGCGATGATATTTATAAAGAAATAAATGTATCTCCGTGGCGCGGAGATATTATCATGTGGGGGCAGGCGTCTCTTGAAGAAGCCAGAAATTTATATAAACTTGCCTCGGTTTTTGCAACACCTTCTTTTTTGGAAGGATTCGGATTTCCTGCATTAGAAGCACAGACGTGCGGAGTTCCAGTTGTTGCCTCAAACAGAGGATCTCTTCCTGAAATACTTGAAAGATCCGCATTATTATGTGATCCGAAAAACGACGAAGAACTCGCATTACATATTTTCACTCTTTTTAGTGATCAAGAATTGAGGGAAGATATGATTTCGCGCGGATATGAAAACGTACGAAGATTTGATTGGGAGAAAACAGCGCAAAAAACACTTGAGATATTTAAAAAATATAAAACCTCTCTTTCTGAAAACATTGAATCTGTTGAAATATAATGAAAAACAAAGTTCCCAAAAAAAACATTTCTCCAGTTCTTGTAGATGTAAAGAAACCGAATTACGACTATACCCGTCTTCATAAGTTTGAAACTGTGAATCTTGGGGGCATTCCGCGCGCGCCGAAAAAGGTATCAAAAAAAACAAAAAGGTTTGCGTGGAGTGTTGCAACATCTTTCGTTGCTGTTATCCTCGCATTTCTTGCAATCACATTTTTCAATCTCAACGAGGCGAAATTTATTCTCGCGGAAGGTGCGAAGACGGTTGTGGATAATTTTTCTTCTTCAGTGGAGGCACTCAAAGAATTTCGTCCCGACAAAGCCGTTAATTCACTCAAAAAAAACGGTAAAGACCTTGATTCGCTTCGTTTTGTATTCAAAAAAAGTTATGGAGAGACACTTTTCCAACTTCTCGGAGGTGCAGTCCCCGCATTTAAAGATGCTGGGGGTCTTATAGAAAAAGTTTCTGATCTAAACTCCGATCTCATCTTACTTTCCGAAACAATATCGGATTTGCAAACGAACGGTTTTATGTATTTTCAAAGTGACGGAGAGAGGCTTATACGAAGCATAATGGAAATACGCGGGCGTGTCGGATCTGCAACGGAAAAAATTGAATCTCTTCGTAATTCAGTTTCTACACTTACTTCAATTTCACCATTTTTTGAAAAATTTGAAACGGTTTTGAGTGAGAATTATCTGAAATATGGTTCCGAACTGAGGGATTTGGATATGTTTTTGGGAGGGATGTTGGATTTTCTAAAAAGTGATGAAAGACACATGCTCATTTTTTTTCAGAATATAGCCGAAATGAGGCCCGGCGGGGGATTTATAGGAAGTTATGCGGATATTGCGATACGCAATGGGCAGATGCAATCAATAGATGTTCGCGACATTTATGATCCTGACGGACAACTTGATCTCAAAATTGTTCCTCCACACGAAATTAAAACAATGAGCAGAGATTGGGGCGCTCGCGACGCAAACTGGTTTTTTGATTTTCCAACATCCGCGAAAACAGTGACGTATTTTCTTGAAAAATCAAAAATATATTCGGAAAAAAATACAACATTTGACGTTGCGATAGGACTTAATTTGAATGTTGTGAAGAGTATTCTTGAGGTGATAGGACCGATTCCTCTTGAAGAATATAAAATTATCATTGACAGTGATACCTTTTTTAAAGAAATACAAAGGGAAGTTGAAGCGGGGAAGGATAAAATTGCTGGAGAACCAAAAAGAATACTCAAAGTTCTTGCGCCGATTATGCTTGAACGATTGAAAATTCTTTCAGAGCCCCAATTGAGAGATCTCGCGGATCGCGTGGGAAAGCATTTTTCCGCAAAAGACGTTATGGTGTATGCAAAAGATCAGAATATACAGCATTATGTTGAATTAGTGAATGCAGACGGGGGTGTTTTCAAACTTCCAAATAATTTTTGGGGGTTGTATCTTGGTGTAGCGAACGCAAATATTGCCGGAGGTAAGACGGATGTTTTTATGGAACAATCCATTGAAGCCAATATTGATATTGCGACGAACGGGGGGATTTTTACGGATATGCGTATCACGAGGGCCCATACGGGAGACAAAGAAAAAGATCCTTGGTGGAGGGCCGAGAACAAGAATTTTATACAAGTATTTTCCAATCCAAACGCAGAACTCGTGTCTATTAAAGGAAATAGTGTGAAAAACCTTGTTTCCTCATTTGATTACGAGTCAAACGGATATGAGACGCTTCCACAACTTCAATCAATTGAGAAAAGCAAAATATCTATAAAAGCATATCAGTCGTGGGTGATGCAGGCGTTTGGGAAATCTGTTTTTGCAACATGGTTCAATGTGCCTGCGGGGAAGACAAAAGATCTTGATGTGCGTTTTCAAATTCCGGGAGGAGAACGTACGTCTGCTACACAAGGAAAAGCGTTCACATTTGTATTTGATAAGCAGTCGGGAGTGGGTGGGCGTCTTTCTCTACTTGTGAGTGCCCCCCTTGGATATATGTGGGAGGAATCAGAAAGTCCGATTTTCAAATATGAAAATGATAATCTCTCTTCGCGGACAATACTTCACTTAACACTTAAAAAACAGTAGTATGGATGCCGTGGATGAAAAAGTATATGGAGTTATTTATAAGAAATTTTTGCATTATTGCTCATATTGATCACGGCAAGTCAACACTCGCTGATCGTCTTTTGGAACATACGCATACGGTGGAAAATCGGAAGATGAAGGCACAATACCTTGATCAACTTGAACTTGAGCGAGAGAGGGGAATTACTATAAAAATGGCACCAGTCCGAATGAGATATTGTCCCAAATTTCCAATTTCCAACCCGCCTGCCGGACGGGCAGATTTCCAATTTTCAAATAAGTCAGAAGAAAAAAATAAATTTGATGGTTCAGAATACATTCTTAATTTGATAGACACTCCGGGTCATAGCGATTTTTCATATGAGGTGTCGCGGGCTTTGGAAGCGGTTGAAGGGGCAATTCTTCTTGTAGATGCGACACAAGGCATTCAGGCGCAGACGTTGGCAAATTTTCATGCTGCGCAGAAGGCGGGTCTTGCAATGATTGGTGTTTTAAATAAGGTGGATGTATTTCAAGAAGAAGAGAATATTGAAGCTTTTTCTTTACATCCGGATGTTTTGAAAGTGCGAAACGAACTTGCAGAGCTTCTCAAAAAAGATCCGAGTGAAATATATATGGTTTCGGGAAAAACAGGATACGGTGTGCCTGATGTTTTGGATGCAATTGTGCGCGTTATTCCTCCTCCTTCTGGGGAAGAGAATATTTCTTTTGCAGAAGGAAGAGGTCTTGTTTTTGATTCTTTTTATGATAATCACAAAGGAGTTGTAGCTTCCGTCCGTGTGACTGACGGATTTTTCAGTGCCGAACATGGAATCTATTTCGGAGCGGAAAATATGCATTCAAAAATGAAAGAAGTTGGACATTTTATGCCTGAACTGAAGACAAAAGAAAAAATTTATGGTGGAGAAATAGGGTATATAGCCACAGGAATCAAAGATCCTGGGAAAATAAGGATAGGAGACACGGTTTTCAGCTTCTCTAATCCTCAGACGTTTTCAAGAGAAAATGCGCGTACACACATGCTTGATGGATATAAAGAACCAAATCCAGTCATATTCGTTTCTTTTTATCCGGAACAAAGTGATGAGTACGATTTTTTAAGGCAGAGCTTGGAAAAACTTAAATTGAATGATTCATCGCTCAAAATTGATCCGGATCAAAATGAAGTGTTGGGAAGAGGATTCAAAATAGGATGTCTTGGTAGACTTCATTTTGAAATCACGGCAGAACGTCTTAAAAGGGAATTCAAGGTTGATATTGTGAATACATTTCCTTCTGTGAAATACAAAGTGAAAATGAAAGATGGGTGGATTGAGATTGTTAAACCAGAAGATCTTCCTGAGAATTATCTTGAGATTTGGGAGCCGATTATTTTTATAGACATCATCTTCCCAGCGCCGTATCTTTCACAAGTTCTTTCCATACAAAAAAGATTTCGTGTTTCTGATATGCACACAGAAACAATGGGTGATCGTATAAAACTTTCCGCACGCATGCCCCTTGCTGAACTCGTGAGTGATTTTGATGACTACCTAAAATCGGTGAGTGAAGGATATGCGTCATTCAGTTATGAAATGGGGGAATATGAGAAAGCGGATGTGATGAAAACAGATCTTCTTGTGTCGGGCGATGTGGTTCCGGGACTCAGTCGCTTCTTACCAAAGGAGTCGCTTGAGCGGGAAGCGAGGAAAATGGTGGAAAAACTAAAAACACTTCTTCCGAGACAACAATATTCTCAACCAGTACAAGCCAGCGCGGGTGGGCGAATTATCGCGCGAGCGGATATTCCAGCTCTCAGGAAGGATGTGACGGGATATTTATATGGAGGGGATCGTTCAAGAAAAATGAAGCTGTGGAAAAAACAACAGAGGGGAAAGAAAAGGCTTAGGGAGCGAGCAGAAGCAAAAATGCCACCAAGTGTTTTTAAAGAGCTTTTAAGAAAGGAATAGACGCCCTGTGGAAAACTAAGCTTTCTTTACCGCACACCCTTTACACATTTCATGTGTAAAGTATTTAAAATAGAGAAAATATTCCATATTTTTCATTTATATAATGAAGATTTTGTATAAAAGGTGCGGGGTTGACATTATTTACAATATCAATAAGAATTATATTTACTATTAATATATCAATAGGTCGAGTCGTTTTGCTTATAAAACAAAAAAAATAATAAATAATTTTATGGCAGAAAAAGAGAAATTTCAGCGTAGTAAGCCGCACGTGAACGTCGGAACGATAGGTCACGTTGATCACGGTAAGACAACCTTGACCGCGGCGATTACACATACGCTTTTCATGAAAGGTCTTACAAAAAAAGAGGAAGGTGTTGATCAGATTGATAATGCCCCCGAAGAAAAAGCGAGAGGTATTACGATTGCATTGCACCATTCTGAATATGAATCGGAGAAGCGTCATTATGCGCACATAGATGCTCCAGGACATGCGGATTACATCAAAAACATGATCACAGGAGCAGCGCAAATGGATGGAGCTGTTCTTGTTGTATCGGCCGCAGACGGACCGATGCCTCAGACACGTGAGCACATTCTTTTGGCGAGACAGGTCGGTGTTCCCGCGATCGTCGTATTCCTCAACAAAGTGGATATGGTGGATGATCCGGAACTTATTGATCTTGTTGAATCAGAAGTAAGGGAGCTTCTTAAAAAATACAATTTCCCCGGAGATGAAACCCCGATTATTCGCGGTTCTGCTCTTAAAGCTGTTGAGGCAAAGAGCGCTGATGATGAAGCGGTCAAACCAATCATGGAGCTCGTTAAGGCTCTTGATGAATACATTCCGGAACCAGTTCGCGAAACGGACAAACCGTTCCTTATGCCTGTTGAGGACATTTTCTCAATTGAAGGACGCGGAACAGTTGTTACTGGAAAGGTGGAGCGTGGAACAGTCAATGTTAACGAAGAAATTGAAATCATAGGACTTCGCCCGACACAAAAAACAGTTGTGACGGGAGTTGAAATGTTCCAAAAGACGCTTGATAAGGGAATAGCAGGAGACAATGTTGGAATTCTTTTGAGAGGATTAAAAAAGGAAGATGTTGAGCGCGGACAGGTGCTTGCAAAACCCGGATCTGTCACTCCTCATACCGAATTTTCAGCGGAAGTTTATGTTCTTTCTAAAGAAGAAGGAGGGCGTCACACCCCGTTCTTCAAGGGATATAAGCCACAGTTTTACATCAGGACGACTGATGTGACTGGAGAAGTTTTCCTTCCAGAAGGAACTGAAATGGTTATGCCTGGAGATACCGTGAGCATCACAGTGAAACTTATTTCCCCCGTTGCTCTTGAAGAGAAGCAAAGGTTCGCTATCAGAGAAGGAGGAAAGACGGTTGGTGCGGGTGCGGTTACAAAGATCTTAAAGTAAGAAATTTAACACACGATTCTCATGCCCAAAAAAGCAGATAACATTCAAAAAGAACGCATCAGATTGAGAGTGAAGGCGTATGATCCGAAAATCATAGATTCTTCGGTACGCCAGATCATTGAGACGATACGCGTACAGGGAGGGGAGGTTGTAGGACCGATTCCTCTTCCCACCGAATTCAAAAAATATTCGGTAAACCGCTCTACGTTCGTCCATAAAAAATCCGGCGAACATTTTGAGCTTCGCGTGCACAAACGGCTTATTGATATATTGAATCCCCAGCAGAAAATTATTGAATCTCTCTCAGATCTGAATTTGCCCGCAGGAGTGGATGTGGAAATAAAGATGGGTTAGAAAAGAAATACCGCCTCTCCATGGAGAGGCGGGATTTTTAATAAATTAGAAACATTGAAATAATTGATGCGCTAATGAGTGCGCTAATTCCGAGGCACACCATCAGCACCGTATTTCTTTTGAAGTAGCCATCAAGAGAAAAAGCTACTTGAACAAAGAAATAAGTTATAAACATCTCAATTGACAACCCCTCAACATTTTTTGAGGAGAGGATTTTGTATAGTTGCGGAAGCATAGCCGCAACATTTACAAATCCAAAAATCCAAATAATAAGAGGCCATCGGATTTTTTTTGCAAACTCTTCCCGAGTCATTTTTACTCCTTTTTAATTTTCTATCTATAATTATACCATACTCCATATATGTTTGTCAATATGTCCTAAAAACAGCTCAAAATAAGGAAAAACAATTGACTAATTTGTAGGGGTAGGTTACCATAATATCCGGGTTAGCCAGTACTATACACAAGGAACAGCAGGGCTCGCCTCTGTTGTTTTCGTTTAAAAAACGTATTAGGATAAGTCGGTTGTGTCAAAACCACTGTTTTGAAACAGCGGATTTGTTTTGACAGAGAATGCTGGCACATTATTTCGCCCCGGTGAGGCAATTAAAGTATGGAAAAGATTTTTGTAAAAAAAGTTAAAATGACGCAGTTTTGGAAAGACGGCGCGGTTGTTCCCGTCACCGTTCTTTCCCTTGAAAAGAAAAATGAAAACGATTCGTTTGACGGATTTTCTGTTGGAGAAAAAGTCACGGTCAGCGGATTGAGCAAGGGGCGTGGATTTCAGGGTGTTGTGAAGCGACATGGTTTTCATGGCGGACCGGCAACGCATGGACAAAAAAATCGACAGAGAGCTCCGGGTTCACTTGGTCCAACAGCTCCTCAACGTGTTGTTAAGGGAAGAAAAATGGCCGGGCATATGGGAATGGAACGCGTGAGCGTGAAAAACCTCATGATTGCGGATATACAAAAAGAATCTCAGACGATTATGCTTCGTGGAGCGGTTCCTGGAATGCGGGGGACAGTTGTTGAAATAAAGAAAACAGTAATTAAGAAATCATGAAACACTCCATAGACGTCATAAACAAAGAGAACACAAAAGTGGGGACGATTGAATTGCCCGCGCGCGTTTTTTCTGCAAAGTGGAATCCTGAATTAGTTCACCAAGTTGTCATTGCTCATCTTGCGAACAAAAGAAATCCGATCGCTCACGCAAAGACAAGGGGTGAAGTTTCTGGTGGTGGGAAAAAACCATGGAGACAAAAGCACACTGGACGTGCGCGTCACGGTTCTACACGTTCCCCAATTTGGGAAGGTGGAGGCGTCACACATGGGCCAAGAAACGATAGGGATTTTTCCAAGAAAGTGAATAAAAAAATGAAGACACTCGCACTCTATTCGGCTCTTTCCAAAAAGTTATCTGAAGGACAAATAAAAATTGTGGATACACTCGGTTTTGGAGCCGGAAAAACAAAGGAGTACAGCGCATTTCTTAAGATTTTTTTCAAAGGAAAAGTAAGCGCTATTTTTGTGACTGAAAAAGCCAAAAAAGATGTTGTCTTGGGAGCGAGAAATATTTCTGGTGTTTCCATTATTCCCGCATCAATGCTTAATGCATATGAATGTGTTTCTCGAAAGATGATTTTTATAGAAAAGGGTGCGGTGGAAAATATGAATGAAAAAGAATAAAACATTTAATATGGCGCTTCTCAAAAAAGATAAAATACAAAAAAGCAGAGACGTTTCTCTTCCGCGAAATACGGAGAAGGGTGTTTCAGCTATGCACGCACAAAATGTAATAAAGCGTCCTTGGGTTAGTGAAAAAGCGCAGAATTTACATTCCGCACACCAATATGCTTTTCTCGTGCATCCAGATGCGAATAAAAAAAGTGTCTCCCGCGAAGTGGAAAAAAGATACGGAGTGAATGTTGTTTCCGTGAACATCACAAATATCAAAGGAAAGATGAAACGTTTTCGCCATACACAAAAGAGGGGGGAGGGCGTAAAGAAGGCGCTCGTGACGATAAAAAGCGGACAAAAAATAGAAATTATATAGAAGTATGAGTCCCGTGAGAAATCGCGATCGCATAATCAATTATTATTTGAAACATATGAATACAGTCGTTCAACATAAAAAATATACATACATGTCGCATCTTTTGATCGCGATCTGTTTCTAACGGGATGAAAAAATACAATCCAACCACCGCATCTCGGAGGCACTACACCTCAGTTGAATATCGTTCTCATATTACATCAACGAAGCCGTTGAAAACGCTTACTCGCCGTCTCAAAAAGAATGCGGGGAGAAACAATCAGGGAAGAATTACAACAAGGCATCAAGGAGGAGGAAATAAAATCATGTACCGCAAGATTGATTTCAAACAGAACAAATTGGGGGTTCCGGGAATTGTTGAGACGATTGAATATGATCCTTATCGCACGGCCTTTATCGCTCTTGTAAAATATAAAGACGGAGATAAAAGATATATTCTTGCCGCGCATGGAATGAAAGTCGGAACAGAAATTATTTCTTCTCTGGATGCTCCATTCTCAGTAGGAAATCGTACAAAACTTCATAGGATACCTGTTGGGACTTTTGTTCACAATATTGAAATGAATCCCGGAAAAGGTGGGCAAATTGCTCGTTCAGCAGGATCTTCGGGACAGGTGCTTGCTCACGAAACTGGATACACCCACATCAAAATGTCTTCAGGAGAGGTGAGAAAAGTTATTTGGGAGTGTTTTGCATCTATTGGGCAGGTCTCTAATATTGAATACAATCTCGTTAATATCGGAAAGGCAGGACGCTCACGCGCTATGGGCAAACGTCCAACTGTGAGAGGATCTGTTATGAATCCGAGGGATCATCCTTATGGAGGAGGAGAGGGAAGGACGCAGAGAGGAACAAGAAGACCAAAGACTAAATGGGGGAAGATTACGGGAGGAAGAAAAACGAGAAACAAGAAAAAATGGTCAAATACACTTATCGTCAAACCAAGAAAATAATGTCGTATGAGCTGAATTATGTTGACGATATAATAATTTTTCGCATAATATAGTAAACGAAAAAATGAGCAGATCACTAAAAAAGGGTCCATATGTTGATCCAAAATTGTTAAAAAAAATATCAAAAGTGAAACCGGACGGAAAAACGGTTATTAAGACCTGGTCGCGCGCATCTGAAATTTCACCAGAAATGGTGGGGTATACGTTTGCTATTCACAACGGAAAGGCGTTTATTGAGGTAAGTGTTACAGAAGACATGATTGGACACAGGCTTGGAGAATTTTCTCCGACAAGGAAATTTTTGAGACATGGAGGAAAAATGCAAAAAGAACTAGAACAAAAAGCGAAGGCCACAGCATCACCGAAAAAAGAATAAAATAAAAACATGAAATCCGACCACACAATTGCAAAAATGAAATATCTCAAAATCGCGCCGAGAAAGGTGCGTTTTGTGGCGGATATGATACGAGGACTTTCACTAAAAGAAGCTCAGGCACAACTCATGCTGTCTCCAAGAAGGCCGAGTCCTGAACTTTTGAAACTTATCAACTCAGCGCGTGCGAATGCAATCGGAAAAAAAATGAATCCGGACATTCTTTTTATTAAAGAAATACGCGTTGATCAGGGTCCTAAGCAGAAAAGATGGATTCCTCGTGCGCGAGGATCATATAGCACGATTGAAAAGAAAACAAGCCATATAATTGTTATTCTTTCTGAAAAAGAAAATATGAAAAAGCGGGCATATATAATTCCTGAGAAACCCAAGAAAAAGAAAGAATCTGAGAAAAAGGAGAAAAGGGGTAAAAAAGAAACAAAGAAAAAAGATAATGAAACCACAAAAACGGGAGATGCGTCGAAAAAATCTTCTGAACCAACAGGATTCAGGAAAGTATTCCGCAGAAAATCCATTTAATTTTTAAACTCCTATGGCACAGAAAATTAAACCAAATACACTTCGTCTCGGCATCACGCTTCCTTGGGAAAGCAGGTGGTTTTACAAGAAGACGCTCGCTTTTTTTCTTGAAGAAGATCATCTAATTCGCGAAATCATCCGCGAAAAGATACTCGCGGCTGGAATCGCGGGAATAGAAATTGAGCGCATTGGAACATCTATTAAAGTTCTTGTTCGTGCGAGCAGGCCTGGTCTTATTATCGGAAGAGGCGGAAAGGGGATAGAAGATTTGAAGGAGGCAGTTGTGAAAGCTATACGCGCTTTGAGAGTAAAAAACAAGAAGCAAACAAGCTTTTCTCTAAACATTAATATAGAAGAACTAAAAAGATCTGAAGTTTCCGCAGCTGTTGTTGCTCAACAAATTGCTTTTGATATAGAAAAGAGGAGGCCGTATCGCACTGTTTTAAAGAGACATCTGGAGCTTATGAAGCAAAACAGAGATGTGCGTGGAGCAAAAATAAAAGTTTCCGGTCGTTTGAATGGAGCGGAAATATCAAGAAGTGACTGGATGATTTTCGGACGGATGCCGCTTCAGACGATCAGGGCGAATATAGATTACGGAGAGGCAACTTCTTTCAATACATATGGAACCGTTGGAATCAAAGTATGGATTTACAAAGGTGAAATATTTAAAAAAGATCAGTCGTTACAACAACCCGAACGCACCCAGAGAAGGACGCGCTAATTTTTGATTATGTTGCAACCAAAGAAACAAAAACATAGAAAAATGCAGAAAGGACGTTCTCGGAAAAGGACAAAGGAGACAAGGGGTCTCAAGGTAAGTTATGGAGAATTTGGTCTTCAGGCGCTTTCTCCTGCATGGATAACCGCGCGTCAGATAGAATCAGCGAGAAAAACAATTACTCACGCTTTGAAGCGTGAAGGAAAAACATGGATACGAATTTTTCCTGATAAGCCGGTGACTAAACTTCCCCCAGAGGTGACTCTTGGAGGAGGAAAGGGAAATGTAGATCATTATGTAGTTCCAGTGAAACCGGGAAGGATTCTTTTTGAAGTGGGTGGAGTATCAAAAGAAAAAGCGGTCGAAGCATTTCGTCTTGCGGGACATAAACTTCCAATAAAGACAAGGACAGTAGAACGCGAATAGAAAAACATGAAAAAAAACGCCTTAAATGAATATAAAGGGAAACCTGATGTTGAGCTTGAAAAAGAATTGAGATCTCTTAAGGAAAAAATGGTGAATTTGAAAATGGATATTGCAACAGGTAAAGTAAAAAGTCTTAAAGAAATGAAGGATATCAAAAAATCAATTGCGCAGTTTGAGACAATTTTAAATGAAAGGAAAAAATCACGCTAATTATATGAAACAAGAGAATACACATGTAAAAAAGAGGACGCTTCAAGGGATTGTGGTATCCGACAAAATGAACAAAACGCGCATTATCGCGGTGACAAGGACAAAAAAGCACGAAAAGTACCACAAATTTTATAAAATCACGAGGCGATATAAAGCTCACGACGAAAATAATGCGTACGTGGTCGGTACGCATGTTGTGATTGAAGAAACAAGGCCTCTTTCCAAAGAAAAGAGATGGACAATTGCGAGAGAAGTTAAAATAAAGAAATAATAAATTCGTATGATACAAGAGCGAAGCATATTGAAAGTTGCAGACAATTCAGGCGCAAAATTTGTGCGTTGTTTTCGCGTTCTCGGAGGAAGCAGAAAAAGATATGCCAAGGTTGGGGATATTATTATTGCATCTGTGCAATCAGCAGAGCCAAGAAAATCCGTGAAGAAAAAAGATATTGTGCATTGTCTTGTTGTGAGACAGCATCAGGCGCTTCGCAGAAAAGATGGATCATATGTTCGTTTTGACGACAATGCGGTTGTTATTTTAGACAAAGGCAAAGAACCTAAAGCGACGAGAATTTTTGGTCCGATTCCGAGGGAAATAAAGGAAAAAGGATATGACACAATTTCCTCACTTTCAGAAGAATTAGTGTAAAAATATGAGTCCCGTGAGAAATCGCGATCGCATAATCAATTATTATTTGAAACATATGAATACAGTCGTTCAACATAAAAAATATACATACATGTCGCATCTTTTGATCGCGATCTGTTTCTAACGGGATGAGAATAAAAAAAGGAGATACAATTAAAATTATTTCAGGAAAGGATAGCGGAAAGACAGGCAAGGTGATTCGTGTTGATTATAAAACAGGGAAGATAACCGTTGAGGGTGTGAATGTGTATAAAAAACATGTGCGGGCAAAACGTCAAGGAGAAAAAGGAGAAGTTGTTTCGGTAACGAGACCCCTTCCCGGATCAAATGCTCTTCTTGTTTGTCCCTCATGCGGAAAAGCGGTTCGCGTTGGAATGAAATCCGAAGAAGGGACGAAAAAATCTCGCTTTTGTAGGAAATGCAAGGCGACAATATAATTTACGTGCTATGAAAAAGGAGAAAAAAATAGAAAAAATAGTGGTCAATGTCGGGCTTGGAAAGCAGACACAAAAACCTCAATTCAAAGATAAAATACTTCCAGAAATCATGAAGGAGCTTTCTGTTATTACTGGGCAGAAACCTGCTATGCGTCAGGCGAAGAAAGCGATTGCTAATTTTAAAACAAGACAGGGCGATGTTATAGGAATTCAGGTGACGCTTCGTGGGAAAAGAATGGAGGATTTTTTGGGAAGACTTATAAACCTCGCTCTTCCGCGCGTTAAAGATTTTCGTGGACTTTCAATTGACCACGTGGACGAACATGGAAATTTGAATATAGGATTTCGGGAACAATATATATTTCCAGAAATTGATATTGATCATTCTTCTGTGAATTTCGGATTGCAGGTGACGATCGTACCAAAGAAGAGAAACAGGCAGGAATCAATTGATTTTTACAGGTCGGAGGGGGTACCATTAAAGAAATAAAGATATGGCAAAAACATCTGTTATCGCTCGCGCGAAAAAGAAACCAAAATTTTCTTCCAGAATTGTACGAAGGTGTTTTCGTTGCGGGAGAAAGCGGGGATATATGAGGGATTTTAATATGTGCAGAATCTGTTTCAGAGAACTTGCTAGTAAAGGCGAAATTCCCGGAATAAAAAAAGCGAGCTGGTAAGTAATCGCGAATAATACAAAAGAATATAAATAGCACAAATATAAAAAATAAAAATTCGCATGTATATAGATTTAATCATCAAAATAAAAAATGCCCAGAAAGCTGGAAAGAAAAGCGTGAAATCGCCGTTTTCAAAAATGGATAATGCTGTTGCGGAAGAATTGGCGCGATATGGATTTGTTAAGAGAGTGGAAGTTAAAGGAAGAGCCCCCAAAAAAATATTAGATATTTCCCTTAATCCTGAAAAACCTCTCGCCAACGTGAAGTTTTTGAGTACGCCTTCTTTGAAGAAATATTCAGGATATAATCAATTTCGTCCTGTGAAAGGAGGATTTGGTCTTCTCATTGTTTCCACTCCGAAAGGTATTATGTCGGGAGTACGGGCGAAAAAAGAAAAAGTCGGAGGACAGGTTTTATTTGAAGTGTGGTAGAAATTTTGCACATCATTTTTTATGAGTAAAATTGGAAAAAAACCAATCATCATTCCCGAAGGAATTGAAATATCAGTATCCGAAGGAGAGGTGATTATAAAAAATAAAAAAGAATCTATTTCCGTTCCTCTTTTGTATGGAGTGAAAGCTAAACTTCAAGGTTCCGAGCTTTGTTTTGAATCAGTGAACAATACAAAACAAGCGAGAAGTAATTGGGGGACGATGAGATCTCTTGTTGGAAATGCCGTACAGGGACTCGTTCAGTTATTTGAGAAGACGCTTCTTTTGGAAGGCGTTGGTTTTCGCGTTTCCAAGGAAGGAAATGATCTCGTGATGAATTTGGGCTTTTCCCATCCTGTTAAATATAAAGAAGTTCCCGGAGTCACTTTTGAAGTTGAAAAAAACTCCATTTTAAAAATAAAAGGGGCTGATAAAATGATTGTGGGGAAGGTCGCCGCTGAAATCCGCGCGCTGAAAAAACCTGAGCCATATAAAGGAAAGGGATTCAGATACAGTGATGAAGTAATTCGCAGGAAAGCAGGAAAGAAGAGCGGAGGATCCGCGTCATAAAATAAAAAAAGTATGAGTATAAAAGAGAGATTTGCAAAAAAAACAAAAATAAGAAGGGCTGTTCGCGTAAGAAAATCCATTTCGCGCGGAACAGCGGAACATCCGCGCCTTTCCGTTTTCAGGAGCAATGCACATATGTACGCACAGCTTATTGATGACACAGCGGGGAAAACACTTATAGCCGTTTCTTCTTTGTCTTTAAAAGAGAAAAAAGGAAAGAAACAGGATATATCAAAAGAAGTAGGTATGGTTCTTGCAAAGAAAGCAAAAGAAAAAGGAATTTCAAAAGCCGTGTTTGATAGGGGAAGGTATAAATATCATGGTCGTGTCAGAGCGGTTGCAGAAGGAGCAAGAGAAGGAGGATTACTTTTTTAATACATATGCGTCCACAAAGAATGATTAATCAAAAAAAGAGTGAATTTGATGAGAAAGTTTTGGAAGTGCGTCGTGTCACACGTGTTGTTGCGGGAGGAAAAAGATTCAGTTTTAGAGCAACAATAGTGATTGGAGACAGAAGAGGAAGAGTCGCGATTGGAATTGCGAAGGGTCTTGATGTGTCTGCAGCTGTGCAAAAAGCAAAGCATCAAGCAATGAAGAATATTGTCTTTGTTCCTCTCAAAGATAAGCGCACAATTATATACGACGTTGATGCGAAATATAGCGCAGCACGAGTACGTTTGAAACCGGCACGTTCTGGAAATGGTCTTATTGCGGGAGGTTCTTGCAGAGCAGTTTTAGAATTGGCGGGAGTTAAGGATATATCAGCGAAAATTTTGGGCAGAACGACAAACAAACTTACTAATGCAATGGCGACTTTAGAAGCCCTAAAAAAACTCAAAAAAGTTGAATCTGTAGAAAAAAGCGTGAAGAAAGAAGAATAAAAATTGTATGGAATTACACGAATTACGTCCAAAAAATAAAAAAAGGAGGGAGAAACGCGTAGGCCGCGGTGGGAAAAGAGGAACGACATCCAGTCGCGGACAGAAAGGACAGGGTGCGAGAGCGGGGAGAAAGCTCAGGCCTGCGGAACGTGATATTCTCTTAAAGTTTCCGAAATTGCGTGGAGTAAAAAATCCTGCAAAGAATGTAAAAAAGCGCGCGGTGGAATTCAAAGTTTCTCAACTTGATATTTTATTCAAGGGAGAAAAAACAATCACGAAGAAATTGTTTGTTGAACGGAAACTTGTTTCGCAATCAGATAAGATTAAGATAATCGGAAATAAGGATATAAACACAGCATTTTCTGTGGAGGGGATTTCTGTTTCAAAAGGTGCGCAAAAAGCTATTGAAAAGGCGGGGGGAAAGGTGGTGAAATCATAAAGGGATGGATAAATTTCTTCAAATTTTTAAAATTCCTGATTTAAGAAAGAAGATATTCATCGTTCTCGGTCTTCTTTTTATTTTCCGTCTTCTTGCCGCTATTCCGATTCCAGGAGTTGATCCTGAGCGTCTAAATGAATTTTTCGGATCAAGCCAGCTTTTGGGTTTTCTTGATCTTTTTTCGGGAGGTGGTCTTAGTAATCTTTCTGTTGTGATGCTTGGAGTTGGTCCTTACATTACAGCGACGATTATTATGCAATTGCTCACAATTATCTTTCCAAACCTCAAAAAAGCGTATTATGAGGAAGGAGCCGAGGGACGTGCAAAATTCAACAGGATTTCGCGTTATCTCACAGTGCCTCTTGCAATGATGCAGGCATATGGATTCATAAACCTACTTATCTCCCAAGGTGTGGTGCCGGCTTTTTCCTTAAACCAAATGATTACTAATGTGATCGTGATTACGGCAGGGAGCATGCTCCTTATGTGGATTGGAGAGCTTATTTCAGAATATAAGATTGGAAACGGAGTTTCTCTCATTATTTTTGCGGGAATTGTAAGTTCACTTCCACAGATTGTGAGCCAGAGCGTTATGAGTTTTTCTCCAGACATGCTTCCTACATATGTCATTTTTATACTTTTGAGTGTTGCTGTAATTGCCGGAGTTGTTTATGTGAGTGAAGGAGAACGAAAAGTTCCTGTTTCATACGCAAAGCAGGTTCGCGGGAACAAGATGTATGGAGGGGTTTCAACATATCTTCCGCTGAAAGTGAACCAAGCAGGCGTGATTCCCATCATTTTTGCAATCTCTCTCCTCCTTTTCCCACAGTTTTTTGCGCAGGCGGTTTCAATTGTTTCAAAAGATTGGTCTCTCGCGGTGAATCAGTTCGTCTCTTCTGTGTTTAATAACATTTTTATATACAGCGCAATTTATTTTGCTCTCGTTGTTCTTTTCACGTATTTCTACACAGCGATTACTTTTAATCCCGAAGAGATATCAAAAAACCTTCAGAGAAGCGGAGGATTTATTCCAGGAATACGTCCCGGACAGACAACGTCGGCGATGATCGGGAAAATCGTGCATCGCACCACTCTTTTCGGAGCGCTTTTTCTCGGTATTATTGCCGTACTTCCGAATGTAACTGAGATGGCAACAGGAGTCCGCGCATTTTCACTTGGTGGAACAAGCCTTCTTATTGTGGTATCCGTTGCGCTTGAAGTGATGAAACA
>CAZVSK010000008.1:22146-26804 GCA_964630035.1 uncultured Candidatus Saccharibacteria bacterium
TCTGGAAAAATTCTCGCGGATGTGCTTTTTGCTCTCCAAAAAAATACAAGGGAGGGAATTTATATTTCCTCCCTTGATTCTTTATCTCGCGATCTTTTGAAAAGATATAAAGCATCTCCTGTCTTTTTGGGGTACCGTCCCGAAGGAGGAGCAAGGGCTTTTCCTTCTGCGATATGTGCGTCTTTAAATGATGTTGTGGTGCATGGAGTTCCTTCACGGAGGATGTTAAAAAACGGAGATCTCTTGAAAATTGATATTGGGGTGAACTATAAAGGATATATTACGGACGGCGCTGTTACTGTTCCTGTGGGAACAATATCTAAAGATGCAAAAAGGCTTGTAGAAACAACGAACACTGCGCTTAAGAAAGCGATATCCGAATGCCGTTCGGGGAAAAAGTTGGGAGACATAGGGTATGCTGTGGAATCCGTTGCGCGGAAGGGAAAGTGTTCTGTTATACGCGGACTCACGGGTCATGGTGTTGGATTTGAGCTTCATGAAGATCCGACTGTTCTCAATTTCGGAAAAAAGGGAACGGGGATGCCTCTTGAAGAGGGACTTGTTCTTGCGATTGAGCCGATGCTTAGTCTCGGATCTCCTGATATCATCCAACTCCGCGATGAAAGTTATGGAACAAGCGATGGAAGTTTGAGCGCTCATTTTGAACACACAATCGCAATTACAGAAAACGGTCCGGAAGTTCTCACAAGATAACAAACAACGCACAACAAACAACACACAAGAAATTTAAGAGTTCTAAAAAGTTTATAAAAATCCCTTGAGATGGGCCCCCTTTTTTTTACTTATTCCGATTTTTTCAGTTTATGTGGGTTGTGATTTTGGCATCCTTTGTTACTACATCTATCCGGAATAGTTTTTGTTCCTTCCATCATAAGCGCTCCACACTCAGAACATTTGTTTCCAGTTGGTTTTGATTTCATGATGAATTTGCACGCCGGATAGTTTGAACAGCTGTAAAACAAGCCAAACCGTCCGCGGCGTTCTGTGATATCCCCACCGCATTCTGGGCATTTCACTCCTGTTCTTTTCTTTGCCTCTTCTTCCTCACTTTGCTTCACATATTTGCATTTCGGATAATTTCCGCATGCAATAAATTTTCCAAATCGTCCTTCCCGCTCCATGAGTTTTCCACCGCATTTTGGGCATTCTTCGCCTGTTTCTTTTGGTCCTTCAAGCTCTGTTCCATCAAGCTTCCTTGCTCCCACGCATTCGGGGAATCTTTTACAACTCAAAAATTTTCCTGTCTTTCCGAGTTTTATAATCATTGCTCCACCGCATACTGGACATTTCATATCTTCTCCCGCGTCACCAAGATTCGTCGCTTTTTCCAATTTTTCTTTTTCCTTTACTTCTTTTGCAAATGGCGCGTAGAAATCGGAAAGCGTTTTCTTGTATTCTTTTTTCCCCTCCGCGATTTCGTCAAGCGTATTTTCCATTTCAGCCGTGAATGAATCGCTTATATATGTGGGAAAATTCTTTTCCAAGAAATCACTTACAACTTCCCCCGTATCCGTTGGGTAAAGTGTTTTGTTTATTTTTTCCACATATCCGCGTTCAATGATCGTTTTAATAATTGATGCATATGTGCTCGGCCTTCCTATGTCCCTCTTTTCAAGTTCGCGTACAAGTCCGGCTTCCGTGTATCTTCCCGGCGGTTCTGTAAATTTTTCTCCGCTTTCCATATGAATCATAAGGAGAAGTTCTTTTTCTTTTACTTTAGGAAGATCAACCTCTTCACCTTTTCCGCTCGGATCAGCGGAAAGCCATCCGGGGAAGATAACCTCATTTCCATTTACTGAAAAATCGGGAATCGTATCTCCTGTTATGTTTGCGGAAATTTTTGTACGAAGTATTTTTGCGTCGGCCATTTGTGAAGAAACGGCGCGTTCCCAAATGAGCGAATAAAGACGCTGTTGTTCCTCTGTTGCTCCAGCTCTGCGTGTTCCAGCGTGTGTAGGACGTATCGCTTCGTGCGCTTCCTGCGCATTTTTACTTTTTGTTTTATACACGCGCGGTTCAAGATTTTCTTTTCCATATAGGCGCGTTATTTCCGAATAAATCTCGTTAAGGGCTACGGAACTTAGTGTTGTGCTGTCGGTTCGCATATACGTAATGAGCCCTTGTTCGTAGAGTTTTTGCGCGACTGCCATCGTGTGAGAAGGGGAAAATCCGAGGCGTGAATTAGCTGTTTGTTGGAGAGTGGATGTGATGAATGGGGGCTTTGGAGATCTTTTCACTTCTGTTTGTTTTACACTTTTAACGTGCCACGGATTTTTTTTGGCTACTTCCATAATGCGCAAAACCTCATTTTCTTCGCGTGGTTCTTTATCGCATGTGAGATTAAGGATTTCGCCCTTCTTTGTTTTGAACTGTCCTTCCAATATCCAGAACTTTTCGGGTACAAATGCTCGTATTTCTCTCTCCTTTTCCATGATTATACGAAGAGCGGGGGATTGCACGCGTCCTGCTGAAAGTCCGTAACGCACCTTTTTCCAAATAAGCCCACTCAAATCGTATCCGACGATTCTATCAAGGACACGTCTTGCTTCCTGCGCCTTTTTCAGATGTTCATCTATATCTCTCGGATGTATGAGAGCTTCCCTAACCGCTTCTTCCGTGATTTCGTAAAAAACGATGCGTTTAGGGTTTTCAAGTCCACACGCTTCTTTGATGTGCCACGCAATCGCTTCTCCTTCGCGATCAGGGTCGGTTGCGAGATACACCTCTTCCGCTTTTTTCGCAAGCTTTTTTATTTCCGAAACAACCTTTTCCTTTCCCTTTGCAATTTCGTAGTGTGGAACAAATCCTGCTGGGATATCTATTGCTTTTTTATTACTTTTTGGGAGATCTCTGATGTGTCCAACGCTCGCGCGAACGGTATATCCGTCTCCAACGTATTTTGATATAGTTTTTTCTTTTGTGGGGCTTTCAACAATGAGAAGTTTCATATATTCAATGAGAATAAACCTCCGCGTTCCTTAACTTGTCCGTTCAAAATAAGGAATGTGAGATTCTGACGGACTATACGATGTTCAAGTTTAGTCGCCTCGGCAATATTGTCAACCGCAAGAGGCGATTCGGAAGATGAAAGAGTTTCGCAAATGATGCGTTGTTCTTCATTTTCATATGAAAAAAGATTGTGTGTTTTCTTTTCCATTTCCTGTGTTCTTGCGGGAAAAGAGTCTTTCAAGTCTTCCATGATATCTTCAAAACTTCCTGCAAGGCGCGCGCCGTTTCTAATAAGAGTGTGGGATCCTTTGTAATTAGGATGATTAATTGATCCCGGGAAGACAAATACATCGCGTCCCTGTTCTGCGGCTGTGCGGGCTGTAGCAATAGATCCCGAACGCAGAGGTGCTTCAATAACTATGGTTGCTATAGAAAGTCCGCTGATTATTCTGTTTCGCTCAAGAAACTGGTGTGGGAGTGCTGGAGTTTTTTCCTCATATTCCGATAGAAGCGCGCCTTCTTGCGTAATTATTTTTTTCGCAACATTTTCATGCTGACGCGGATAAATTGAATCAAGTCCATTTGCGAGAACCGCAATAGTTTTTCCTTTTCCCGCGAGCGCGCCTTCGTGGGCGGATACGTCTATACCGAGAGCAAGTCCGCTCACAATTATTGCGCCTGCCTCCGCCAAACTGCGCGAGATATTTTTTGCGAGCTCTTTTCCTTCGTGTGTCGCTTTGCGTGTTCCGACGACGGATATCCATGGAAGCGAAAAATCAGGAAGGATTCCTTTGATATAAAGAACGCGCGGAGGATTTTGTATTTCGCGGAGGAGAGGTGGATATGCTTCATCAGAAATGCGTATTTCTTTCATTACTGAAGATGATTCCATAGTTTCCGAATTATGGTAAAATAATACCATACAAGGCGAGAGAGGAGTAATTCATGTAGTATGAGCAATTTTAAGAAAAAACTTTTCACGGATATAGCGATTGGCGCGGGCGCAGTTCTTATTTTTTCTATAGGGATACTTTTTTTTGGTTCGCGTGTGAGCGCTGATGCCGAGAAAATTGCGAAAACAAGGAAAGATGTATCTGACGGAGCCGCATCGGTGGAGTCGTACTCTCTTGTAAAATCTCAATACAATGGTGAGGCAAGGGAGTATATGGAAGTTATTAAAAAAGCTATTCCTTTGAAAGACGAACTTATTAATTTGAGGAAAGATTTTCAATACCTTGCAACGTCGGAAAATCTTGATATGACATTTTCTTTTCTTGGCGAGCAGGGGACAAGCATTCCACAGTTAGGGTCGGTTGGGGTGAGTCTCACTGTTCAGGGCGATTTAGCGACAATAGGGGGATTTTTGAAGAAATTAGACGGGTTCAGATATTTGATGGGAGTGGAAAATCTGACATTTGATAACAGAGAAGGGAAATCAAACGCATCTCTTCGCGCAAAGGTATTTTTCAGAAAATAGTGATATATGAGAAAAAAAAGAAAACTCAAACAAACTCTTCTTCTCGCTCTCGCAGGCGTTATGGCGATTGTTGTGATTAGCATGTCTATGTATATGCTCACATTTCTTGTCACGAATATTACAAAAGCATTCAATGTGGAAATACAGAAGCCCACAATTGTGAAATTTGACACGGAAGGTTTTGAGCAGTTACACTTGATAAAGAAATAAT
>CAZVSK010000009.1:0-2964 GCA_964630035.1 uncultured Candidatus Saccharibacteria bacterium
GAAAAGCTTTCTGAACACGAATTGCATTTTTTTTCTGAAAAAATGCATGAATACGCGGGAGATAAAAAAGATTTTGAGATTATTTCCATCTTTGTGAACTCGGAAGGAACACGTGAGATTCTTGAGCGCTTTCCCAATCTGAAGCTTCTCGTTACACGATCCACTGGATATGACCATATTGATCTTTCATATTGCAAGGAAAAAAACATCACTGTCGCATTTGTTCCCGGGTATGGCGATAATACAGTTGCGGAGTTTGCGTTTGGACTCATTTTGAATCTCACGCGGAAAATGTATGATTCCATAGATCGTGTGAAAGAAACGGGAGCATTTTCCTACAAAGGATTTCGCGGAATGGATTTGAAGGGAAAGACAATTGGTGTGATTGGAACGGGGCGAATTGGAAAAGAAGCGGTGCGCATCGCGAAAGGGTTCGGAATGAATGTTATTGCGTATGATCCGCGTCCGAACGAAGAATATGCGAAGAATGAGGGGGTAATATATATGTCGCTTGATGATGTTTTAGGGAAATCGGACGTTATCACCATACATACTCCGCTCAATGAAGGGACGTTTCATCTTATTAATATGGAAAATGTCGGCCTTATAAAAAAGGGTGCGTATTTGGTGAATACCGCCCGTGGTGGGATTGTGGAAACGGAAGCTCTTGTTTATGCGTTGGAAAAAGGAATACTCGCTGGCGCCGGCCTTGATGTTTTGGAAGAGGAAGGCGTTGTGAAGGATGAGATGAAATTTTTGAAGGGCGGAGGAGAAGCTGTGATATCAAGCGTGAAAGAAATTTTGAGGGGAGAGGAAAATGCCGACACAATGAGAACTATTATCGCAAATCATATTCTCATGAAAATGCCGAATGTTCTTATCACTCCGCACAACGCTTTTAACACACAGGAGGCTCTTGAACGCATACTCGGAACAACAATTGAAGACATAAGAGGATTTTTATCTGGTTCGCTTCCTGAAAAAAACAAGGCGAAGTAAATGGAAAAGAAAATCCAAAACATAGAAATACGTCAGATATTTGATTCGCGTGGAGAGCCGACGATTGAGGTTGAAATTGTGGGAAGCGGTGGAAAGAAATATCTCGCGCAGGTCCCTTCGGGAAAAAGCAGAGGATCACGCGAGGCGTCCGTTTTTTCTTTTTCTGAATCGCTTATTTCTGTTTCTGCGATTAGGAAACTTGTTGTTGGAAAATCATTTCCGTCTCTTAAAGAATTTGATGAATTCCTTATTCATGAAGACGGGACGGAAAACAAATCAAAATTAGGAGGAAATGTCATGTTGGGAGCATCAGTTGCTTTCGGACGGCTTATCGCAGACGTGGAAGGAAAGGAATTGTGGGAAGCGATTCGCGACGAATTTTTTTCCGGACGGGCGAAGAGTGAATTCTCCCCGACAATTTTCTCAAACGTGATAAACGGCGGGGCGCACGCGGATAACAATTTGGATATACAGGAATATATGATTGTGGCCCGTCATACGCATTCCTATACCGAAACAGTCGCAAAACTGGAAAAAATATATAAACGTCTCGGTTTTATTTTGAGGGATAGAAATAAAGGAAATCTTCCGCCATTGGGCGATGAAGGCGGATATTCCATGAATTTTGGCGATAATTTTGAGCCCGTACGCATTCTTCAGGGTTTGATTGTGGAACAGGGTCTTTCAAAATCTTTTTCTGTGGGCTTGGATGTTGCTGCATCATCTTTCTATAATGACGGAAAATACGTGTTTGAAGGTAAAAGCTTTTCGTCTGTAAAGCTTTCTGGTGTATATAAAAAATATTTTGCCGATGCAGAACTTCTCTGTAGCATAGAGGATCCTTTCGCCGAATCTGATGTTGCCGGGTTTTCGGATATCAGAAAATATTCCGGAGAAAGATGGGTTGTTGGGGATGATTTGACCGTGACGGATGCTCGGCTCATACGGGAATATGCAATGAGAGATTGCATTAATGCCGTTATTATTAAACCAAATCAAATAGGAACAATTTCTGAATCATGTGAAGCTATGCGTGTTGCGCAGGAACTTGGAATAAAAACAATAGTGTCTCACAGATCGGGAGAAACGGAGGATGCATTCATTATCCATCTTGCGAAAGCGGGAAGCGCGCGAGGAGTGAAAATCGGCGCGCCCGTGAAAGAGAGAGTTTCCAAATTTAACGAACTAATACGCCTTTTTGATTAAAATTGGTATGTACACAAAAGAATTTCCCAAAATTCCTGTCATTATGGAGGAACCCGAGTGCGTTGTGGTCAATAAGCCCGCAGGAATCATTGTGCATTCCGTTTCGCATCATTCAGGTGGAGATGTGACACTTGCGGATATTATGCGTAAGAAATATCCGGATATAGAGGGAGTGGGGGACGAGCCGAAATTCCGTCCCGGAATCGTACATCGCTTGGATAAAGATACGTCCGGCGTTCTTGTCATCGCGCGCACACAGGATTTTTTTCTTCATATGAAGAATCTTCTTCAGAAGAGAATTGCGAAAAAAACGTATATTGCGCTTGTGCATGGAGTGATGGAGAGAAAAAACGGGATTATTGATATGCCGATTGGGCTTAAACCGGGAACAACGAAGAGAAGCGTCCGCGCGCGTAATATGAAAATGGTAAAGCCCGCCGTGACGGAATATAAAACGCGAGAGCAATATGAATATGATGGACAACAATTTTCTCTTCTTGAATTATTTCCGCGCACGGGGCGCACGCACCAATTGCGTGTGCACTTGGTGAGTGTGAATCACCCTGTGGTGGGGGATCAGATGTATGGAAGGAGGGATAATCCGTGGGGATTATCACGCCAATTCCTTCACGCCGATTCAATTGAATTTGATCTTCCCTCGGGAAAGCGCATACGCGCAAGCGCCGATTTGCCGGACGATTTAGATAAAATTTTGAAAAAGCTAAAAAAATAAAAATCCCCGATGTTTTGGGGATTTTT
>CAZVSK010000009.1:3064-12523 GCA_964630035.1 uncultured Candidatus Saccharibacteria bacterium
TATTCTTGCTTATTTTTCGCATATTTGTATAATAATCAGGTTATATGGAAGCTAATATCATAGAAAAAATAAAGCCCGGAGCGAAGATAAAAATCTGGGAAAAAATAAAGGAAGGAAACAAAGAGCGCCTCACTCCTTTTGAGGGTGTTGTGATTGCGCGGAAGCACGGAAAGGAAGCGGGAGCAACGTTTACCGTGCGTGCAGTTTTGCAGGAAATCGGGGTGGAAAAAGTATATCCAATCAACTCACCAAATATCGCAAAAGTGGAGGTTATTTCCTCATCAAAGAAAATAAGACGTTCAAAATTGTATTTCTTGCGAAATCTCTCAAGCAAAAAATCAAGAGAAAAACTTCAACTCACAGCATAAAAACCCCCGTTCGGGGGTTTTGTTTGAAAAAAGTTTTATATGGTATTATAATCCAAAATGTTCTTTTATGCATGCGCGGGTGCCCGCCGAAGGCGGGTAAAGCGAAACAGCAGATTTAACCGCCTCGGCGGTCGCACTATGGAAGTAATAGTGTATTCAATAAAAAGTTTGAAAGATAAATATAGGTATGTCGGAATTACGAAAAATTTGGAAGATAGGATGAAGAGACATAATGGGGGTCATAACATTAGCACTGTATCTCATGCTCCATTTCGGTTGATTTATAAAGAAGTGTTTCCGTCTTATAATGAAGCAAGGAAAAAAGAGAAATTTTTGAAAAGTGGAGTTGGACGAAAGTTTTTAGATACTTTAATATCTTAAATATGCGCGGGTGGCGAAACTGGCAGACGCACTACCTTGAGGTGGTAGCGCCCGCAAGGGCTTGGAGGTTCAAATCCTCTCCCGCGCACTTTTATGAAAAAAGTTTTTATTATCCATGGGTGGGATGGATATCCAGAAGAGGGTTGGTTTCCATGGTTAAAAGAAAATCTGGAATCTCATGGATTTTCGGTTGTTGTTCCACAACTTCCACAACCGGAAGAACCGAGAATACAGAATTGGGTTTCTGAGGTACGAAAAATAGTAGGAATTCCAAATCAGGATACTTATTTTATTGGTCACAGTATGGGATGTCAGACGATTGTGAGATATCTTGAAGAACTTCCAGACGGAATAAAAATCGGTGGCGCAATTTTTGTTGCAGGATTTTTGCGAAAACTTACAAATCTTGAGGATGATAAATTAGTACAAGACGTTGTGCGTGAGTGGCTTTCTTCTCCTATTGATCTTAAAAAAGTGAAATCTCATTTGCCGAAGAGTGTTGCTTTGTTTTCGGATAATGATCCGTATGTCCCTCTTGAAAATAATGAAGATTTTAAAGAACAATTGAATTCGGAGATAATTATTGAAAAAGGGAAGGGACATTTTAGCGGGAGTACTGGCACAAAAGAATTGCCGGTTGTTTTAGAATCACTTTTGAAGATTGCGTCTTAAATTTGACTAAACGTATATTTTACTGTATCGTATATATAGTGATTTTTTAATTAAACACGTGGAGGTTGTCATGATTGTCGTTGCTTTTGAAGGTGTTTCTGGAAGCGGAAAGAGTACCGCAATCAAAAATATTTCCACACGCCTCCGAAATGATGGATATGTGGTGGATGTTGTTGATACGGATTCTGGTACGCATGGCGACATTCTAAAACATTTTGCAAAAAAATTGTCGCCGGAAAACCCACTTCGCACGCTCATTTTTTGGATATTTCGTTTTCGCGAAGCAAGAAAAATAAGAAATATGAGACAGTGCGATGTGATTCTTGCTGATAGATATATTGGCGCATCATTTGTATTTTCTTTACTTTCCGGAATTCCGTCAGTGTTATGTTCTTTCTTTTATTCAGTAATAAAACCAACGCCAGACATAACTTTCTTTTTTCACATTTCACTTACTGAAGTGAGAAAAAGAAAGCTTTCGGAAACAAATAAAAAAGAAAAACATCTCGCGCTTGATATACTGAGGGAGTATAAAAAAACGGCGAAGAAATTTGATTGGACGCAGATAGACGCGTTTCAATCGGAAGAAGAAGTTTCAAGAGAGTGTCTAAATTACATTCTTAAGAAATTAAAATAAAAACTCGGATACACACATATAGTCCGGGTTTTTTGCTACAATATATATAGAGAGTTTTACATAGGAGGGGGAATATATGGAAGCAACGATCTATTGTGTGCATTGCGGAGCAAAAGCCCCGCACGAACTTTTTCTTCCCGTGAGAGCAAAAAAAGGACTTGAATATGTTGCGATATGCCGATACTGCCTTGGAACCTCAACTTATACCGATGAAAAAGCTAATCAGGAAAATGTTCCTTATATTAAATTTTTCTGTTCTTTGGGGTGCGGAAGACATGTGCGAGGGAAGATTGTTTCTTCGGAAGAAAAAGAGGAATTTGGCAGAAGATACTATGAAATTAAACTTGCGTGTCCGATTTGCAAAAGGGAACAACCCTTTATTTTTTCAAAAACATAAAATAGGCTTTTTTTGTTCAAAAGGCCTATTTTTTGTAGTTAAAATAAGGGTTTTTAGGTCATTTTCCACTTTCTTTTATGTTTAAAATCTGATAGAATGTATGTAGGCCAAGAGGCGTTTTTTTATGGCAAAAAAGGAGAAAAAAGAAGAAAAAAAGGCGTTGAATTCATCGTATAGCGCTAAGGATATATACGTTCTTGAGGGACTTGATCCAGTGCGAAAAAGGCCCGGAATGTATATCGGGTCAACGGGAGTTGATGGCCTTCACCACCTCATTTGGGAGATAGTGGACAATTCCATTGATGAAGCAATGGCTGGTTTTGCGCGGAATATTAAAATTGAACTGAAAAAAGACGGGATTGTTTCTGTTGCAGACGATGGGCGCGGAATTCCAGTGGACATACATCCTCAAACAAAAAAGTCCGCTTTGGAAACTGCTTTATGTACTCTCCATGCCGGAGGAAAATTCGGTGGAGATTCATATAAAGTTTCAGGAGGATTGCACGGGGTGGGTGTAAGCGTGGTGAACGCGCTTTCTACGTGGATGAAAGCAGAAGTTGAACGCGACGGGGGATTTTATGTTCAGGAATATAAAAAAGGAGTTCCTAAACACAGCGTGAAAAAAACAGGAAAGTCGGATCGCACGGGAACGAAAATCACATTTCAAGCAGATCCAGAGATTTTTCCTAAAATTGAATTTGATATAAAAAAGATTATTGACCATCTTCGCCAACAGGCATATCTCACAAAAGGAATTCGGATAGATATTGTTGATGATAGAAAGGATCAATCCTTCTTTTATGGATTTTATTTTGATGGAGGACTCAAATCATTTTTGAGATATCTCGTAAGCGAAACGGAACAGATTATTCAAAACGAGCCATTTTATGTCCGTAAGGAAGCGGATAAGATAGATGTTGAAGCATCTTTTGTGTATACCGACAGCGTTGAGAGTGAGGAGATGAGTTTTGCAAACAATATTTATACAAGCGACGGAGGTATGCACCTGACCGGCTTTCGTTCCGCGCTCACGCGTTCTTTAAACGATTATGCGCGTCAGAACGGGTTTTTAAAGGATTCGGAAGATAATTTAACTGGAGATGACGTGAGAGAGGGTCTTGTTGCGCTTGTGTCTATAAAAATAAGAGAGCCCCAATTTGAAGGGCAGACAAAAGCCCGTCTTGGCAATCCTGAAGCGCGCACCGTTGTGGAAACTGTTGTGAATGAAGGGTTGAAAGAATTTCTTGAGAGATATTCTTCCGACGCACGGAAAATTATAGAAAAAAACCTTCTTGCTGCGAAAGCGCGAAAAGCCGCCAAAGCGGCTAAAGACACCGTTCTCCGCAAAGGCGCTTTAGAGGGGCTTATGCTTCCCGGAAAACTTGCGGATTGTTCTTCGCGAAAAGCTGAAGAATCGGAACTTTTCATCGTTGAGGGAGATTCGGCAGGAGGTTCTTGTAAGCAGGGGCGTGACAGAAGAACGCAAGCAATTCTTCCACTTAAGGGAAAGATTTTGAACGTGGAAAAATCAAGAGTGGATAAGATGCTTTTAAATAAAGAAGTGAGATCTCTCGTTGTTGCTCTCGGAACCGCAATTTCGGATAAGTTTGATATAACGAAGTTGAGATATCACAAAATTGTGCTTATGTCCGATGCTGATGTTGACGGAGCGCACATACGCACACTTCTTCTCACGCTTTTCTATCGCTATTTCAGGCAGATTATAGAAGACGGATATTTGTATATCGCGCAACCGCCTCTTTTCCGCATACAAAAAGGAAGAGAAGTTAGATACGCATATAGCGACGAGGAAAGAGATAAAGTTATTAAGTCATTCGGAGGCGAGGGGTCTATCCAGCGTTATAAAGGTTTGGGAGAAATGAATCCTGATCAGTTGTGGGAAACTACAATGAATCCGGAAAACAGGATGCTGAAACGTGTTTTTATAGAAGACGCGATCCAGGCTGACAAGCTTTTTGATATCCTTATGGGAGAGGCGGTGGAGCCGAGGAAGAAATTTATACAGGCGCATGCGAGCTCTGTGACAAATCTTGACATTTAAAGCTTTCAATTCTAACCTAATCACAACACCTTTCTTATGTTTGAACGCATTAAAATATTTTTGCAGGAATCGCGCCAAGAGCTGAAACGCGTGAATTGGCCTACAAGGGCTGAAACTTTGCGGTACACACTCTTTGTTATAGGTTTTTCAATAGGAATCGCCGTACTTCTGGGGGTTGCTGATTTTGCATTTTTAAAGGCACTTGAGCGCGTTGTTTAAAAATCATGTCAAAAAACGTATTCAACCAAAAAGAAGAAAAAGGGGAGAGGAAGTGGTATGCGGTTCACACGTATTCGGGATACGAAGACGCTGTGATGAGATATCTGAAACAGCGCGTTGAATCTCTTATGATGGGAGACAAGATCTTTGATGTTGTTGTTCCGAAAGAAGTAAAAATAAAAGTCAAAAATGGAAAGCGCCACGTGTCAGAAGAAAAAATATATCCGGGATATGTTCTCGTGAATATGATTATGGATCATGATTCATGGTCTGTTGTGAGAAACACTCCGAGAGTTACCGGGTTTGTTGGGGCTGATTCAACAACGCCAACTCCACTTTCCAAAGAGGAGATAGATGAACTTATGTCAAAAATGAATCCGCAGGAACCCCGATTTAATGTTGATTTAAAGAAAAACGATCTTGTGCGTATAAGCGATGGGCCTTTCAAGGATTATGAAGGCAAGATTGCGGATATTGATGAAGAGCGCGGAAAGGTGAAAGTTATCGTATCAATTTTTAATCGCGACACAACTGTTGAGTTGGATTCTCTTCAGGTTGTAAAGATGTAAATTTTTTGACTTAAGCAGAGAAAAAGGGTAATATCCTTCTGAAATATCATTATGGCTCCAAAACCAATAAAAACAGTATTAAAACTCCAAATTGAGGCGGGAAAAGCCAATCCTGCGCCTCCAATCGGTCCTGCGCTTGGACAGCACGGTGTTAATATTCAGCAATTTTGTCAGCAATTTAACGAAGCGACAAAAGATATGATGGGTGATATCGTTCCGGCGGAAATTACGATTTATCAGGACAGAACATTTGATTTCAAGTTAAAAACCTCTCCGGCGTCCGATTTATTGAGGAAGGCCGCGGGAGTTCAAAAAGGATCTCCTGTTCCCCATAAGCAAAAAGTGGGGACGATTACGAGAAAGCAGCTTCGTGAAATTGCGGAAAAGAAAATGGTTGATTTGAATGCGAATGATGTGGAAGCGGGAATGAAAATCATAGAAGGGAGTGCCCGCAACATGGGAATTGAAATTATTGATTAAAAACTGTCCGCCAAATAGCGGACGGTTTTTTTATAAATCAAAACTAATTTTTTGTACACTTTACAATTATGCGTAGTGATTTATGCTGTGAATAGAATTTGTTTACAATTAAAATAAACAGGAGGAAATTATGAAAAAGGCAAATTTCATTCTTCTTGAGGGGCTTACGTGTTGTGGGAAGGGCGTACAAACAAAAAAGATAAAGAAGTATATTGAATCACGTGGTGTTTCCGCCCGCATTTATGCGGAACCAACGCCAAATGGGGTTGTTGGAATTATGATTCGGAATATTATTGAAAAACGTCCAATTGAGAAATCTTTTATTGAGAATTATTTTATTCCTGAAATTGATGAATATGTTTCCACGCTTTCTAATTCTGGAATTTTTCTCAAAGGACCGGAATGCAATGATGTTGTTAGAGAATTTGTGTATACACTCCAAAGTGCGAAAGAGAAGGTAAGGAAGCAAGAGAAACTTTCAAACCGCGAACTCCAGTCGCTCTATGTTGTTGACCGCCATTTTGATTTAGTGGGAAATATTATTCGCGAGCTTCAAAAAGGAATCTGGGTTATTCAGGATAGATATGACAGGAGTACGATGGCGTTTGGTGAGGCATTTGGCGGAATCACCATTGAGGAGGTGTATAAATGGCATCTTCATATTCTTGGAGAAGAATATATATTCCCTTATTTTGATTTCTATATTCGTATACAACCCGAAACGGCTATGGCTCGTCTTCAAAAAGATGGAAAAACAAAAGATCAGTTTGAAGGGAAGTTAGAAGGATTGAGAAAAACAGCCGAAGCATACGAAGAAGCTAATGCTTTTATGAACGAACAATATGCGCTTTTTGATCCACCACACAATCAAGTTTTTGTGATTAATGGGGAGCAGAGCGAGGATGATGTTTTTCGTGATATTGTTGATGTTTTTAAACACTTTGATGTTTTTTAATTTTTTAACCCATTCGCTGGTTGGCGGGTGGGTTTTTGATTTTTTAGACAGACGAAGTATGATGAGAATATATATGAAGTACATCCCTGTTATAGGTCTTGAAGTTCATGCAGAGCTGAAGACGAAAAGCAAGATGTTTTGCTCGTGCGCGAACGATCCCGAAGAAAAGATTCCTAACACGCACATTTGCCCCGTGTGTACGGGTCATCCGGGGACACTTCCAGTTGCAAATGAAGAGGCGATTAAAAACGTTCTTATGTTTGGCATTGCAATCGGGGGGAAGATTTCAAAAAAATCTCATTTTGACAGGAAAAGTTATTTTTATCCCGATCTTCCGAAGGGATATCAGATTTCTCAATACGATCGTCCTTTTGTGGAAGGAGGGGAGCTTGAAGGCGTACGCATAAAAAGAGTTCATCTTGAAGAGGATGTCGCTTCTTCCAAACATATTGGAAGTGGAAAAGAAAACAGAACACTTGTTGATTTTAATCGTGCTGGAGTTCCTCTTATGGAGCTTGTGACAGAGCCAGATATAAAAAGCGGTGAGCAGGCGCTTCGTTTTGCAAAAGAACTCCAGAGAGTTTTGAGATGTCTTGGTATTTCAGATGCGGATATGGAAAAAGGACAGATGCGCGTTGAAGTGAATATTTCTTTAGGAAAAGGTGTTGGTTCTTATGTTGGTGATGAAAAACTCACATTAGGAACAAAAGTGGAAATAAAAAATTTGAATTCTTTTCGTGCAGTGGCCGGATCAATTAGTTATGAGATAAAACGACAAAGTGAACTTTTAGACGCTGGAGAAACTATAATTCAAGAGACGAGAGGGTGGGACGATGAGAAGAATATAACTGTGAGTCAGAGAACAAAAGAATCCGCGCATGATTATAGATATTTTCCCGAGCCGGATCTTCCCGAATGTATTTTTTCTGATGAGTATTTGGAATCTCTTTCCCGCGCGCGTCCTGAGCTTCCCGATGAGAAACGAAGGCGTTTTTCGGAAGAGTTTGGATTGTCTTCTTCACAGGCGGAAGATCTTCTTGATGACCTTGGTTCTGCTTCTTATTTTGAAGAGGCCGTATCCGAACTTAAGGAAAAAACAAAATCCGCGAACGTTGTACTTCTCTTTAATTACCTTACAACAGATCTTCGTGGCATACTCGGAGCAAAAGGAAAGACATTTGCGGATACATCCGTTTCTCCGGAGGCATTTGCTCATCTAATTTTTTTGATACAAGAAGGAGTTCTTTCAAGCAGAATTGCGAAAGATCTTCTTTTAAAAATGGAAGAAACAGGTGAAGACCCTGAATCGCTTATCAAAGAAGGGGGAATTAAATTTATGGGGGATGATACTTCGCTTCTTCCGATTGTGCGCGAAGTGATAGAAAAAAACGAAAAAGCGGTTTCTGATTATCGGAAGGGAAAGGAAAATTCAATTGCGTTTTTAGTTGGGCAGGGAATGGCAAAAACAAAGGGGCAGGCCGATCCCGAAAAACTAAGGAAGCTTTTTAAGCAAGAACTTGGAAAAATCTAATGTGTGGCAAGAAAAGATTTTATGAGGCTCACAGCCTCTTTTTTGTTGTTTATCCAATGAATTCTTTTGTTTTTCTTAAACCATGTCATCTGGCGCTTGGCATATTTTTTGATTTCCGCGTAAAGTTGGTGTTCCATATCTTCTCTCCCTATTTTTTTTGTTAGAAATCGCGAAATATATCTGTATTCAAGACCAAACGATTCCATTCTTTTCCATGACACGCCTTTGGTGTGGAGTTTTTTTACCTCGCTTACCATTCCAATGGCGAATCTTTTTTTCAAACGGCGTAGTATCCTTTCTTTTAATACGTCGCGTGAGAGAGATATGCCCAAAAAAAGAATATCTGCGCGCAACGGGTTTTTTGTGAATTCGGGCACCCCTCCTAATGCGCGCGCTATTTCAATAGCGCGTATAAGGCGAATAGGATTTTTTTTGTCTATTGTTTTTGCCCGTTTTGGATCTTTGTGGAGCAATATAGAAAATAATTCTTCAGCGTTTTTTTGTGAGAGAGAGTTCCTCAGTTTTTTATTTGGTTTCACTTCAGGAATGACTATTCCGTCAATAAGTGCATCAATATAAAATCCTGTTCCTCCGCACACGATAGGTATTTTGTTTTTTTTGAAGAGAGATTGGATTATTTTTCTTCCCTTCTTTTGATATTGGGAAACAGTAAAAACAGAAGACGGAGATAGGGTATTAAGCATGTGATGGCTGATACCTCCCATTTCTTTTTTTGTTATCTTCCCCGTTCCTATATTCATTCCTTTATAAACCTGCCTTGAATCTGCTGATATTATTTCAGCGCCGTGTGTTTGGAATTTTTTTTTATTTCTGTTTATGTATTCTGCGATTTTTACAGCGAGATCGGATTTTCCACTTGCCGTAGGTCCCGCGAGGACGATTATTTTATTCCTCCTGACTCCTTGTTTTACCATACGTATACTCTATATCAGTTTTATTAATAAATTAAGCGGAGCAGGAATGAGGATAATAACGAGTCCTTTCCTTTTCTGTTTAGAAACAGAAAAGCGCTGCCCGCGCGAAAGAAAATGTGAAAATCGGCTTGATTGTTTTTATGTCGGGTTTACATAACGCGCGGAATATCTGATGTCTTTGAACCGGTTTTTAAAAAGCTGCTTAATTTTTTAAGTCCCTCACGCGCGACTATTTGGTGCGTGGGGGCTTTTT
>CAZVSK010000009.1:12623-14219 GCA_964630035.1 uncultured Candidatus Saccharibacteria bacterium
TTTCCATAAAATGGGAAAACGGAGACGCGGCAAGAAATTAAAATTAAAAGCCCCACATCGGGGCTTTTATTTCTTTTCTTGAATTTCTTTTGTTATTTCATCAACAAACTGCGAAATAGGAATCGTGTTTGTTTCTTTCTGATGGCGCTTTCTCACATTTACCATTTCTTCTTTTTCTTCTTTTTCACCAATGACGAGTATGTACGGAACTTTTTGCATTTCAGCTTCGCGTATGCGTTTTCCGAGCGTTTCATTTGCTTCACTCATTTCCACACGAACATTTTTTTCCTTCAATATATTTTGGATTTTTTCTCCGTAGGACATAAATTTCTCGCTTATAGGAAGAATTGTTACTTGTGTTGGGGAGAGCCATACAGGGAATGCGCCGGCATAGTGTTCTATGAGAAGACCTATAAATCTTTCAAACGATCCAAAAAGCGCGCGGTGCAACATAAACGGTTGTTCATCTTCTCCTTTGCTGTTTATAAATGACATTTCAAATCGTGCGGGGAGGTTGAAGTCAAATTGAAGGGTTGAACACTGCCATTCTCTCCCGATCGCATCTTTGATTTTAAAATCAAGTTTTGGACCGTAAAAAGCGGCCTCTCCTTTTTCTTCCTTAAATTGCAATTTTTTCTCCGTTGCAACTTTTCTTAAGATATTTTCCGTGAAATCCCATCCATCATCGTTCCCAGCATATTTCTTTTTATTATCCGGATCCCTCAATGAGAGATAAACATTGACTGCATTCATATCAAAACCGAATGATGTATATATAAAGAGAATGAAATCAATGACTCTTTTCAATTCATCTTCCACCTGTTCTTTCGTACAGATGATATGCGCGTCGTCTTGCGTGAATCCGCGGACGCGAGTCAGTCCGGAAAGTTCTCCTTTCTTTTCAAATCGGTAAACAGTTCCGCATTCCGCCCAACGAGCGGGGAGGTTTCTATAGGAACGCATTCCGTTTTTATAAATTTGAACATGGAACGGGCAGTTCATTGGTTTTAAGAGATATTCCTCGGAGTATTCTGCTTTTTTGTCCTGTTGTTTTTCTTCAAGCGATTGTCCCGCTTCCATGGGTGGATACATTGATTTGTTGTAGAAACCCCAATGTCCGGACTTTTCCCAAAGCACCCTGTTTCCAATATGCGGAGTTCTCACAAGATCATATCCGTTTTTGAGATGTTCCTTATACCAAAAATCTTCTATAACTCTCCAGAGCAGGGCGCCTTTTGGGTGCCATAGTGGAAGTCCGAGTCCCACCATTTCATCCGTATGAAAGAGATCCAGATCTTTTCCGATTTTTCTATGATCTCTTTTTCTCGCTTCTTCTTGGCGTGCTAAATAATCATCAAGTTCTTTTTTTGTTTCAAACGCGAGGCCGTAGATGCGGGTGAGCATCTTGTTTTTTTCATCCCCGCGCCAATACGCTCCCGCGATTCTTTCAAGCATAAACGTATCGGGATCTATCTCTTTTGTATTCTCAACGTGTCCGCCACGGCAGAGATCAAAAAACACATCTCCGGTTTTATATATTGATACTTCTTTATCCGTTTTTGAAAATTCTTCAATGAGATCAAGTTTAAAAGGTTG
>CAZVSK010000009.1:14319-26650 GCA_964630035.1 uncultured Candidatus Saccharibacteria bacterium
TTTGCCAATATTTTTTTGCCATTTCTATATTTTTTTCATTTTCATATATATTTCCCAAATTGTGATGGGGGATGGGATTTTGTGGATTGAGCTTTATTGCCCGCGCGTATGCGTATATTGCCCTATCGTTCATTCCTTTATCAGCATATGCCATTCCGAGATTATTCCACACGCGGAGACTGGTCGGCGCGTGTGCGAGCGTCTGCTCGTAGAACGTGATCGGGTCGCTCCATTCTGCATTTCTTGAAATGGTTTGGATTAAAAGAAAAGAAACCCATAGGATTATCAAAACAATAAAAAAAACACAAAAAAAACTTCTAAAATTGGCAAAATTTCCAAAATTGCAGAAATTCAACACCTTACATTTCCGTTCCGATCGGAACGGAAATGTAAGGTTGTGGGAAATTGGATTTTGCGTTGTTTTTGAAGACGTTTTTGAATATATTTTTGAAAATAGTTCAGAAAAAAATATTGCGAGCATAAAGGATAATCCGATAATCGGCGCATACATGTAATGTTCAAACATAATTCCCGCTACAGGAACGATGATCCCAGAGGCGGGGAAGAACGCAATGAAGAGAAACATCAACCCGAACGCGTATTCAGGTTTTTCTTTGAATTTGAAAAAAGAAAAAAATGTGAGAATAAGAGAAATGCATATTCCCATGAGAACATACGGATTGAAAATTGTTTCTGCATATGACATCGCCTCTGATCTTTCCATGAAGAGTGTTTTTGGGAAAAAATAAAGACCAAAATATTCCGGAAGGGTTTTTAAAAATGTGTATGTTCGCACAAGAATGCTTTCTGTATAGGGTGTGTCGGTGTTGTAAATATTGAACGTGTTTTGGAAGTTGAGAGCAGTGCCTCGGAGAAGGAGATAGATACACGCGATAAGCACAAAAGGGAGAAGAAGCACAAATGTCTTTTTTAAGAATTTTTTGAAATTAATTTTTTCTTTATACCAATACCATAATTCAAAAAGAATGATATATGCGGGGAAAATAACTGCTCGTTCTTTTGTGAGAAGTGCCAATATGAAAACAAATAACGCGCCAAAATAAAAATAAGTACTCTTTTTTTCTTCCGTCTTATTTCTGTATTTTGTGTAAAAAAGAATTCCTAGAAGTATAAAAAAGAAGGAAAGGGGATCGCCACGTCCGGAAATATATGTGACCGCTTCTGTTTGTAGCGGATGAATGAGAAATATGAGTGATGTAAAAAAACGAATAAAAAAGCTTTTTGAAATATACGCAAGTATGAAAAATAAAAGAATCGCGTTTCCGATATGTATGAGAGTATTGACTGCATGATACCCATATGTCCATTCGCCCCATATTTTCCATTCAATTGCGTATGTTATGAGAAGCATTGGTCGCCAATAGTTGCTTTGAAATCCCGCTCCCGCTATAAGATTTTCAGAAAAGAATTTTTTTATTTCAAAGTTTTTAACATACACATTATTAAGTATTCCGTCGTTGTCATCCCAAAACATCTGGTTTGGTAAACTGTTTGCATAAACAGAAAACCCTAAAATAAATAAGAGTATGATTGCTGAAGCAGAGGAATTTTTAGTGAAAAACGTTTTTGCTTTTCCCATGACTTAAAGTTCCCTCACAGAATTACAGATGAGTTTTGGATCGCCGTTTCTCCAGAGAATTGTTGCATCGGCGATGACGGCCTTGTTTGCTTCCCACACTTTCGCATTTTTTGCGAGTGTTCTCGAAAAAACAAGTAATTCTATTTGTCCCGTAAGATCTTCAAGGGTCACAAAGAGCATGGGATCTCCTTTTTTTGTAATTGTTTTTTGAACGCTTGATATAATTCCGGCAGTTTTCACGGATGCGCCTCTTGTTCCGTCTTTACCGCGTGGTATTTTTTCTACGTCTTTTATTGTTTTTACAGAACTCCCGAGCATCCTTGAATATGTTGTGAAAGGATGATCAGTCAGATAAAGGCCAAGAAGTTCTTTTTCCCAATTCAGCTTAACGTTTTTAGACGCGGGTTTAACGGGCTTCAATTTGAGGGATGTGAGAGATGGGGAAGAAGAGCTTCCTCCGAAAAGACTTGTTTGGTTTGTTGCGAAAGCCCTTTTTATTGCCTGATTGAATTTAAGGAGCTCTTCCATATTTTCAAGCATCTGCGTTCTTTCAATTCCGAATGAATCAAGCGCTCCGGATTTTACGAGGCTCTCAAGTGATTTTTTATTAAGATCTCTATGTTGGATACGCGAAAGAAAGTTTTTTAAATCTTCAAATTGTCCGCCCCTCCCTCGCTCTTCAATAATTGCACGAACGATATTTGCACCTATATTTTTTATAGCAAGGAGACCGAATCGGATGCCCGCGTTTGGAGACACGTTCGGTTCATCAACTGAAAATTCTTCAAAACTAGCGTTAATGTCCGGAGGAAGCACTTTTATATTGAGTCGCTTCGCTTCATTAATGAGAAAATTAATTCTTTCAATTTCAGTTCCAGATATATTGAGAAGGCTTGTCATAAATTCCACAGGATAATTTGCCTTTAAATACGCCGTTTGATAGGCGATAAGCGCGTAGCAGGTGGCATGACTTCTGTTAAATCCGTATCGCGCGAATGGGGGGAAGAGATCCCATATTGCTTCGGCGCTTTTTTTATCTATTCCGTGTTCAATCATCCCTTTGATGAGTTTTTCCTGTTGTTTCTGGAGAAGATCTTTTATTTTTTTCCCGATTGCTTTTCTAAGAGTGTCTGCTTCGGCGAGAGTGAAGCCGGCAAGATCTGTCGCGATGCGCATCATCTGTTCCTGATATATTCCTATTCCGTACGTTTTTTTGAGTATTGGTTCAAGTTTTGGATGTATGTATGTGATATCTTCCCTTCCAAATTTTCTATTAATATAACTCGGAATAAGCTCAATCGGACCCGGACGATATAGTGACACCATTGCAATAATATCCTCCAACTCCGTGGGCTTCAAATCTTTAAGGTAGTGTCTCATTCCAGATGATTCAAGTTGAAACACTCCCGTTGTTTCTCCGTGCTGAAGGAGTTCAAATGCTTTTGTATTAGTGAGGGGAATTGTGTCAATGTTAATATTCACACCCTTGTTCTCTTTTATGAGTCGGAGAGTTTTTTCAATGATGGTAAGATTTTTAAGTCCCAAAAAATCCATTTTTAGAAGTCCAAGATCTTCAACGCTGTGCATTTCAAATTGTGTGATGACAGTGTCTTCTCCTTGTGGTGCTTTTTGAAGCGGAACAAAATCAGTGAGATCTGTCGGAGAGATGACGACTCCGCATGCATGGACAGATGCGTGGCGTACTGTTCCCTCCAGCTTTCGTGCGTAATCAATAAGTTTTCTTGCTTTCTCGTCTTTCGCATATTTTTCTTTGAGCTCCTGAACATTTTCAAGACACTCATCAAGCCAACCCTCTTTCATTCCTTGTGTTGGATTGAAGGGGATGAGTTTCGCAATTTCATCGCAGAATCCATAGGGATATCCCATTGCGCGTCCAGTGTCGCGTATTGCCGCGCGCGCTGCCATTGTTCCGAATGTAATGATTTGAGCAACGCGATCATTTCCGTATTTTTCGCGAACATATGCGAGGACTTCGTCACGCCGAGTGTCGGTAAAATCAATGTCTATATCGGGAACTTGTATGCGGTCGGGATTTAAGAATCTCTCAAAAAGTAGGTCGTATTCAAGCGGATTAATGTTTGTGATGCCGAGTATGTAAGAAACAATACTTCCCGCGGCGGATCCTCTTCCGGGGCCCACGACTATTCCGTGATTTTTTGCCCACAAAACGAAGTCCTGAACGATGAGGAAATAGTCAGCAAAGCCCGTTTTTTCAATAACAGAGAGCTCCATATCAATTCTTTTCCGTATATCTTCCGTGATTTCTGGGAATCTGTATTCGGCGCGCTCATGAGTGAGTTTTTTCAAATAATCAAAAGCGTATGATTCTCCTTCAGGAAGAATAAAATGTGGGATTTTCGTTTTTTCAAGTTCTATTTCAATATTGCATTTTTCTGCAATGCGGATGGTTTCGTCAATCGCTTCGGGAAGATCAGCGAAGTGTTCTCTCATTTCCTCTTCTGATGTAAGAGATATGTCGTATTTTTTAAGAGAAAGGCGGTCTTCATCGTCCAGTTTACTTGATGTTTGAACGGCAAGAAGTATTTCGTGCGCCGTTTTATCTTCTTTTTTTACATAGTGAACATCTTCAGTTGCAACAACGGGGATTCCGAGTTTTCTCGCGAGAATAACAAGTGGTTCTTTTAATTGAGGGGAATGAGGTTGAAGCTCTATATAAAAATCTTCTCCAAAAAGAGATGCATACCATTTCGCCGTTTCTTCGGCTTGTGTAATATCTCCTTTCGCAACAAGTTTCGGTATTTCTCCCGAAAAACATCCTGAAAGACAAACGATTCCCTCTTTGTATTTTTCAAGAAGTTCCTTATCTATGCGTGGTTTGTAATAAAATCCTTCAAGATACGATTCTGTGACGAGGCGAATAATATTTTTCCAACCATCCTGATTTTTTGCGAGGAGGGTAAGGTGATATCTCGTTTCGTCCATTTTCGGCCTCTTATTCATTCTTCCGTTCGGGGCGAGATATGCTTCAACGCCGAGAATAGGTTTTATTCCCGCCTTTTTCGCTTTTTTATAAAATTCTATCGCTCCGTAGAGATTTCCATGATCCGTTAAAGCGATTGCGGGCATTCCGAATTCTTTCGCGTGATTTATTATGTCATCTATTTTTGCGAGCCCGTCCAATAAAGAATAATGGGAATGGACATGGAGGTGTATAAATTTTGATTTTTTTGTGTCCATGATATTCCCAGTTTTTATATATCATTAGTGTAGAAACTTTTTTCTGTTTCCACAACTTGAAAGAAAATGTTTTTTATTTTCATGATACAATGTGTACGAATGAAAAGAAGATATTTCGTGATTGGCATTGATGAGGTTGGGAGAGGACCTCTTGCGGGGCCAGTAACTGTTGGTGCGGTGATTATACCCCTCTATTTCACGCGCATAATCTCGCGTTCCTCATTTGTTCTCAAAGATTCAAAAAAACTAACACCGAAGCAGAGAGAAGAGTGGTTTAAATGGATTCGTGCAGAGGAGAAGAAAAAGAAGGTCTTCTGGGCTGTTGCAAGTGTTTCTCCCCGAACAATTGATACGATAAACATATCCCGTTCAGCAAATCGCGCTGCAGGAATCGCTTTAAAGAAATTAAAATTAAAATCGGGATTTACTGGAAAATATGTGAATCTTTTTCTTGATGGAGGGCTTTTTGTGGATAAAAAAGTTTTAGAATCGCTTTCCATTCCGTACAAAAAGGCGAAAACAGTCATAAAGGGGGACGAACGCATTCCCGTGGTAAGTCTTGCCTCAATTGTTGCTAAAGTGAAAAGGGACGCTTATATGAACCGCCTGCACATTCGCCACCCCGAATATGGATTTGAAAAACATAAAGGATATGGAACAAAGGAGCATATAGGGGCCGTGAGAAAGCATGGACCCTCGCACGCGCATCGTTTGACGTTCCTCGGGAGTTTATATAGAATGAAAAGGTAGAATATATCTATGGGTGGAGTACCTCCATTCCGCCACTCCCGCTCAAAAGTAAGGAGAAGGCGGTCACAATTAAAACTTGAAAAAAAGAATATTGTTGCATGTCCAATTTGCAAAGGACCAACATTGCCTCATCGCGTGTGTCCAAATTGCAAAACAATGCGGAAAAGGGCGCGCGGATCTTCATAAAGAAAAAACAGCTCTTTAGAATCAGAAAAGTTCGTTTACATTCCCACTATGGCAACACGTCATCTCGCGAGAACAATAGTCCTTCAGTCGCTCTATGAGTGGGATTTTTATCATCAGAAAGCGGATCTAATAAACATAGTTGAAAGGAATCTTGCTGAGTTCGGGCCCGGAATAGATGAGCCTGATTTTGTTTGGCGCATTGTGAAGGGAATAATTGAACATCTTGATGAATTAAACGATATTATCAAGACGTTTGCGCCTGAGTGGCCATTAGAACAAGTAGCTATTATTGACAGAAATATTTTACGAATAGGCCTATACGAACTTCTCCACGCTGATAGAAACGAAGTTCCGCCGAAAGTGGCTATTAACGAAGCTATTGAGCTTGCGAAAAATTACGGAGGGCAGAATTCTTCACGTTTTGCGAACGGTGTACTTGGTGCGGTTTTCAAGAAAATGGTCAATGTGGAGGCATAATTTATTTTGATATTATCGTGCGTAAAGAATCATCAGAATTTGAAAAAAAAATAGGCGTTTCGTTTCTGAACAAAGATCTTCTCAAAGAAGCGCTTACTCATCGTTCCTATTTAAACGAAAATCCTGAGTGGCCGGTATCGCACAACGAACGTCTTGAATATCTTGGCGACGCGGTTCTTGAACTTGCAACCACGGAACATCTTTTCAGCGCATATCCAGATCGTCAGGAAGGAGAACTCACAAGTTTGCGGGCTGCTCTCGTAAATTATCAAATGCTTGGGAAAGTTGCTCGGGAAATTTCTCTTGAGCATTTTTTATTTTTATCAAAAGGAGAATCAAAAGATGCGGGAAAGGCGAGAGAGGTAATTCTCGCGAATGCGATGGAGGCTTTGATCGGAGCGATTTATTTGGATCAAGGATATGAATCAGCGCGTGCGTTTATTGAAAAATTCGTGATTGCTTATTTACAAGATATCATTGATCAGAAGTTATATAGAGATCCCAAAAGTTTCTTTCAAGAGATTGTGCAGGAGAAAAAGAAAGTGACTCCATCATACAGGGTTTTGAGAGAGGCTGGACCAGATCATCAGAAAACTTTTTTCGTTGGTGTGTTTTTGGGAGACGCTCTTGTTGCGGAGGGATCTGGAAGCTCCAAACAAGAAGCTGAGAGCGCCGCGGCAAAAGCCGCTCTTGAACTATTTGAGGAGAAAAAAAAGGACAATGAATAATTCAATTTTTCTAAAACGCCTTGAACTTCAAGGCTTTAAATCGTTTGCGACGAAGACTATTTTGGATTTTCCTTCGCGCGTTGCGGGAATTGTTGGTCCGAATGGATCGGGTAAATCAAACGTTATTGATGCTTTGAGATGGGTTTTGGGGGAAAGAGAGGCAAAACAGCTTCGCGGGGATGTACTTGAAAACCTTATTTTTGCGGGAACTCCCAAGCGTCCTGCAGTGGGCCTTGCGAAAGTGACTCTCTATTTTGATAATTCGTCGGGAATGTTTCCGTATGAAGCCCCCGAAGTCGCTCTCCAAAGGCGCGTTGATCGCTCCGGCGCGTCCGAATTTTCCATAAATGGGGAAGAGGTTAGATTAAGAGATCTTGTCTCAATGCTTGCAAGGGCAAAACTCGGCGCGCGGGGTTTAACAATGATCGGGCAAGGTCAGAGCGATATGTTTGTGAAGAGCACTCCAGACGAAAGGAGAATGATGATTGAAGAGGTGCTCGGACTCAAAGAATTCAGGATTAAAAAAAATCAGGCGGAACGGAGACTCGCGACAAGCCAGATTAATATGGATAAGACGAAGGCGATGCTTGAAGAACTTCTTCCACATCTAAGATTTTTAAGGAGACAAAAACATAAATGGGATAAAAGAAGTGAAGTGGAAAAAGAATTAAAAGACATTGAAGATGCGTATTATGCATTTCGTTATCGCGCGCTTGCCGAATCAATGCATTCATATGAAGAGCAACTTATACTTTTGGAAAAAGAGAAAAAAGAGAAAGAACGCGAAGTAGAAAAACTCCAATCGGATGTGCGAGGAGTTGAAGAAAAAACATCCGATACGGGAAAGACGAAGGAAATGCGCGACGCGCTTTCACATCTCAATACAGAGCGTCTTGCTTTGGAGCGTTCTCTTGCGCGTCTTGAGGTTAGGATGGAATTTGAATCAAAAGAGAAAAGCGAACCTCTTAAAAACGCAGAAGAGCTTTCCGGAATCATTCAATCCGCGTCAAGTGAAATACAACGCGCGGCATCTCTCTCTGATATAGTGGAAATCAAGGCAATATTGAAAAATGTTCTCGCATTGTTTTCTTCGGCATTTTCAAAGGAAAAAGAAGAGTCGCAATCCGCGCATTTTGAAAAAGAGAGGGAGGATATAAAAACACATCTTGAAAATATAGCAAAAAATATATCCGATTTGGAAAAGGAAGAAGAAGAATTTTCAAAATCTCAACATGAAGCGAATAAAAAATTCAGGGAACATATTGAGATTCTTGAGTCAAAGAAAAATGAGGAAAGGAATGCCGAAGAAAAAATCCGTTCAAATTTCTTTGAGAGGGAAAAACTTGCCATACGGATGGGGGAGATAGAGCGGGAATGGATTGCGCTTGGACGGGAAATTTCAGAGCTTAAATCTCTTCCAGCACCAAAAGAACATTCTTTGCAGGAGGGGGAAATGGACAGAAAAATTCTTAAACTACGCGCTGAACTCGCTTCCATAGGTGAGATAGACCAAAATCTCATCACCGAAGCTACAGAAGGCGAAAAAAGGTATGAGTTTCTTTCGGGAGAATTGAAAGATTTGGAGCGCGCGACGGAAGATTTAAAAAAACTTATTAAAGATCTTGAAGAAAAAATACACGGCGATTTCAAGTCGGCATTCAGACTTATTAATGAAGAGTTCAATAAATATTTTCGTCTCATGTTTGGCGGTGGAAAAGCGAAAATGCTTATTGAAAAAAAGAAGATTCCAGTTCCCCAAGAGGGAGAGGGAGAAGCGAATCAAAACACAAACATAACAGTAGATCCCACCGAAGAAGAAGATACAACTGCGGGGATTGAGATAGATTTAAATCTTCCGAAGAAAAAAATCACAAGTCTTGAAATGCTTTCGGGAGGGGAGAAAAGTCTTGTTTCTATTGCCGCGCTTTTCGCGCTTATTGCCGTAAGCCCACCTCCCTTTCTTGTTCTTGATGAGGTTGATGCGGCTCTTGATGAACCGAATGCAAAGAGATTTGCCGATCTCGTGAGTGATTTTTCAACAAAAACACAATTTATCATCGTAACTCACAACAGGGCGACAATGGAGGCCGCAGACGTGCTCTATGGCGTGACGATGGCCGATGATGGTGTTTCAAAAATCCTTTCGCTCAAATTTGAAGATGCCCCAACTCATAAATAAAGAGTTGGGATTGACTGACTTCACAAAATACACTACTATTTTAACGAAAATACACACATGTTGGCGATTAAACTGAAAAGAGTGGGAAAGAAACATCAGGCCACATTTCGCATTATTATTTCAGAAAAGCGCTCCAAGCTGAACGGGCGTTTTGTTGAGGATGTAGGATGGGTAAATCCGCACTCCGGCGCTTTTGATATAAAAAAGGATCTTGTTAAAAAGTGGATCACGCAGGGGGCGAAGCCCACGGACTCGGTATATAATCTTCTCGTAAAAGCGAAGGTTATTGAGGGAGCGAAAATTCCCGTTCATAAGAAATCAAAGAAGGAGAAAAAGACGGAGGAAGGAACGTCCGCATAATATATAAAAATAACATAGATAAGGCAAAGGTCGGATGTGTTGCATAATAACCAAAGAAAAGTATGACACAAGCGATTGACAAGGATTTTCTTGAAACGCTCGTCAAAGCTATTGTTGATCACCCCGAAGATGTGGTGGTTGAGAGGAAGGTAGATGAGATGGGAGTATTGCTATCGCTCAAAGTGAACCCGCAAGATATGGGTCAGGTTGTTGGCCGTCAGGGTTCCACAGCGAAAGCGATCAGATCTCTTCTTCGCATCGTGGGAATCAAGAATAATGCCCGGGTGAATCTCAAAATAGAGGAACCGGAAGGATCGACGCGTCAGAGTCATTCCTAATATAAAGAAGCACACACTTCGTTTGCTTTTTCCCCCGACGTTACATCGGGGGGTTGTTTTTATTCGCTAATTTATAAAATCTACGGTATGATGATTTTGTTATGCGTTTTGATATTATTTCAATTTTTCCGGAGGCGTTTTCTTCGTATCTTGACAGTTCTATTTTAAAAAGAGCGAGGGATAAAAAACTTATAACTGTTTCAGTCGTCAATCCAAGAGATTTCACAAAAGATATACATCACACCGTTGATGATTCACCTTACGGTGGAGGCCCTGGAATGGTGTTGAAAGCCGAACCGATATGGAAGGCAGTTTCATTTGTTTTGAATAAGAAAAAAAATCCGAAAAAGATAAGAGTTGTTGTTTTTTCCACGCGCGGGAAAAAATTTGATCAGAAAATGGCGCGAAGATTTTCAAAATATGATCAGATTGTTCTAATTTGTGGAAGGTATGAAGGAATTGACGAACGAGTTGCACTCCACCTTGCAGATGAAGAAGTTTCATTAGGTGATTTCGTCATTTCAGGTGGCGAGCTTCCAGCTCTTCTTTTTGTGGAAGCTGTTTCCCGCCACATTCCGGGGGTTTTGGGAAAAAATGAGTCATTAGAGGAAAAAAAGGGTTCATATCCCGTTTATACACGACCCGAATCATTTGAGGTTGTGATAGGAAAGAAAAAGAAGAAGTTGATGGTGCCCGACGCGCTTCTTTCCGGAAACCATGCACGAATAGAGGAATGGAGGAGAAAACATGGGAAGGAAATGAAATAGGTATCAATCTTGCACTTTTTCTTGTTGACTATAAAAACTTTTATACGATTTTAAAATCAAGATAAGGTGCGGGATTGACTTTGGGAGTACTTTTCTTTAAGATGAATTACGCATATTTTTTATGTCTCTACCAGCAATAAATGAAGAAATTGTAAAGGAAATGGTGCGTAACGGCATCGTTCTTGGGCACAAGAAGTCAAAAACTCATCCAAAGATGAAGCAGTTTATCGGCGGAAATAAGAATGAAATGGAGATACTTAATCCCGCATCAAGTTGGGAGAGTCTTCAAAAAGCCGATGAATTTTTAAAGAAAATACTTTCCGGAGACGGACTCCTGCTTTTGGTAGGAACAAAGCCCGCCGCAAAAGATTTGATCAAGGAATTCGGGGAATCACTTGGATATCCTTTTGTTATTAACAGATGGCTTGGTGGGACTCTAACAAATTTTTCAGTTATTCGTGCAAGGATTCTCCATTATGAGGGACTTAAAGAAAAAAACGCGAAAGGCGCTTTTGCTAAGTATACAAAAAAAGAACAACTCAGTTTTGCTAAAGAAACAGCAAAAATGACTGGCTCATTTGAGGGAATTGTTAAGTTAAAAAAGCTTCCAGACGCGGTTTTTATCGTTGACGGAGAAGCTCATATGACCACAATACGCGAAGCGAAGATAATGAAAATCCCAGTTGTTGCTATTATTGATACAAATGACGATCCTTCTCTTATTGACTATCCAATTTTTGCTAACGATCACAGCAAAAAAAGCGTGGAATGGGTTTTGGGAAAGATAAGAGAAACAGTCGTTTCATTACAACAGAAAAAAAACACAGAATAAATTTCATATATGAAGGAAGATGTTATCAAATTACGTGAGCTTACTAATGCGGGTGTGATGGAATGCAAGCGCGCTCTTGAAGAAAGTGGTGGGGATTTTAAAAAAGCGGAAGAACTAATTCGTGCGTCAAATGTCGTTCGCGCGGAAAAAAAGAAAGAAAGAAAAACCGGAGCGGGTCTTCTCTATTCTTATATACACAACAAACGTGTTGGTGTTCTCCTTGAAATGAGATGCGAAACAGATTTTGTAGCACAAGCGGAACCATTTAAAAATCTAACTCATGAGATCGCTCTTCATATTGCAGCAATGGCCCCTGAGACAGTTGAAGAGCTTCTTTCCCAACCATTTGTTAAAGACGAGTCAATATCTGTTAGCGACCTTATCAATCAAATGATCGGAAAGGTAGGTGAAAATTCAAAGGTGGAACGTTTTTGTCGCTTTGAGTTGTAGAATTCATTCATGCTTTCATTTGTTCTTGAAATAACCGTATTTGTTAGCCTTTCCGCGGTGGTATATCTTCTTGCGCGTACTCTTCCAAGAGTGGATGATTCTGTTTTGAAAAAAGATCCAATGGAATTCAAAACACATTGGATGACTGGATATTTGGAAAAATTTGATGAATGGCTTAAAATGTTTTTGGAGAAATTCTTAAGACGTCTCAAGGTGTGGATTTTAAAATTTGATAACATAGTGAGTGAAAAAATAAACAAATTCAAGAAAGAAACACCAAAGGATCTCAAACTTTCTGTGGAAGAGGAAAAGAAGGGTGGAGAAGAGGGGAAAGATATTTAAAAATAAGTAAATTAATTTGCGCAGGTGGCAGAGCGGTCAATTGCACGAGACTGTAAATCTCGCGCCTTCGGGCTACGAAGGTTCGAATCCTTCCCTGCGCACA
>CAZVSK010000010.1:0-25844 GCA_964630035.1 uncultured Candidatus Saccharibacteria bacterium
AAAAAAGGAACTATAAGTTTTCAAATCATAATGTTTGAAATAAAAAATCCGCTTCTAAAATAAAAAGCGGATTTTAATTATTTACTTAAGTAAAAACTTTGGGGTGGGTACTATTCTCCCCAAAATATGCACGACCATAAGTACAACGAGTTCATAAAGGAAAAACATAAGATCTCTTGTAAAGAATAAAGGAATCATGGCAATTATTATAAGTCCAAAAATAAAAGTAAAACTTTCTAAATCCACTTTATTTAGGACCAATGAAAAAACAATAAGTGCAAACACAGAATAAGAAATTATAACTGGTGCTATCACTCCAACAATAATAGAGAATGCAATAATCATTATTTCTAGTAGAAAAAATGTAACTGCTGTGTATACCCAAAAACCTACATTTTCTTTTTTTGAGAGATCTCTTCTTTTTTCATATGCTTTAGAAAAAAGAGTCCCAAAAAAGAAAACGAAGGTAAAAATAAAAAGAAAAACTGTCATTCCGGGAGATAGTAGTGTTTTTTCCTCCATAAATTCTTTTGTAAGAACTTTATTCCCGCTTAAATAAACATACTTTGATAATTTTTTTTCTGTTTTTATCAAATATGCTTTTTCAGGATGGTAAATAACAGTATCCCACCGTGATATTTGGTACAAATTTTCACCAGCTCCTTTTCTTTCGGATGAATAAAGAAGAGACGCTGTTTCAAAAAACATCCCCTTGGGAAAATAAAAAGAATCTATAATAGTGGATGTTTCTCTTTTTATAATCTCAATCGCCTTTTTGTTTATAATGGTGTCTGTTTTTGAATGCACATCGTAAACAAAAGCTGTTGTATCATTTTCTTTTCTTACGTCTCTATATTGATATTGCGAAAATATAGAAACAGAAAAAATAAACAGAAAAAATGCTGTTTTTTTCATTTTTTACCTCTTCTAATGTTTAAATTGTTAATTAATTCTACTTTTAATTATAGCATAGATATGTAGGAAAGTCAAATTTAGATAGAAAAATCATAAAAAATCGGGCCCGCCCCGTTAGAAAATTAAATAATATTTTATTATTTTAGTGCATAGAAAAAATGTTTCTAACGGGGTATAATAGTCGCGAAAAATGAACTCTCTTCCCCTTTCAACCCACCTCTCTTCTATTAGCGGAATCGGACCGCGTTTTCTTCAAAAATTCAAAAAACTTGGCATTGAAACTGTGCGTGATCTTTTATGGCATCTTCCTTCGCGATATGAAGATTTTTCGGCTATCACAAATATCGCGGATCTCGTTCCACGCGAAGAATGCACAGTGCGCGGAGTTGTAAAAAAAATTTCTATGCGACGCGCGTGGAGAAAACGCATGTTCGTTCTTGAGGGGGTGGTTGAAGACAATACGGGATCGGTGCGCGTCGTATGGTTCAATCAGACATACATCAAAAACGTACTCTCCGAGGGCACGCCAGTTAACCTTTCAGGAAAAGTCAGTGTGTCAAAAGACGGAGAACTTTATTTTTCCAATCCGACATACGAAATTCCCTCAAAATACGGAAAAGAAACAAAACACACTGGACGTATTGTACCAATCTATCCAGAAACAAAAGGACTTACCTCAAAGGGAATACGCTATGTTGTAAAACCCATACTTGAAAATATTAGAAATATAGAAGAAACGCTTCCTCAAAACATCATAGAAGAGTTTAATTTTTCTCCCCTTTCGGAAGCAATTCGCGCAGTTCATTTTCCAAGTTCTATTGAAGAGGGTCTCTCGGCGCGAAAGCGCTTTGCTTTTGAAGATCTTTTTCTCCTCCAGCTCTTTCTCTTAAAAGAGCGTATGCGCGTGAAAAAAGAACGGGCGCGCGCAATTACACCAAATATTCAAGGAATAAAAGAATTTCTCGAAAAACTTCCTTTTGAGCTCACGCATTCTCAAAAAAAATCTCTTTGGGATATAGTTAGGGACTTGGAACATCCAACACCAATGAACCGTCTTCTTCAGGGTGATGTGGGGTCGGGAAAAACAATTATTGCCGCAATTGCTGCGCGTGAAACCGCGCGTGCGGGGTTTCAAACAGCATTCATGGCGCCAACGGAAATCCTCGCACGCCAGCACTATGAAACAATGAAAAAAATCTTTGCCAACGAAAATTTAGGTATTGCGCTCCTTACGGGAAGCGGGGCCCGCGCGTCATATGGCGCCGGACTTGAAACAGAAATAAAAAAACGTGATCTTGGGCGTGAAATTGAGAGAGGTGCCCTTTCAATTATTATCGGCACACACGCTCTTATTGCGGAATCAAAAACAAAAAAATCTGTTTCTTTTCCCCTTCTTGGTCTCGTCGTCGTAGACGAACAACACCGTTTTGGTGTGCGACAAAGGGCAAAAATTATAGAACCGGACGAAAAGGGATATGCCCCACACTTCCTTTCTATGTCTGCTACACCAATCCCCCGCACACTTTCACTCACACTTTGGGGGGATCTTGATATTTCACTTATCACTGAGCTTCCAAAAAACAGAAAACCTATAATCACTAAAGTTGTATCACCAGAAAATCGTGCGAGAGCATATGCATTTATAAGAAACGAGATAAAAAAAGGAAGACAGGCATTTGTGGTTTGTCCGAGAATTCAACCAATAGCAAACGACGAACAATTAACATTCAAAGAAGTGGAAACGCTTCAGATAAAATCAGTGACTGAAGAATATAAAAAACTTTCAGAAAAGATTTTTCCGGATTTGAATGTTGCAATGATACACGGAAAAATAAAATCGTCTGAAAAAGAAAAAATTATGCGTGAATTTTCAGACAATAAAATACGCATTCTCGTCTCAACAGCCGTGATTGAAGTCGGTGTGGATGTTCCAAACGCAACAATTATGATGATTGAAGGCGCGGATCGTTTCGGTCTTGCACAACTTTATCAATTTAAGGGACGTGTGGGACGCGGTGAACATCAGTCGTACTGCATGCTCTTTTCGGATTCATCTTCGGAAACAACAAAAAAACGTCTTCTCTCCATTGTGGAGGCAAAAAATGGGTTTGAACTCGCTGAGCGAGATCTTGCGATTCGCGGACCGGGACAATTTATAGGAAACGAACAGACGGGAATGCCGGACCTCGCAATGGATGCGCTACGCAATCCGGAAGTTATGCAAGACGCCCGCGTATCTGCTGAAAAAATCCTTTACACCGATCCAGGTCTTAAAAGATATCCCACACTAAAAAAACGTCTCGCGGAATTTGCGCATAAAATACACGAAGAGTAGTGTGTAAAAGAAAAATACTTTCTTTTTGCTTAGAATCGTATACACTAAAAATGTTTTCCTGTTTTTATTGATAGAAAAGTATTTTTTGGGTTGTAGTATAGCGGTACTAAGCACACCATGCCCCGTTAGAAACAATCGGAGAGTAGTATAGTGGTAGTACGTATGCTTTGGGAGCATATAGTCCGGGTTCGATTCCCGGCTCTCCGACAAAACGCTGTTCCGAAAATCTGGTAGGTTTTTTGGTTTTAAAAACATGGTGCAGATTTTACTCCAAAGTGCCCAATAATATGAAAATATGATTTTTATTTTCAAAGACAACCCAAAGAGAATAAAAGAAATAGAGTTACGAGAAACAAGGTCTTACAAAGAACTCCATTCCCGCGTTCCAGAATTTTGCTTCGGTGAAAAAAATCTAAAACGTATTTGGTCAGGAGAAAACCCATCTTCTTTTCTTGCTCGGTATTCATCACATTGGTTTTCTAATATAGACAGACACATCTCCGCGCCCGTAGGAAAAACGAATTTAGAAAAAAGGAGAAAATATATATCTTTTCCTTCCCTTCTTGGAAAAAAAGAGAGGGTTCTATGCAAATACTCCTTTCAAAAAAGAGGTCCCGGAAAAAAAGTTGCGCTTATCACAGTGATGCATTGGAATGGAATATTAAAAAAATACGACAAATCCATATCATTCATCAGAAACATGCTTCTCCCTTTAAGTACTGTTATTTTTGTTCCTTCTCATTTAAACCGCGGATCTGATATGAAAAAAGCGATTGATTATGAAAGCGTCGGTCCAAACTTGGGCCTCATGATATCGCGTTTCCAAAAAAACGTTTTTGACATACAGGAACTTGCCTGGATTCTTAAAAACGAATTTGGTTTTGATGAGGTTGGAATTTATTCTTTTAGCATGGGAACGTGCTATTCCCTCCCAGCGACACTCGGCAATCCATCTCTTTTTGATTTCGCTATTTTTCATCTTCTTGCAGACGATTTCTATGATGCGCTTATGAAAGGTGTCGGCACAACGAGAATAGCAGATAAAATAAAAAATAATGTGGAAGATGAAGATTTAAGAAACATTCTCAAAATACTTTCTCCGGGGGCTTATGAGAAAAAATTCAAGCGCCTTCCGGAACATATACGCGTTGTACAGGCAAAATATGACCACGTATTCGGTCCAAAAAATGTTTCTTCTATAAATAAAAAAGTGAGAACAGCAAGACCAGACGCTGAAATAGAAACGGAACCGTTGGGACATAATTGTTTTGGATCATTCCCTTTCGGATTAAAAATTCTTTACAATGATATGCGTTTTATATACGAACACACTGGAATGAAAGCACACAAGTTTTCTAAATTTTTTGTTCGCTAATAAAACAAAAAAATCCGCGGTGTTTCTTTAATCCTCGGGCAGTCCGCGAGTGGCAAGAGTGCGATTTGCATAACGCTCATCCTCAGTCACCTCAATCGCCCCACTTGCCCATTCGGGAAGTGAAAAGGCGCGCGCATCATCTGTGTTTTTGAATTCACACTCCAAAATAATAAGAGGTGTGTGTCTTCCTTTATACACATCCAACTCAAGTGTAAAAGCGCCGTAAGGAATAATATATCTGTCCTTTTCAATATATTTTTCTCCAACGCCAGACCAAACCTTATCAAATACCCATTTTGGTATTTCAACTTCCCATTCTTTTCTTACAAGACCACTTCCTTCTTTTATCGTCATAAAATATTCGTCGTTTCTTTTTCGGACACGGATTTTCTTCCCATATCCTTGAGCGATATGAAAAATCTTCGCGCCCTCAAGCACACTCGGAGAAATCGGCGAATGCAATTTAAATCTTCTTTCTATTTCCATATTCATTCATTATATACGAAAACCCCGACAATGCGCGGGGTTTTAATGAAGTTTTAATGATCTAATTCAAGTATATTTTCTTTGTTTTTGTTCTTTGGGCATCTTTCAAGATGTTTTGAAAAACTGCCCATGATGTTTTTTTTACAGTGATCACATTTCTGACAACATGGGAATATGTGTGTTTTTTTACGCCCTGGGATGTGACACGCGCACATACACTCATCAAGCGCGTACTTTTTCATCGTTCCTCCTTAACTTGAAAATGACTTGCTTCACTCTATTAAAATTTTCAAAAAATGTCCAATTAAAAATGGGGTTAAAGCGATTCATCAAAAACTCTCATCTTATCCAAAAACTGTCTGTTTAAATTATTAATGCTAAACGTCTTTTCATTTACAGAACTTATGCTTGAGCGCACCATGTTTTGATTCTGTGTCGTATTAGCCACAATAAGTTGGGAAAGGTTGTCTAAAAACACGTTTAGCGCTTGTGTATAAGAAATAAACTCGCTCACCAAAGAAAGTTCTATGGCAATTGCCTCATATGCGACACGTTGATTGTTTGAAGAACGAATGTCTCCGAGCGACTCGGTAAGACTCTTCAGATTTTGTGAAAGTTCAAATGCCTTTACATAAGCAGCGCTATTTGAAGATTTTGCGCTTTGTATTAGCGCAAGCGCTTCTTCTGTGTTGCCTTTCACATCTAATACGTTGATTTGTGTTATCTTGTCATTTGTTTCATTTGTGAGGCGCACAATATCACCACTCACAATTGCCGCCTTTTTCCTTGCGTCTGTAAATCTATCAGAAACATCAACAGAAGAGCTAGAAGACACAAAATAGACAATTGCAAAAACGACAACAACAAGAAAAAGAGCGCCGGCTGTTGGGCGGATTCTCCTGTTGGAAATAATGTCCTTTATATTGATATCCATACGTGAAATAAATAATATCATAGGGTTTTGAGGCGCGCCATATTTCACGCTTGCATAAAAACCGTCTTCTATGCAAAACTAATGTACAGGAGGAAGAAGAGCTCTTCCGTGCGAGAGTAGTACAATGGTAGTACACTAGCCTTCCAAGCTAGATACGCGGGTTCGATTCCCGTCTCTCGCTCATTTGCCGGCTGTAACGTTACAGCGCTTCGGAAACAAAAGGTCCGCAATATCGTTATAGGATATGAAAGAGGAAGAACGATTAATAAAAGAAGCGCAGTCGGGAAAAGCCGAGGCTTTTGGAAAATTGTACGATGATCACATTTCTCGGATCTATCGTTTCATACTTCTTAAGGTTTCGAGAAAAACCGACGCCGAGGATATCACGCATCAGGTGTTTTTAAGCGCGTGGCAAAATATACGTTCATACAAAATACAGGGAAATCCTTTTTCAAGTTGGCTCTATAAAATCGCCCATAATGCAGTTATTGATTTCTATAGAACGCAAAAAAAAGATGTGAGTATAGAACTTGTTTCTGAAGATTCGTTTGCTCATCTTCCTGAATTGGAAGAAGAGGTGGATAAAGGAATGAGATTAATAGAAATCAGGCACGCGTTAGCTCAATTGAAAGAAGATGAACAAAGTGCACTTATTATGAAATTTGTAGACGAACTTTCAAATAAGGAAATTGCGGATATTTTAAAAAAAACAGAAGGTGCGGTGCGAGTAATGCAACATAGAGCCCTAAAACAATTGAAAAAAATAATCAATGAATCAGGAAATGCAAAAACAATTAAAACAGCTTAAGCGTATTTCGCCGAGTCCGGCGTTTATGGCGCGAACGAAAATAGAAATACTCGCAGAGAAGCCGAAGTTGTCATACGGAGATCTCTTCTATTTTTGGATGAAAAAACCCGCAGTAATTGGGTCTTTTGCATTTATTGCGGTTTGTATTGCCCTTGTTTCTTTTCTATCGCCGTCTCCAACCGCATCCTCTCTTCAAAATCCTGAAATGATCTCTGAAGAAATGAACGCGCTTGCAATAAATGTACACCTTAAGGAACTAACATATCAGAAAAACGCCGACTCAATGATTATGGCCGCCATTACTGAAATTAAGGATTCAAAATCAAGTCATCTAAACCCTTCTATATTAGACGAGGAATCAAGTAAATTTGATTCTTTATATGAACAATCAGACAACGAAAACATCAACAAGCTTCTTGATTCTGTCATTTTTTAATATCACACATATGAAAAAACTCTCTATTTTTGTCGCATTTTTAATTTTTATCTCAGGAATTACTTTCTCTCTTGAGATTCGCGCCCAATCAGATGCCACAAAAAAAGCCTTAGAGGAGGTAAGAGGAAGTGTCTCCACGCTCATCACGGTCAAAGACGAAGAAAATCCCATGAGTATCGCTTTTAGGATAGAGGCATACAAAAAGGTGATTGATTTTTCAATTGCAGAAGCCAAAGATCTGAGAATAAAGTTATTTAATTTAGACGACAAAAAAATAGGAGAGGATGTTGTAATATGGAAAGTAAAAAACATAGAAAAACTTGATTCTGTTATTGAATATTATGAATCTGAAAAGGAGATAATAAAAAAGAATCAGGGATCAATCACCTTGGAAGAAATAAAAGAAATAGCTGAGGCATTTAAAGAAAAGAGGGAAAATCTGTATATTCCTCTCGTTAATGAAATAAATGATTATTTTTTGATTGAACAGCAAAATCGCGCATTAGAAACAACTTCCCAAAGAACAGAAAGAGTGAAATCTGATATAGAAAAGTTAAAGAAGACAAAAATAAAAACAAAGGATTTAGAAAAACTTTTCTCTCCCGTTGAATCAATGCTTGGAGATGCAAAAAAAATGAATGAAAAAGCGTCTTCTCTCTTTTTTGAGAAATACATTGGTCCCCTTCTTATAAAAGATGTAGTTGAGATTCTGGAAGAAGACGGCAAAAATGCAACAAGTACCACTACATCAACAATCCAAAATGTTGAAAAAAAGGCAGATGCTGAAGAATTGTCAATAAAAGATTTGGTAAAAGATTCTTTCATAAATGTGAAAGATATTTACAAAATCTTTATTGAAATGAGCAATTTAGTGAGGAAATTGCTATAAAGACAAAAGAAAACTCCCGCCATATGGCGGGAGTTTTTGTGTAGACGTTCTGAAATTTACAAAACAGCCTCCTTCAAAACTTTTCCTGCTCTGAATTTTGGCTTTGTTGAAGCGGCAATCTGGATTTTTTCTCCAGTCTTTGGGTTAACACCCATGCGAGCCGCTCTTTTCGCGACACGGAATGTCCCAAATCCGGTGATCGCGACTTCCTCTCCTCTGCTCATTGTTTTCACAATGGTATCAAACATAGCTTCAACTGCTTGCTGTGCCTGTTTTTTTGTCTCGATTCCTGCGGATTTCATTACCGCCTCTACGAGTCCGTCTTTCTTCATATAATTTATTTGCTTTAGTGCACTACTAAAGGTTGTATTTTGCGCAAAATCGACCTTTTTTCTGTATTTTTAAGTATACCAAATTTACAAGGTTTTTTCTACATTTTTACACACACTCTATACACACCTTTTTTCAACACAAAAACAGCTTTTTGTCGCCTATCGCGCGTATTCAACTGTCTTCACCTCTCTGATGACTACCACTTTTACCTCTCCAGGATACTGAACTTCCGATTGAATCTTTCCCGCGATTTGTTTTGCAAGCTGGAGAGCACCAAAATCGTCCACTTTTTCAGGGGTCACAAAAACTCTCACTTCTCTTCCCGCTGAAACCGCATATGCTTGATTAATTCCTTCAAAACTCTTCACAACTCTTTCTATATCTTCAAGTCTCTTCAAATATTTCTCAAGCGTGTCCCTCCTCGCTCCTGGACGGGCTGCGGAAATAATATCTGCGGTCGCAACAATGTGTGCTTCTGGAGACGAATATGGATACTCATCATGGTGTGATTCCATTGCACGTATCACTTCTTCTGCAATTCCGTATTTCTTGAGAAGTTTCCTCCCAATTTCAACATGACTTCCATCAACCTCGTGATCAACCGCCTTTCCTATGTCGTGTAAAAGAGCGGCTTTTTTCGCGACATCAATTTTAAGGTGCATTTCGGAAGCCATCATTCCGGCGATGTGTGTCATCTCTATTGAGTGATTCAAAACATTCTGTCCGTAACTCGTGCGGTAATTTAGTCTTCCAAGAAGATAGAGAATTTCTTTAGGAAGATCTATGATTCCCACCTCAAACGCTGCCTCCTCTCCAACTTTACGTATATGCTCTTCTAAATACAATCGCGCCTCTTCCACTTTCTCTTCTATTTTGGCAGGTTGAATTCTTCCGTCTTTAATAAGTTTCTCAAGGGCTATTTTTGCAAGCTCTCTCCTAAGCGGATCAAAAGAGGAAATTAGTATGCTCTCTGGTGTTTCATCCACAATAAGCTCCACTCCAGTAAGTCTTTCAAATGTGCGAATATTTCTCCCTTCTCTTCCTATAACCTTCCCCTTAATATCCTCATTTGGGAGATTAACCACGCTTGTTGTGACGTCTCCTATACAATTTCTCGCATAACGTTGAATGACTGATGTGATAATCTCAACGCTCTTTCCCTCAATTTCGTTTTTCCTCTCTTTCTCAAGCTCTGCAATTTTTTCAGCAATTTCCTTTCGCGAATCCTGTTCAACCTCTTTCATTATGCGCTCCTTCGCTTCTTCTCTAGACATTCCCGCGACCCTCTCCAGTTCTTCAACCGCTTTTTCATGTGCTGATCTTATCTCTCCTTCAAGAGATTTTAATTTTTCTAATTCTTCCCTCTTTTTTCCAGAAAGATTTTCCAGCTCTGATTGTTGGCGCTCAAGAACACTCTCTTTTTTTAAGAGGCGATCTTCAAGTTTTCTTAAATCATGCTTACGCTCGCGCTCTTCTTTCTGCGCTTCCGCAAGTATTGAAGCGGCCTTTTCGTTTGCTTCAAGGACTATTCCTTTGGCTTCTGATTTTGCTGATTCAAGGCGTTCTTGAGCTTTAAATTCTAACGACCCCTTTTTGCGAAGGGCTATCCAAATTCTGACGAAGTAGCCAAGAATGACACCTGAAATCAAACCAGCCGCCAACAAAAGTATGTTGGGGTTCATAATACGATAAAAATGAAAGTATGCTATACATCGACGTTTTCTCTTTCATTTCTTATTTTATATCTCCTTCATCATTCGTGTCAAAAGGCGTACAATAATAAACAATGAAACGCACTATTGCATTAATTATTTTGGATGGTTGGGGATTCGGAAAAACAGACGAATCAAATCCTATTCACAGCGCGCATCTAAAGACCATCCAATTCATTGAGAAAAATTTTCCATTTGGAGCTCTTCAAGCTTCAGGTATTTCAATCGGAATGCCGTGGGATGAGGAAGGGAATAGTGAGGTTGGACATATGACAATAGGCGCGGGAAGGGTTTTTTATCAACACTATCCGAAAATCACGCTTGCAATAGAGAATGGTAGTTTTTTTCAAAACGAAGCCCTGCTCGGAGCTTTCACTCATGCAAAAAAAAATAAAAGCGCTGTTCACCTCATCGGTCTTATCGGAGACGGTGTAGTGCATTCGGCATTTCCTCATTTATTAGCCCTTATTTCAATGGCGCGCGAAGAAAAGTTTGAAAATGTTTTTATACATACAATCACAGATGGAAGAGATAGCGCTCCACGCTCAGCACGTATTCATATACAAAGATTAATGGAAGAAATAAAAAAGGGCGGAATAGGAACGATTGCAACGCTTGTCGGCCGATACTACGCAATGGACAGAGATAAACATTGGGAAAGAACGAAAAAGGCGTATGATCTTCTCACCTCACCAGAAAAAGAAAAAATAAGAACGTTGGAAGAATCTGTAGAAACCGCATATGCAAAAGGGTTGAATGACGAATATATAGAACCAACAGTTATAGGAACGCCGCATCCCATACAAGAAGGAGATTCAATTATCTTCTTCAACTTCAGAGAGGATAGAATGAGACAAATCACCGAAGCCATCATATCAGAAAAATTTTCGGAGTTTGAGACGAAAAAACTAAAAAACATATATGTTGCGACTATGACAGAATACAAGGAGGGCCTACCTGTGCATGTTGCTTTTATGAGAGAAGAAATATCCCTTCCTTTGGGAAAAGTCATCGCCGATGCAGGAAAAACACAATTAAGAATCGCGGAAACGGAAAAATACGCCCATGTCACATATTTTTTTAATGGACTTAAGGAAAAACCATATCCGAACGAATACAGAATTCTTATTCCATCAAAAAATACTACACATTATGAAAACAATCCTGAAATGATGGCATCTGCAATCACAGACAGAGCGGTATCCGCCCTAAACGAGGGTGTTTTTGATTTCATTCTTGTGAATTATGCAAATCCCGACATGGTAGCACACACTGGAAATTTTGATGCAACCGTAAAAGCTGTTCAAGTTGTTGACGCACAAATTGAGCGCCTTCTCAAGGTCGCTCTTGAACATGAACATATTCTTCTCATCACTTCGGATCATGGAAATGCGGAAGAAGTTATTAATGCGCAAACAGGAGAGGTAGAAACAAAGCACGACACAAATCCTGTTCCGTTCTATCTTGTTGGAAGGGAATTTTATTCAGAAAATAGATCGCCTCGCCATTCTCGTCCTCCAGTAATTGGTCTCATATCGGATGTCGCTCCGACGGTTCTTGCTCTTATGGGAATAGAAAAACCGAAAGAAATGACTGGACAAAACCTTCTGGAACAGCTTGTATGAAAAAGTTATAATAAATAACAATGAAGCTTTTTTGGAAACTTATTTTTTCGGTGTTTTCAAATTCTATCGCCTTGTACGCGGCAGCGTATTTTATATCTGGATTTGATTTCTCCGGAGGATTTCTTGAACTCATTATTGCTGGCGCAATTCTATCTGTTATAAACACATTTATACGCCCAGTGCTTAAACTTGTACTCGGACCACTTATTGTGCTCACTCTCGGGCTTTTCATTATTGTTGTGAACGCAGCAACTCTTTTCATTCTTGACATATTCAGCTCCCCTCTTACAATACAGGGGTACATTCCTCTCTTGTTCGCTTCTATACTTGTAGGATTTGTGAATTTTATCATTTCCACAAGTGGGAAGTTTTTATACAAAGGAGAGTAATAGATATACACACGCATATGCTTACTATCATAGAAGTTATAGTATCAATTGTTCTAATCGTTCTAATTCTTCTTCAAGAAAGATCTAGTGGTCTTTCTGGTGTTTTGGGGGGTGGAGGATCAGATGCTTCATATCAAACAAGGAGAGGTCTAGAAAAGGGTATTTTTATCGCAACAATCTTTTTCGGTGCGCTTTTTGCTATACTCGCCATCTTCAAACTTCTTGTTTCCTAAAATATTTTTCCTCGCGAAAAATCCTTTTTCTGTACAAGATAATCAATGAATTTATTACGTCACGCATTCGCTTCATTTACTGCGAAAGAGAAAAAGTGGTTCTTTTTCTTTATATTCCTTGCGCTCGCATCGTCTATTGCAACTGCGGCAATTACAGTTGAAGAAAATAGCGTTCTCGTCCCAGTGTCTGGGGGGATATACAGAGAGGGAATTGTCGGCCAGCCAGTTGCTATAAATCCTCTAATATCTAACAACCCAGCGGATAACGATATTTCGGCGCTTATTTATCCCAGACTCTCGGATGTTGTTCACACATACTCAAACGAAGAAAATGGACGCGTCTTTGTACTTAATATAAAAGAAAATATTACTTGGGACGACGAAAAACCACTTACGAGTGATGATGTTGTTTTTACAATAGAAACCATACAGGAATTAGGAAACCAGTCACCTTTTATGAAAAATGTTCAGGGAATGGTCGCAGAAAGAGCAAGTGAGCTTCAGGTGCGCATATCTCTTCCTGTTCCGTATTCTTTTTTTGAAGAATCAATGAAAACTGTTTTTGTTCTACCTAAACACATATTTGGAAACGTGCCACCGCAAAATATACGCCTTTCTTCATATAATCTTGAACCAGTCGGAGGGGGCCCATACAAATTCAAATCGTTTGCGCAAAGAAAAGACGGATTTATTAGCGAATACACACTTATAAGAAATGAAAACTATTTCGGTGAACAAGCATTTATAGAAAAGTTTGTTTTCAAATTTTTTGAAAACGAGGAAAAGGTTCTAAACGCCCTCAGGTTGCGTGAAATAGATGGTTTTGGTACGTCCGGAATTGTAGAAACAAAGACAATAGCATCTTCACAAATGAAAGCGCTCCCAATCGCCATGTCGCGATACTATGCTCTCTTTTTTAATCTAAACACAAGTGAAACATTTAAAAACGCTTCTGTGCGAAACGCTCTTTCTGGGGTAATAGACAGAGAGGCTATAATATCCTCCGTATTTTCAGAAAATAAAGCGGAGGGTATTGCAAATCCACTTTTTGAACCAAAGCGTTCCCCGGATAAAACAGCGGAAGAGGCCTCAGCAATACTTGCAAAAGCAAAAATTGTAGACGCGCGAATAATTATCACCGCACCAAAAATAGAATTTTTAGAAAAAACAGCGGAAGAGATAAAGCGCCAATGGGAAAATATTGATGGAATCGGGTCTGTTTCAATACAACTTATTGACCCAAAAAAAATCGTTGAAAAATCAATTCAAACAAACAATTATGAGGCACTTCTTTTTGGAAATGTATTGGAAAATAAAGAAGATTTGTTTCCTTTCTGGCACTCTTCCCAGCGCATGTATCCGGGGCTCAATCTATCTTTTTATAAAAATGAGAAAGTTGATCTTCTTATTGATACCATCCGACAAACGAAAGATGTGTCAAAAAGGAGTTTAAATCTTCAAAACGCGAATGCTGAAATCATGAAAGACGCTCCTGCTATTTTTCTTTATACGATTCCTTATACATACATACATACTGCGGAGCTTGGTGGTATTTTATTTGAAGAGGAAAATATCTCAATATCACAACCAAATGAGCGTTTTCGAGAAATACAAAAATGGTATATGACAAAAGCGCGTGTTATTAAAAAATAAACATATGACATATTTTCTTGAAAATACAAAAAGTATAAAAAAACAAAAAATTGACTCAGTTGTCATTACAGGCATGGGAGGATCTGGTCTTGTGGGAGATATAATACGTTTTATTTCAAAAGACACAGGAATAAAAACTCCTCTTTTTTCATCTAAAGAATATAATGCAAGCGAACCTGATGGATTTAAAAAAACTCTTTTTCTCTTCTCTTCTTTCTCTGGAAATACACGGGAAACGATAAGCGCTTTTTCGTCTGCTCTTAAGAAAAAGAAAATGGTAGGAATTATAACAGGACAAAAAAATAGCGAAATCGCGCGTCTAGCTCAAAAAAACAAAACACCAGTTTGTATATTTGAGGGAAAACACTTGACTCCGAGAGATGGGTTGGTGTACAATATTAACGCCACAATAAAACTCCTTTCTGTTTTTCTTGGTATTAAAGAAAACCTCGTTAGCGAAGAGGTGTGTATGATTTCTCAAGGTGCGTTTACCGACACGGCAAAAAAAATAGGAAATCGTATTCCCCTTCTTTATACTGAATGTGATCACGTGCCTCTAGCACAAATATGGAAAGTTTTTTTGAACGAAACAGCAAAAATCCCAGCATTCGTAAATTCCGTCCCGGAAATCGCTCATAATGAAATAGAAGGGTTGGCCCACGCAAAAGATTTTTTTGTTCCTATGTTCCTTTTTTCACAAAAAACAATGGGTGAAAACAGAATAAAAATGCGAGCCCTTAGTACTTTTTTCAAAAAAATAGAAATTCCGTCTTTTGACCTGCCTATAAAAGGGAAAACAAGAAAAGAAATCTTTTTATATGCGTTTTCATTGGCCCGTGAGACGACAGAATATATTGCAAAAAAAAATAAAATAAATCCACACACAACTCCAATTATAGATATTTTCAAAAAAGATTTTGAAAAATAGCTAAAGAGTTTTTTATTTAAATTCACAGCCGGGGTGGCGAAATTGGCAGACGCGTACGGTTCAGGGCCGTATGCCGAAAGGCATGAGGGTTCAAGTCCCTCCTCCGGCACAAAGGTAAATAATTAAAAAGGTATTTATCTAAAAATACATATATATAATGCATATGAAAAAAAATATAATGCGAAGGTCGGCAAAGAGAATGCCCGCGAAAGATTCCGGGAGCCGATCATCAAAAGATTCTCTACGCTTTATTCCCCTTGGGGGATTTGAAGAGATAGGTCGAAATATGATGCTCCTTGAGTATAAAGATGAAATACTCGTCATTGATGCTGGACTACAATTTCCAGAAGAAGAAACGCCGGGTATAGACTATATTATTCCTAACACCGCATATCTTGAAAATAAAAAGAAAAATGTGAAAGGAATGGTTGTTACGCACGGACACTATGATCATATTGGTGCAATTCCATATGTTCTTGAAAAAATGGGAAATCCCACAATCTATACAACTCGCCTTTCAAGAGAAATTATTGTGAAACGACAAGAGGAGTTTCGTAATGCCCCAAAACCAGTTTTTGAAATAGTCGCCGGTGGAGAAACGCGTCAGATTTCAAAACATTTTGCTATCACGTTCTTTAATGTCGTACATAATATTCCTGATGGAATCGGAATGATTATACGTACTCCGATCGGAAACATTGTTCACCCCGGAGAATTCAAATTTGACTATGGACACGATGGAAAACCGCGCGGACTTGAAATTTGGGAACAGGTTGGACGCGAGGGCATACACACGCTCATGCTTGATTCCACGGGAGCGGAAACACCCGGATTTGCTCTATCCGAAAGAATTGTGGAGCAGGAGCTTGAAAAAATATTCAGGTCCGCTCCGGGAAGAATTCTTGTGGGAACATTCGCGTCACTCATTGACCGGCTCACGGAAATCATAAAAATTGCCGATAAATTGGGAAGAAGAGTGGCCATCAGCGGGCTTTCTATGAAAACAAACTTGGAAATCGCGCAAAGATTGGGATATGTAAAAGTCAGCAAAGGAACTATTATTCCTCTTGATGATATTAAAAACCACAAAGACAACAAACTCCTTCTTCTCTGCACTGGAGCACAGGGAGAACCAAATGGAAGTTTTATGCGCATCGCAAACGGAGAACACAAACAAATAAAGGTTAAAAAAGACGACACAGTTGTTTTATCTTCTTCCATTGTTCCCGGAAACGAGAGAAGTGTTCAAACATTAAAAGATAATCTCGCAAGACAGGGAGCTACAATCTTCCACTATAAAATGCTTGATATACACTCCTCAGGACACGCTCCTCAAGAGGAATTAAAAACTGTGATGCGTATGGTAAAACCAAAATTCTTTCTTCCTATTCACGGATATTATTTTATGAGATGGAGGAACGCCAAACTCGCACAAGAAGAACTGAAACTTAAACCTGAAAACACTATTCTCGCCGACAACGGGGTGGTTGTTGAGATGAAAGAAGACGCAGTGCGCATAACAAGCGAACAAGTGCCAGCATATTATGTCATGGTGGACGGACTCGGTGTTGGAGATGTGGGAGAAGTTGTCCTCCGCGACAGACGCACACTCGCACAAGAAGGAATGATTGTTATTATTACAACAATTGCGAAAAATGGCGGAAGAATACTAAAAAATCCCGACATTATTTCCCGCGGATTTATCTACTTAAAAGAAAATCAGGAGCTTTTAGAGGATATAAGGAGAAAAATACGGGGAATCATAGGGCGCATACCAGAACAAAAAAATCAGGGGCTTGATGCTGATTATCTCAAAACAATGATCAGGGATCAGATTGGTCAGTTTGTGTATAACAAAACACAAAGGAGACCAATGATATTGCCTGTAATCATAGAGGTATAATAACTTATTAATGCTGATAAAACCCGCCACTTAGGCGGGTTTTTGATAATGCGGGGTTTACTGATTATCTATTACTGATTAATATTAAACCATGAAACCAGTTATTGTTTCTGGAATACAACCCACGGGAAAATTACACATCGGGAATTATCTTGGGGCACTCAAAAATTTTGTTGAACTTCAAAGTTCGGGGAAATACGAGTGTTTCTTTTTTGTGGCTGATTATCACTCGCTTACAGAAGATTACAATCCTAAAGAAAAAAGGGGGCAAATAGACGATTTGCTTATTTATTTTCTCTCTGCGGGGCTTGATCCAAAAAAATCCACGATTTTCGTACAATCTGAAATAGCAGAACACGCCGAACTCGCATGGATTTTGAACACAATCACTCCTCTTGGAGAATTGAGAAGAATGACGCAGTTTAAAGACAAATCAACAAAAGAAGCGGAGGGTGTGAATGCCGGACTTCTAACATATCCAGTTCTTATGTCTGCGGACGTGCTTTTGTATAATGCACAATTCGTTCCCGTGGGAGATGACCAGGATCAGCACTTGGAACTTGCAAGAACGCTTGCGCGAAAATTCAATTCAAAATTTGGAAAAACATTCGTTGAACCTCAGGCGCTCCACACTAAAATCCCACGCCTAATGAGTTTGGATGATCCGGAAAAGAAAATGTCTAAATCGCGTCCAGAGGGTTGTCTTTTTTTGGACGACGAACCAAATGTTATTCGCACAAAAATAAAAAAGGCGGTCACCGATTCGGGGAAAGAAATTGTTTATAACTTGAAGGAAAAGCCAGCTGTTTCTAATCTTCTTCTTATGTATTCCGCCTTCAGTGGTAAAAAAATTGCCGACATTGAAAAAATGTACAAAGGAAGGGGTTATGCTGAATTCAAATCTGACCTTGCAGAAATGGTTGTTGGTGGTCTTGAACCTATTCAAAAAAAGAAAGGTGAGGTGAAAAAGAAAATGTTGACAATGAAAAAAGAAATAGCGTCCGGAAACAAAAAAGTTCAAAAAATTGCTTCAGAAAAAATGGAAGAGGTAAGAAAAAAGATTGGTTTAATATAAAAAGAGTTTAAACAAAGGATATTGACTTTCCCATAAAATAATGCTATAATTAAAAAATAAAGGTCTATACTGCAATAATCTTATGGCACATAATTATGAGGCGCCCAGCGAAAATACTGGGGAAAAAATAGAAAACGAAGGTTATGTAACAAGTGAAAAGGGTGATGTAAAGACAGAAAACGAATGGGATATTGAAAAAAAGAGAAGGGAAGAAGATCCAAATTGGTATAGAGAACAAGAATAAAATAAACCCGCCATAGGCGGGTTTATTTTATCTTTTTTATAAAAATTTCTGCTTTCAATTCATCTAAATTCGTCTCTATCTTTGCATCAAAAGAGCTTGGATGTGAAAAAAGTATTTCTCTCGCGTGTACGTCCTTTTTTAATTCCGCTTCATATTTTCGCACAACGAAAGAAAGTTCTTCTGATGTTTTCAGAAAAACACCAATCACGTCTTTTGGACGGAGTTTTGCGTCTTGTCGGAGATCTTGTATTGCGCGTGTAAGCTCGCGAAGAAGACCCTCTTCTTTCAGCTCGTGTGTAATTTTTGTATCAATTTCAACTTCCGATGATGATTCTCGAAATTCAACTTTTTTGACGTTTATCTCATCTTTTAATATATCAATATATTCTTTTTTGCCTTTTATATCTTTAAATGACTTTCCTAAATAAACAGATGAGAGTGGTTGGCGCACTTTAATTCCGGCTTCCGCGCGTTTTGCAAGTGCAATACTCGCAGCTTCGCGAACTTTTTTCATACATAAAAACATTTTTTCGTCTAAAAGCTTTTTATCAAACTTCGGCCATTCTTCCAAATGCACGGAAGGTTTCTTTCCTCCTAAAGATTGATACAGCGCGTCAGCAAAAAATGGTGTGAATGGGGCCATTATTTTTGAAATCTCAAGAAGCGCGTGGCGCAGAATGAGAGATGCGGTTTCGTGATCCTTTTTGTCATCCGGTTTTTGAAATCTTTTTCGCGAACGCCTGATATACCATCTTGAAAGATCATCAACAAAGGACTCAATTGCCTCTCCCGACGCGCCCACGTCATATACATCCAAACTTTTTTCTGTTTTTCGTACTGTTTCCGAAAGTCTTCCAAGAATCCATCTATCAAGGAGAGAAAGAGATTTAAAAGATGGTGTCTTTTTCCCGCTTACACCATATAAGTCAAAAAAAACAAAAGAGTTGAAAAGAAGCGAGAAAAGTTGGCGCGATATTTTCAAAAGCTCTGCTTCATCAAATTTCTTCGGCTCTCCCGGACCATTGACTGTATATAAATACCACCGAGTTGCATCAATTCCGTATTTCTGAATAATATCCCACGGATTCACCACATTGCCTTTTGATTTAGACATTTTCTGTCCGTTTTTATCAACAACAAGGCCGAGTGAAATAACATTTTTGAAGGGAGTCCCCTTACCAACAAGAACGCCTATTGCAAGAAGTGTATAAAACCATCCGCGCGTTTGATCAATTCCTTCAGAAATATAATCGGCTGGGTATGCAAGAGGCGCGTTCTTTCTGAAAGGATAGTGAGATTGAGCAAAAGGCATTGATCCTGAATCAAACCACACATCAGCGACTTCTGGAATTCTTTTCATCACTCCTCCACATGAACCGCAAGGAAATTCAATCACGTCAATATAAGGACGGTGGATATCAAACATTCCCGTCGGATCCCTCGGCACATTTTTCATTGGTTGTTTTTCAAATCCAGCATTCTTCACATAATCATATCCCCGCTTATCCTTCTCTTTCATTTGGTCTTCTAAAGACCTGCCCATTGCGATTGAGTGAAGCATATATACTAAGCCATCATGCGTCACAACGAGAATCTTTTTATTTTTATGGCGCGCATCAATATCTTTGAGAAATTCGTACGCCCTTTTCCTTAAATCGGTGTGGTTTTCCCCGTTTGGTGTTTTTTTGAAAAACTTCTCCGCCCTGCTTGAATAATACTTGGCATATTCTGCATATGATCTCCCATTGAAATCTCCAAAATTAAATTCTCTCAAGCGTGGATCAAAATGGATTTTTTGTATACCAAGTTCTTTTGCAACAATCTCAGCCGTCTGTTTTGTTCGCGTTACGTCTGAAGCGAAAATAAGATCAATTCCCTCTTTTTTGAGTTTTTTTGCGCTTTCTCTAACCTGAGAATTACCTTTAAGTGTAAGAGGAAGTTTTTCCGGCTCTGGCCAGCAATTAATGAGGTGTCTCGTGTTGTTTTCCGCTTCTCCGTGCCTCATAAAAACAAATGTATTTGTCGTCTTTCCGATCGCATCATCAAATTCTTCCACACTTCCTACAACACGCTCCTTTTCGCAGGATTCACACACCCAAATCGGAAGCGGGGTTCCCCAATAACGTTCACGAGAAATCGCCCAATCCTTTACTTCACGTATCCATTCTCCAAATCTCCCATTTTTCAAATGATTGGGGATCCAATTTATTTTCTTGTTTTCATTTACAAGTTTTTCCCTCAAAGAACTCATTTTAATAAACCAAGAGTGCCTCGCGTAATAAATAAGTGCGGAATTGCATCTCCAACAAAAAGGATACTCGTGTTTATAAGCTTCTGTTCTTAAAAGAAAGTTTTTTTGTATAAGTGATTCAAATATTTTTTCGTCTGTTTTTACATTTTTTACAGGAAGCCCAGAAAATCCTTCAATTCCGTCCACAAATTTGCCCTGCTCATCAACTGTGTGATATTCGGGAAGCCCAACTTCTTTTCCGAGAACATAATCATCCTCTCCATACATGACTGCGGTATGTACAACACCCGTTCCGTCTTCTGTTGTCACAAATTTCGCAGAATACACTTTATACGCCTTTTTATGCGAATCGCATTTGTGGATTGCGGGAATTGCAAATAGGGGCTCATATGAGACGCCTACAAGATCTTTTCCTTTTATACTCGCGATGTGCGTGTATCCTCCTTGAAGCACAGAAAGGCGTGTCGTTGCGAGAATATACGTTTCCGCACGCGCCCCATTTTTTACTGATACAATTGAATAATCAACGTTTGGAGCAATGGCAAGAGCAATATTTCCGGGAAGGGTCCAGGGAGTTGTTGTCCATGAAAGAATATATGTATGTGGACCAACTGTCCGTTTTCCGATTTTTTGCCTTTCCAAGATTCTGAATTTTATATATACAGATGTTTCTTCCACCTCTTTATATCCGAGCGCAAGTTCGTGCGAAGAAAGCCCAGTTCCGCATCTTGGACACCAAGGAACTATTTTGTGTCCGCGATATAGAAGTTTCTTCTTCCACACTTCTTTGAAAATCCACCATACGGACTCCATATATCTATTCTCATATGTGATATACGGATCTTTGAGATCAAGCCAAAAACCCATTCTTCGCGTAAGTTTTTCCCATTCGTCTTTATACTTCCAAACGGATTCCCTGCATTTTTTATTGAATTCAGCAATACCAAATTTTTCTATTTCTTTTTTAGAGGAGAGGCCAAGTTCTTTTTCCACCTCTAACTCAACTGGGAGCCCATGCGTATCCCACCCGCCTTTACGAGGAACATGATACCCCTTCATTGTTTTGTATCTTAAAATTACGTCCTTAAAGGAACGCGCAAGAATGTGGTGAATTCCCGGCTTTCCGTTTGCGGTCGGCGGGCCTTCATAAAAGACGAATTTTTTCCCTTTGTTTTTTCGTAAAGATTTCTCAAAAATTCCGTGTGTGTTCCAAAAATCCAGAATTTTTTCCTCTATTTCAGGGAGTGAAAGTTTTCCTATACGTTTTAGCATATATGAGAAATTTTATAGGAATTTCAGGTTTTTTTCAAAATGACGGAACGGTACGTTCGTGTATAATAGAATCATATGGCATTTTTGTATATTTTGATTTTTATCGCCTCGTGCGCCGCTCTTGCCGTCTCCGGAAACCTTCTTGTTGGGGCACTCGCAAGAATCGCCCATTTTTTCAAACTAAGGGAGTTTATCGTCTCTTTTTTTCTTATGTCGTTTGCAACTTCAATTCCAGAGCTTTTTGTTGGAATCACTTCGGCTCTAAAAGGAATACCGGAGCTCTCATTTGGAAATATTGTGGGACAAAACATAATACATTTTACTCTCGCCGTCACCTTATGCGTTTTTATTCTTAAAGAACTTGATATTGAAAGTAAGGTTGTTCAAATAAGCTCTTTTTATACTATTTTTATTGCAATCCTACCACTTATCCTTTTGCTTGACGGATCTCTTTCGCGCATTGACGGAATCATTCTTATTTCATCATTCTTCGCATATTCTTTATGGCTTTTCTCCAAAAAAGAACATTTTGTGAAAGAATATGAACATCCCCTTTCGGAAAACCTGCTCCCGGGGGAACAATTGAAAATATTTCTGAAAGATATTTTCCTTTTTGTGCTTGGTGCTGTTCTTCTTATAGTAAGCGCTCAAGGAATTATTTATGCATCGCTTTCTTTTGCAAATATGTTAAGCGTTCCGCTTGTCGTGATAGGAACTCTTATTGTCGGAGCGGGAACCGCGCTTCCAGAAACATTTTTTTCTATATCATCCGCAAGAAAAAGAAACGCGTGGATGCTTATAGGAAATCTCATGGGGGCGACTGTTGTCTCTTCAAGTATAGTACTCGGTATTGTATCAATCATTCAACCGATTGTCGTCACTGATTTCTCTCCATATCTTATAAGCAGGGCGTTCCTTATCATATCAGCGCTCCTCTTTCTTATGTTTCTAAAAACGGGGAGGAAAATCACATTAAAAGAAGGCGCTATTCTCCTCTCTGTATATATTCTCTTCCTTATTGTTGAAATGCTAAGCAACTCTTAAATTTCCTCTTACATCTTTTCTGGGGTGTTGATCCCTATTATTCTGAAAAGATTCTCAAAAACAATTCGCGATGCTTCTACAAGCGCCATTCTCGCCTGAAAAACCTCCTCTTTTTCACCTATAACACGCTCTTTCTCGTAAAAATTATGAAATGCGCGGGCGAGTTCCGTAGAATATCTTGTAAGTCTGTGTACGCCAAAATCTTCAGCACACAGTTGCACGATTTCAGGAAACTGAAAAAGTTTTCTCATTAAAAATACTTCGCTCTCACCAGAAAGTGGTAAAAGGTCTGTTTTTGGATCAAATGTAAATACTCCGGCTTTTTCGGATATATTTCTTGCTCGCACATATGCATATTGGGAATAATATACGGGATTTTGCATTGATTTCTGCTTCGCCTCTTCAAGATCAAAATCAATGTGTGTTTCTGGCGCGCTTGAAAGGAGTGAAAACACAACACTATCTTTTCCAACTTCATCTAAAAGCTCTTCTGCTGTCACATACGTTCCCGCGCGTTTTGACATTTTAATCACTTCTTTTCCTCTTTTAACGCGTACGAATTGGTAGAGAAGAACTTTAAATTGGTCGGGATTAAAATTAAAAATCTTTGTAAGTGCGCGAAGTTTAGGCACGTGTCCATGATGATTACTTCCGAATATGTCTATGACGAGATCGTATTGTGATGCAAATTTTTCCCTGTGATATGCGATGTCTGAGGCAAAATATGTCGGTGCGCCGTTATTTTTTACAATCACCGCTTCTCTATCCTCCAAAAATTCGTCTTTAGGAGAAAACCATAAAGCACTCTCATGTTCTTTTGTTGCGTTCGCGCGCCTCACTTCCTCAATCGCGTCTTTTGTTTTTCCTGAAGAAATAAGATCGCTTTCTTTGACAATAAGATCAAAAAGAATACCCATTCTCTTTAAAGTATCTATGTTCCGTTCAAAAATATAATCAAGTCCGAATCTCGTCAATTCTTGAACAGATGGATTTTCTTTGTTTTTAAAATAAAGAAGAGCAGAAGACGCCACTTCCTCAAGATAATCTCCTTGATATCCGCCTTCCGGAAATTCCATATCTTTTCCAGTCTTTTTTGCATACCAATACTTCAGTGTTTCACCAAGCTTCTCAACTTGTCCACCAACGTCATTATGTAGATATTCACGAAGAACTTCATATCCGCTCTCTTCAAATATTCTCGCAAGACTTTCTCCATATGGCCCCCCCCTTGCGTTTCCAATGTGTATTGGACCTGTCGGATTTGCAGAAACATATTCTATGCGCGCTTTTTTTCCCTCTCCAATCCCATTTCTCCCATATTCATTCTTTTTTTCCAATATGAAAACAAGTTCTTTCCAAAGTGTCTCGGGAGAGATCCATATATTAACAAACCCTGCGCCTGCAACTTCGATTTTTTGAATCCATGTATTTTTCCGCAAAGTCTCCGCAATGGTTTCCGCAATCTCTTTGGGATTTTTCCCCTCTTTTTTTGAAAGGTAAAATGCCACACTTGTTGAATAGTGACCAAAAGATTCCTGTTCCTGAAATTCAATGGAAAGTGGTGTTCCTTCTTGTATTGTGTCTTTTAGTATTTTCTCAATTTTCTCTTTAATCATGAGAGTGAGTTGATATGTTTAACTTTACAACAAAAAAGCTTTACGGAAAACAAAACCCCGCCTTCGGCGGGGGTATTATAAACGAAAATTTTCCTTTATTTCCGAAATTGTCCGATATAATCTTCTATATATTGCCGCTGGATTTGCGATATCTCTTTCAAATTGACTATCTCCAGCGATGTGAATGGCGGTATATCCCGCGCGTATAGGAGCAAGAAGCTCGCGATAAAATTTTTTTCCTACGACAAAAAATTCATCTCCAAATCCGCGGTGATTTAATCTGATCTCCCTCAAACTCTCTTCGGGTTTCTCGGTAAAAATGATGTTGTCGGGGGTATCTTTTTTTTCTTTGAAAACAAAAAAATCCTTTAATTTTTCATTTTCTGTTATTTTTGGATTTCTGTATGGATCATCCAAAAAGAAAAGTGCACATCCCTCATTTTTGAGAAATGTAAGTGTCTCATATGCCCCGTCAACAAGCTCATTATTTTTAGAAAAAAGAGAAGAAGGAAGAAAAACAAAGATTTTTCCCATTGGATTTTCTCCTTTTTTTTGTTTTTGTGCTACCCTAAACATATATCATGGATATCATCTCAGTCAATAAACGCGCGGACTTTGACTACGATATACTCAAAACGTTTGAGGCCGGCATTTCTCTTCAAGGACACGAGGTTCGGTCTGCAAAATCTGGGCGCGCAAATATTTCTGGTGCATATGCTGTTTCAAGAAATGGGTCTGTGAAAATTATCGGAATGAGTATTCAATCGTTTCAACCAAAAAACGCGCCCGAAGGATATAATCCAGAAAGAGTGCGCACCCTCCTTTTGAAAAAAGAAGAGGTGTTTGAGCTTTTTGAACAATCAAAAAATGGCTTGACGCTTGTTCCTCTAAAAATGTATAACAAAAAGGGTTTTGTGAAAGTTTTGATCGGAATAGGAAGGGGTAGAAAAAAAAGAGACAAGAGAGAGGTGATAAAAAAGAGAGAAACAGAGAGAGAAATACGCGCGTTCGTTAAAAAATCATAAATTTTCAAGGGGATGACGGGCTTCGACGGTACTGTTGTTTTGCTGACTGCATGCCGAGCCGAATATCTCGTAAACTATTCAAAACACAATAACTGCCAATTATAACGCAGTTCCTGCGCTCGCATACGCGTAATGCAGGGCTCTTCGGATATTTTTCTGGAGCATCGGCCCCCAATGCCTCATAGGGGATCGCCGGTGTCATAATGAGGACCGCTCCGAAAAAGGATCGGCCCCGCTCCTTTCGGAGAAAGACAATACGGGGTGTTATTGTTCGAAAGCTCTCACGAGTTTTCCAAAACTAAGCGTGTAGACTGTCTGTGAAATACGTATCGGACGCCGGTTCAACTCCGGCCATCTCCACCA